>CASGED010000001.1 GCA_949300425.1 uncultured Bacteroides sp.
TACCTTCTACCACCGCTCTTTGAGTGTTAAGAAATTATAAAAAGGTTAAATCTTCACCTTTTAGAATGTACCCCTAAAGGTTATGCCCATATTTCTGACTTATAACTCACAAAATATTGAGTAATAACTGGTTGCAAATACAAGGGTTGAATGTGGATGCTTTGAAAAAAGGAGGAAATCTTACAATCGAAATTGCAGGAAATAGTGGATGTGTCATTCATTTGTTCCCGCATAAAAATATGTAGTAAAAAACGTTTCCTTATGGTAACATTTGGTATGTACACTTGGTAGTATCTTTACGATTAATGTTTGTTCTAATTTATAATAAATAGAAACATATGAGTGCAAAAGGATTAAAAGTAATTTGTTTAACAACTTTCTGCTTGTTATCATGTCTGCAAGTATCTTCGCAAAATCTTTTTAAGAGAAATGAACGGACAGAAGTATATTTGTCTCAAGATGAAAAAGAAGTTGTTCATACAGCATTGGAAATTCTACAATCGGATGTTGAAAATGTATTTAATGCGCAGTTGGTTCAAGTTGGAAAAGTAAACCAAAATACCAAATTGGTGGCAGGGACGATTGAAGATGAAAAGTTGAGAGAAATACTGGCTGAGAACGGGATAGACATATCTGCTATTTGGGGTAAATGGGAAACCTTTCAAATCAAAAAAATGAATCCCGGCCAACTATTAATAGTTGGAAGCGATGCGCGAGGATTGGCCTATGGGCTATTGGAGCTATCCAGGATGATTGGGGTTTCTCCTTGGGAATGGTGGGCGGATGTCTATCCAGACAAACGTGATAGTTTGGCAATAGCGGAGGTTGAAGAAAGTTGCCAATCGCCTTCGGTTCAGTACCGAGGTATTTTCCTCAATGACGAAGATTGGGCTTTGACTCCGTGGTCAACTAAAAATTTTGAGCCTGAAGCCAGTTCAAAATATTCGCAGGCAAAGCATTTTATCGGTCAAGTCGGTCCCAAAACCTATGCAAAGGTGTTTGAACTTCTTCTTCGTTTGAGGGCAAATACAATTTGGCCGGCTATGCATGAGGTTACGGTACCTTTTTATTTTGTTGAGGGAAATCTTGAAATGGCAAAACGTTATGGAATTGTGGTGAGCACATCGCATTGTGAACCCATGATGCGCAATTCGGCTACCGAATGGGATTTGGTTGGAAAAGGGGAATATAATTTCTTGACCAACCGCAATGCGGTATTGGAATACTGGGTCTCTCGGCTCAAGGAATTAGGGGATTCGGAGAATATTTTTACGTTAGGAATGCGTGGCAAACATGATGGACGGATGATAGGAGTAAAAAATACCGCGGAATATAAAGACGCATTGAATGAGGTCCTAAAAGCGCAAGATAGTTTGCTCAAGGTATATATTAATCCTGATGTTGAAAAGATACCCCAACAGTTTGTTCCATATAAAGAGGTCTTGGATGTATATCATGCAGGTCTGCAAATACCGGATAACGTTACTCTTGTGTGGCCGGATGATAATTTTGGTTATATAAGACATTTCCCTACCGAGGATGAAAAAAAACGCTCCGGAGGTAATGGGGTCTATTATCATACTTCTTATTGGGGAGTCCCTCATGATTTCCTTTGGCTAGGCATTGTGCAACCATCTTTAATGTACCAGCAAATGCAATTAGCGTATGAACGTGGTATGCGTAAAATCTGGATACTCAATGTCGGTGATATTAAGCCTTCTGAGTACCTGACAGAACTGTTTCTGGATTTGGCGTGGAACATAAACCTTCCGGCATGTAAGGCTGGGCGTGGAATTGTATATTCTCATTTGGAAAACTGGTTGGTTCGCACTTTTGGCAGTGACGCAGGGAGGGATTTGTTACCTGTAATGAAGGAATTTTATTTGCTTTCACATATCCGTAAGCCTGAGTTTATGGGTAATACTCGTGTATATGAACGTGGCTATGAACAAGTGTCAGACTTGCCTTGGTCGGTTGAAGAGATTCAGCAGCGATTGCTCCGTTTCAAAAAAATAGCAGATAAAATAGAATCTCTATATTCTGTTATTCCTGAGAATCGAAAAGCTGCTTATTTTGAAATGATACAATATCCGATTTTGTCTTCCAATGAAATGAATAAAAAGATGCTTTTCGCTCAGTTTGCCCGACACAGTGCAACGGATAGTGTCATGTTATGGCAAAAATCAGATATGGCATATGATAGCATTGTTTCATTAACTGATAAGTATAACTCGATTCTTGATGGTAAATGGAAATATATGATGAGTTTCAAACCGCGTGGCCTGACAGTCTTTAATCGTGTGAAACATGCCGTGACTCATGAAAAAATGAAAGACCATAAGGTGTTTAACCAACTATGGAATGGCACTCAATATACTTCCATGGCAGGAAAATATGTCGTGGTGGATGGATTAGGCCATGATGGAAAGGCTGTTTATTTATCGAAAGGTAGTGCAGTGGAATATGCGTTCAATGGAAACCGTAATGATTCATTGACAGTAAGTGTGCATTTGGTGCCTACACATGCTGTTGAAAATGGGCGATTGCGATTTTCCGTGTCAATAGATGACGAGAAGCCGTTGGTGTTTGATTATGAGACGGAGGAATTTAGCCCTGAGTGGAAAGATAATATTTTGCGGGCACAAGCAATTAAGACTGCCACATTCCGATATAAAAAAACGAATGGATGCATTCGGATAATTGCGTTAGACGAAGGAATTGTTATCGACCAAGTAGAATTGAAATAAGTAAGGGCTTTTGTTGTTGTTAATATTGTATTTTAAAAATATTATTATGAATAAATGTTATATTGCTTTATTGGCGGGACTAATGTGCATGTCTTGCTCGGTTTCAAAGAAAAGTTATGATATAGATTCAGTCGTTTCTGCAAAAGGAACTGAAATCTTTCAACCGGATTGGGACAATATCGCGGAGCATTACAAGTTTCCGCAATGGTATACAGATGCCAAATTTGGTATCTTTATTCATTGGGGCGTCTATTCGGTGCCGGCTTATGGGAGAGAGTGGTATGCACGAACTATGTATTTACAAGGCAGCAATGAGTTTAAACACCATGTGGAAACATGGGGAAAACAGACGGATTTTGGCTACAAAGATTTCATCCCCTTGTTTACGGGAGAAAAATTCAATGCCGATGAATGGGTGGCTCTTTTCAAGAAGGCTGGTGCCAAATATGTAGTACCGGTAGCGGAACATCACGATGGCTTTGCCATGTATGATAGTGAGTTGAATCCATGGAATTCTGTAAAAATGGGACCTAAGAAAGATATTATCGGAAGTCTGAAAGCCGCTTCCGAGAAACAAGGATTGTTTTTTGGCGTGTCTTCACATCGGGCGGAAAACGCTTGGTTCTATAATGGAGGCATGAAATTCCCGTCCGATGTGCAGGATACGACTATAACGCTTTATGGTCGTCGATATGATGACCAAGCGTATACGGAAGATTTTGCCCGTGAATGGTTAACGCATACGTATGAATTGATTGATAAATATCAGCCACGTTTGATATGGTTTGATTGGACTGTGAACAATCCGGTACTGATGCCTTACTTTAACCGTTTTATAGCCTATTATTATAACAATGCTATAGATTGGGGTGAAGGTGTGGTTGTCAATACTAAGCAGGGTTATCCGACCAATGTCCAAGTTTGGGATGTAGAGAGAGGAAAAGCCGGAGAAATAATGCGATTCCCGTGGCAGACGGATACTACTGTTGGAATAAAATCATGGGGATATATCACGGATGAAGTATATAAGAAACCTTATCAAATAGTGCATGACCTTGTGGATATTGTCAGCAAGAACGGTAATTTGTTGTTGAATATTGGTCCTAAATCGGACGGAACAATCCCTGATGAGCAGAAAAATATCCTATTATCCATAGGTGGATGGTTGGAAGTAAATGGTGAGGCCATTTACGGAACGCATTGTTGGAAGAAATATGGCGAAGGGGAAACGAAGGCTGCCAAAGGTTCGTTTACTGACAATGAGGCCACTCCCTATACGGCAACGGACATCCGCTTTACCACCAAAGGGAACGATTTTTATGCCATTTCGTTAGGATGGAGCGATAAGGACATTGTCATCAAATCGCTTACTCCGGATGTGATTGGTGATGCCAACATACTGGGTATATCTATGTTAGGAACAGACGAGAAAATAAATTGGGAAAAAACACCGGAAGGCTTGAAGGTCTCTTTCCCGTCTGTTAGGCCTTGTGAGTTTGCCTATACATTCAAGATTTCGTTCGACAAGATGGTGGGTGAGAACCTGAAATCGGAAGCGATAAACGAAGTGTTGAAACATGGCGCCTAAACTTCTTTTTTAGTATTATTGCTTACTTGCCCAAGTATTATAGGATAAATGGCCAACTATCCTATGATACTTGGCGCTTTCATATAGGATACTGTCTTTTTCTATGCAAAAATAGCAATAGAAAATGGATTATATCAAAAAAACATCGTTTGCGCACACAGAAAAAGCGTGAGAATGATTTGTAGTTCACAAATTATGCTTAAATTTGCCGCGATTTGTAATGCACACTTTGCAAAATGGCGGATACTATAAAACATCAAGGTATTGTGGAAAACATCGATGGTTCCCATCTGAAGGTTCGTATTGTCCAGACTTCGGCTTGTGCCGCGTGTAGCGCAAGAGGACATTGCTCTTCGGCCGACGCGAAAGAAAAGCTGATTGATGTGACTGACGCAGCTTTCGCTTCCTCTTGTAAGCCCGGTGACCACGTGTGGGTGGTGGGCGAGCTTTCCATGGGCAGAATAGCGGTTTTGTTGGCTTTTATCTTACCTTTCTTTTTGGTGGTGGTTTCCCTTTTTATATTTATGGCAGTATGGAAGGATGAGTTGCAGGCGGCTTTGTGCGCGTTGCTGCTGCTTATACCATATTATTATATATTATGGTTGAACCGGAAGAGGATAGGGAGAAGGTTCTCTTTTTCCGTCCGGCCGATGTGAGGGAAGGAAATTCAAAATAATAATCAATTAAATAACTAACTAATTTTATGAATGTAATTCTGATTGCAGTGATTTCGTTGGGAGTGATAGCCCTGGTGTCAGCGGCTATCTTGTATGTCGCTTCCAAGAAATTCGCCGTGTATGAAGATCCGCGGATTGGCCAGGTGGCGGCTGTATTGCCCCAGGCAAACTGCGGCGGATGTGGTTATCCGGGTTGTAGCGGATTTGCCGCCGCTTGTGTGAAGGCAGGTTCGCTGGAAGGCAAACTTTGTCCGGTGGGTGGGCAGCCCGTCATGGAGAAAGTAGCCGAGATTCTGGGCTTGACCGTTGCGGCTTCCGAACCGAAGGTCGCAGTGGTGAGATGTAACGGTACGTGTGCCAACCGTCCTCGTACGAACCAGTACGACGGAACGAAGAGTTGCGCCATCGCTTCTTCGCTCTATGGTGGCGAGACGGGTTGTAGCTACGGATGTTTGGGCTGTGGCGACTGTGTGTCGGCCTGCTTGTTCGATGCTATCCACATGAATCCCGAAACGGGACTTCCCGAAGTGGACGAGGACAAGTGTACGGCCTGCGGTGCTTGTGCCAAGGCTTGTCCGCGCAACATCATCGAGATTCGTCCCAAAGGCAAGAAGTCACGTCGCGTGTACGTGCAGTGTGTCAACAAAGACAAGGGCGCCGTGGCCCGCAAGGCTTGTACCGTGGCTTGTATCGGTTGCGGCAAGTGCGTAAAAGTATGCGCTTTCGAGGCTATTACCTTGGAGAACAACTTGGCGTACATCGACCCGGACAAGTGCAAGTCGTGCCGCAAGTGCGAGGAAGCTTGTCCGCAAAATGCCATTATCGCGCTGAACTTCCCGCCGCGTAAGCCTAAGACAGAAGAGGCAACTCCCGCCGCTCCGAAAGCTGAGCCGGCGAAGAAACCCGAAGCTCCCAAAGCCGAGGCTCCGAAGGCAGAAGCCCCCAAGAATGAGGAAACCGAACTTCCGAAGGCCGAAGCCTAAACAAACAACCCGAAATTAGAACGACTAAAATACAGTATTAGTATGTTGAAAACATTTTCAATCGGTGGTGTTCATCCACACGAAAATAAACTTTCAGCACATCAGCCCATCATCAAGGCCGACATCCCCGCAAAGGCTGTCATCTTGCTGAGCCAGCACATCGGCGCGCCCGCGAAACCGATTGTGGCCAAGGGAGATGTTGTGAAAGTAGGTACGAAGATTGCCGAGCCGGGCGGCTTTGTATCAGCGGCCATCCACTCTTCGGTCAGCGGAAAGGTGGCCAAGATTGATACCGTTATCGATGCCAGCGGCTATCCGAAACCTGCCATCTTCATTGATGTAGAAGGAGACGAATGGGAAGAGAGCATTGACCGCACCGACACATTGGTGAAGGAATGTAATCTGACTCCGGAGGAAATAGTAAAGAAGATTGCCGACTCTGGCATTGTAGGTATGGGTGGCGCTTGCTTCCCCACGCAGGTGAAGCTGTGTCCGCCTCCCGCTTTCAAGGCCGAGTGTGTCATCATCAACGCCGTAGAGTGCGAGCCTTATCTGACGGCCGACCATCAGCTGATGTTGGAACATGCCGAGGAAATCATGGTAGGCGTTACCATCTTGATGAAGGCTGTAAAGGTAAACAAGGCATATATCGGCATTGAGAACAACAAGCCCGATGCCATCCAGCTGATGACGAAGGTTGCCTCTGCGTATACGGGCATTGAGGTTGTTCCTCTGCAAGTGAAGTATCCGCAAGGCGGTGAGAAGCAGCTCATCGATGCCATCATCAAGCGTCAGGTGGCAGCCGGCGCGTTGCCTATCTCTACGGGTGCCGTGGTGCAGAATGTAGGTACGGCTTTCGCTGTTTATCAAGCTGTGCAGAAGAACAAGCCTTTGTTCGAGCGCGTCATTACCGTAACCGGCAAGTCGCTTGCCAAACCGTCCAATTTCCTGGCACGTATCGGCACACCAATGCAGCAGCTTATCGATGCCTGCGGCGGTTTGCCCGAAGATACAGGCAAGATTATCGGCGGCGGTCCGATGATGGGTAAGGCATTGGTCAATACGGACGTGCCTACCGCCAAGGGAAGCTCCGGCATCCTGATAATGAACGACAAGGAAGCCAAACGTGGCGAGGTTCAGCCGTGTATCCGTTGCGCCAAGTGCGTAAGTGCCTGCCCGATGGGTCTGGAGCCGTTCTTGCTTGCCACCGTGTCGGCTCACGGAGACTTCGAAAGAGTAGAGAAAGAAGACATCATGTCGTGTATCGAGTGTGGTTCCTGCCAGTTTACCTGCCCGTCCAATCGTCCGATGCTGGACTACATCCGCTTGGGCAAGAGCAAAGTGGGAGCGATGATACGTGCACGTCAAGCAAAAAAGTAAAGTAAAAGATTGAAATTATGAATAAGTTAATCGTATCCCTTTCGCCCCATGTCCACAGCGATGACAGCGTGAAGAAGAATATGTACGGCGTGCTTATCGCGCTGATACCGGCTTTTCTGGTGTCGCTCTACTTCTTCGGACTGGGTGCGCTGATTGTTACGCTTACTTCCGTAGTGGCCTGTGTATTCTTTGAATGGGCCATCAGTAAGTACCTGCTGAAGAAAGAAACCACAACCATTACCGACGGTTCGGCCATCATCACCGGTGTGTTGCTGGCTTTCAACCTGCCGTCCAACCTGCCTATCTGGATTATTATCATTGGCGCATTGGTCGCTATCGGTGTGGGCAAGATGTCATTCGGCGGTTTGGGCTGCAACCCGTTCAACCCCGCATTGGTAGGACGTGTGTTCCTGCTGCTGTCTTTCCCCGTGCAGATGACCAGCTGGCCGGTTGTAGGTCAGTTGACGGCTTATACCGACGCCACGACTACCGCCACTCCGCTGGCTGTGATGAAGGGTGTCATCAATGGTGCTCCCGGTTTCTCGCTCGACCAGCTTCCCGGTGCGTTCGACCTCTTGCTGGGCAACAATCCCGGTTGTATCGGTGAGGTTAGCGCCTTGGCATTGCTGCTGGGCTTAGTTTACATGTTGTGGAAGAAAATCATCACGTGGCACATTCCTGTATCTATTCTGGTGACGGTGTTCGTGTTCGGTTCCATCATGCACATGGCCAATCCGGAACTCTACGTTGACGGACTGACACAACTGCTCTCCGGCGGTTTGATGTTGGGTGCTGTCTTCATGGCTACCGACTATGTGACTTCGCCTATGAACCACAAAGGTATGCTTATTTACGGTGTATGTATCGGTCTGCTGACGGTCGTTATCCGTCTGTTCGGTGCTTACCCCGAAGGTATGTCGTTCGCCATTCTGATTATGAATGCGTTCACACCGCTGATTAACACGTATGTCAAACCAAAACGCTTTGGGGAGGTAGCAAAGAAAAAATGAAAAAGTTAGAATCATCCTTAAAGAACATGTTGCTGGTGCTGACGGGCGTGACCGCTGTCTCCGTAGCACTGCTGGCTTGGGTGAATGAGATTACCAAGGAACCGATTGCGGCCGCCAACGCCAAGACGCTGAGCGATGCCGTCAGCGCGGTGGTTCCCGGTTTTGACAACGACCCTATTGCCGATAAGAAGATGCAGGAAGTGAACGGTGTGCAATACGCTGTTTATCCGGCCACCAAGAGCGGTGAGTTTATTGGTGCGGCTGTCGAGGCTTCAGCTATGGGCTTCGGTGGCGAACTGAAGGTGCTCGTAGGTTTCGATGCCCAGGGCAATGTCCTCGATTATTCGCTGTTGTCGCATGTGGAGACTCCGGGACTTGGCTCGAAAGCGGCTGACTGGTTTAAGAAAGGCGGCAAAGGCGACATCACCGGCAAGAATCCGGGCACGTCTCCGTTGACGGTAAGCAAGGATGGCGGCGAGATAGACGCCATTACGGCTTCCACCATTACCTCACGCGCATTCCTCAATGCCGTGAATGCCGCTTATGCCGCTTACGCCGGACAGAATACGGCTGACGGCGCTACCGGCGCGACTACGCAAAACAATGTTGAACAACCTGCTGACGAGTCTGCCCCCGCAGATTCCACCGGCGTTAAATAAGAAAGGAGCAGCATTATGAATAACTTTAAAGTGTTGATGAACGGTATCATCAAGGAGAATCCTACATTCGTGCTTCTGTTGGGTATGTGTCCTACGCTGGGTACCACCTCTTCCGCCCTCAACGGTATGGGTATGGGACTGGCCACCGCCTTTGTGCTCATTTGCTCCAATGTGGTAATCTCGGCCATCAAGAACCTGATACCCGACATGGTGCGCATTCCGGCGTTCGTAGTCGTTATCGCTTCGTTCGTTACCCTGCTGCAGATGATTATGCAGGCTTACGTGCCAGCTCTGTACGCCACGCTGGGTCTGTTCATCCCGCTGATTGTGGTGAACTGTATCCTGTTGGGACGCGCCGAGGCGTTTGCCGCCAAGAACGGTCCGGTGGCTTCCATGTTCGATGGTATCGGCATGGGCTTGGGCTTTACGGTGGGTCTGACGCTGCTGGGTGCCGTGCGTGAGTTGTTGGGTACCGGTAAGATTTTCGGTCTGACTATTTACCCCGAAGACTACGGTATGCTGACATTCGTCTTGGCTCCGGGCGCGTTCATTGCGTTGGGTTACCTCATCGCCATCGTAAACCGCCTGAGGAAAGCATAAGCAAATGGTATTTCTCATTCTTATAATATAGATGTAATATGGAATATATCTTAATATTTATATCGGCAATCTTTGTAAACAACATCGTGTTGTCGCAATTCTTGGGTATCTGTCCGTTCTTGGGCGTTTCCAAGAAGATTGATACGGCATTGGGTATGTCGGCAGCCGTGGCGTTCGTGCTGACCCTCTCTACGATTGTCACCTTCTTGATTCAGAAGTATGTGCTCGATGCGTTCGGTTTGGGTTATCTGCAGACCATTACCTTCATCTTGGTCATCGCCGCCTTGGTGCAGATGGTGGAGATTATCCTGAAGAAGGTATCCCCCTCGCTCTATCAGGCGTTGGGCGTGTTCCTTCCGCTGATTACGACTAACTGCTGCGTGCTGGGTGTGGCCATCCTGGTTATCCAGAAGGACTATGACCTGCTGACGGGAGTCGTTTACGCATTCTCCACGGCATTGGGCTTCGGACTTGCGCTGACCATCTTCGCCGGTATCCGCGAGCAGTTGAGCCTGGTGAACATTCCAAAGGGCTTGCAGGGCACCCCCATCACCCTGATTACGGCCGGTCTGCTGGCCATGGCCTTCATGGGCTTCTCCGGAATTGTGAAACTTTAAGAGGCTTGTCGCTACGGCTGTGAGCCGGGAGACGAGTGTCATACTTTTTTGCCTGTCGGCATTCCTTTTTAGGACGTATCCCACCCGGGCGCGCCATAAAAATGGATGCCGACAGGTTTTTTTCTGCATTTTTGTAGATACTCTAAAATAAAATGCCTACATTTGTGCCTAACAAAAAATAACCTATAAAAAGATCTATTTTTATGAAAGAGAGAATATTGGTAACAGGCGGAACCGGATACATCGGTTCGCATACCGTAGTCGAGCTTCAGAACGCAGGGTATGAAGTAGTTATAATTGACAATCTGTCGAACTCTAACGCAGATGTAGTGGACAACATTGAGAAAGTGTCGGGCATCCGTCCTGCATTCGAGAAGCTGGATTGCCTGGACTATGCCGGACTCGATGCCATGTTCGAGAAGTACAAAGGCATCAAGGCCATCATCCACTTTGCCGCAAGCAAGGCGGTAGGCGAGTCGGTACAGAAGCCTCTGATGTACTACCGTAACAATCTGGGCTCACTCATCAATCTGCTGGAGTTGATGCCGAAGCATGGTGTAGAAGGCATTGTATTCTCGTCTTCTTGTACCGTGTACGGCCAGCCCGACCCCGAAAACCTGCCTGTGACTGAGAAGGCTCCCATCAAGAAAGCCGAATCTCCTTACGGAAATACGAAGCAGATTAACGAGGAAATCATTCAGGACACGGTAGCCTCCGGCGCTCCCATCAACGCCATCCTGCTGCGCTACTTCAACCCCATTGGCGCGCATCCCACGGCATTGCTGGGCGAGCTTCCCAACGGCGTTCCGCAGAACCTGATTCCTTATCTGACCCAGACCGCCATCGGCATCCGCGAGAAGCTGACCGTGTTTGGCGATGATTACAGCACACCGGACGGTTCCTGCATCCGCGACTTCATCAACGTGGTAGACCTGGCCAAGGCTCACGTAGTGGCCATCGACCGCATCCTGAACAAGAAGCAGAAAGCTAAAGTGGAAGTATTCAACGTAGGTACAGGTCGCGGACTTTCCGTATTGGAGCTGATCAACGCTTTCGAGGCTTCTACCGGTGTGAAGTTGAACTATCAGATTGGACCCCGTCGTGCCGGCGACATCGAGCAAGTATGGGCCGACCCCACTTTGGCCAATACCGAGTTGGGCTGGAAGGCGGAAACAAGCATTGAAGACACGCTGCGCTCTGCATGGAACTGGCAGCTGAAGCTTCGTGAAAGGGGTATACAATAATAAATAATAGTGGCAGATAATGCCTAAAGGGGGCATTTGCCATTGTTGTGGATGCAATTTGCTTGTATTTCCGGTGTATGTGAATATGCGGGAAGTCGTTTCAGCTCTCCTCCCGATAACGTGTGGAGGAAAAAGTCCTGAAAAGGCATATTTGCATAGTAGTTTTGTCGTGTTTTATTTTGTGTTTGTGTTTTGGTAGGCTTTGTCGTGAGACAAGGCCTATTTTTTGTGCCTGCGCTGATAAGCAATGATTCGTTAAATGGGAATTTAAACCACTGATGAACACGGATTAAACGGGATGAGCACAGATGTATCTGTCACCCTGAGCGTAGTCGAAGGGTCTCATGTAAGACCTCCTCATGCACTACGTGAGATGTCTCGACAAGCTCGACATGACAGATACCTTAAAGTCCGTGTAAATCCGTACTATCTGTGTTATCTGTGGTTTCCCCCGATAAATTATCATTTAGCGACGAAACCGTTTGCATTGGCTATGATTGTTTTTATGCTGTTTGAAACTTTGGGCATGGCGGTAATTTCTTATTTTTGTTTTACTATAAATTCCATGATTATGCATACCGAAAACAAATTTCATTGGCTCTTCTTCTTGACAGGAATTTTTTTTCTGTCGCTTGTCGCTTGTGGCGATGACAATCTTGTAACGCCCAATCCCGAACCGACTCTCGAACCTGAACCGGAGGTAAAGTGGGACGTGGTGGACGTTGTCCCGACGGAGTGGGACGGCGAGAAACGCGGAAACATATCTTACCAACTTTTGGTTTACTCATTTGCGGACAGCAACGGAGACGGATATGGGGACTTGCAGGGCGTGACAGACAAACTGGATTATCTGGATGCGCTGGGCGTGCAGGCACTTTGGTTATCACCCATTCATCCGGCCATGTCCTATCATGGATATGACGTGACAGACTATACGACGATAAATCCGACGTATGGTACGATGGCGGATTTTGAGCGGTTGGTGTCGGAAGCCCATCGGAGAGACATGAAGATTTATTTGGACTATGTGATGAATCATACGGGCAAGGAGCATCCTTGGTTTGCGGATGCTATAACTTCGGCGGGAAGTCCGTACAGAGGTTATTACCTTTTCTCCCAAGACCCTCAGGCGGACATTGCGGCGGGGCGAATGCCTATGATAGTTACGGAGGGTGCGGGAGGATATAACGCGGCCGAATGGTTCCCGACAACGACTGGAGGGGAAGGAATGGAAGGCTGTTATAAGTTTGTGCTCGATTGGTCGGACGCCTCACGTCCCATCGTGACTGTGACAAAGGCGGACATTCCCGATGAGGACAATCCGGATGCAAGCGTTGAGGGGGCGAAGTATCTGTATTATGGGGATGCGATTTGTAAGAAATTCTACGATAAGGGAAATGGCCGTTATGAGCTCTCGGTGGATTTTGCTTCTTCATGGGGATTTCTGATTCGTACCAGTAATACGACATGGGAGGGCGGTACCAAGTATGGGGCGGCTTCCAAAGCAGACAAAGTGACATTGGGCGAACCCTTTGTGTTGGACAACCGGACAGCTGCCGATATTTTGTTCGAATCCATGAATCTGTGGTATTATCATTCTCACTTCTGTACGGATTGGTTCGCTGACTTGAATTACGGACCGGTGGAAGACGTGGCAAACAGTCCGGTGTATCAGATAATGGCAGAAACGGCCAAGGCATGGATAGACAGGGGAGTAGACGGTTTGCGGTTGGATGCGGTGAAGCACATTTACCACAATGCCACGTCGGATGAAAATCCCCGTTTCTTAAAGACATTCTATGATGACTTGAACGCTTATTATCAACAAGCGGGTAAGGCGGATGATTTCTATATGGTGGGCGAAGTGTTATCCGAGCATAATGAAGTGGCTCCATATTATGCCGCTCTTCCCGCTTTGTTCGATTTCTCTTTCTGGTATCGGTTGGAATGGGCCATCAACAACGGTACGGGATGTTATTTCGCCAAGGACATCATGGACTATCGGCAGGAATATGTCGGTTATCGTCAGGATTACGTGGAAGCTACGAAGTTGTCCAATCATGACGAGGACCGGACGGCTTCCAAATTGGGACGGTCGGTTGAGAAATGTAAGTTGGCGGCTGCGGTATTGCTGACCATGCCGGGAGAACCTTATTTATATTATGGTGAAGAGTTGGGCTTGTACGGAACCAAAGAAAAAGGCGACGAGTATGTACGCGGCCCGATGTTGTGGGGCGACGTTTCTACCACGGCTTATACGGATAAGGTGGATGCCGGCGTAGCTTCGGGTATTAAGTCTGTACCCGAACAACAACAGGATAAATCCTCCTTGCTGAATACTTATCTGACCTTTGCGGAGTTACGTAACGCTTATCCGGCTTTGGCCGAAGGCGACTTGACTAAACATCCGGTTTACAACGAGCAAGGCGAGGAGGCGTATCGGCAGATTGCCGCATGGTATCGGACGGCGGGCGATGAGCGGGTGTTGGTGGTTCACAACTTTGGCGAGTCTGTTGTTCAGCTACCGATAACGGATGATGTTACGCATGCCCTTGCTGTTTCCGGCTCTGTGGAGCGTCGCACGACAGACGTACAGACGTTCTTGAAGTTAGGCGCCTATGCCTCGGCGGTGTTCCTGGTGGAATAGAGGTATTTATCGGTAAATCCAGTTCAGCACCCGGTTGAGCCATTTCCAGCGGAAGCGGAACCAGCGTCGGGTGCTGATTTGTTTTCCGCCGAAGCGGAGGACAAACTCGCGGTAACCGTGTTTCTGAAAAGGTAGGCCCACGTCAATGAACTCCAAATGTCGGTAACCGCGCTCCTTGGCGTCCGCAAGGGCTTTCCATACGGCCAATACGCCGGGATAGAGCAGGGCGTGTGTCTTTCGCATGCCGCCTGAGAACCATAGATAGGCGTTGTCGCCAGAGTAGACGCACACGCTTCCCCCGATGATTTTGTGTTTGTGTAGCACGATGAATATCCGGCTTTTTCTTGTGTCGCTGTCTGTCGGCAGCTTTGTCAGTTGTTGGAAGAACTCACGGCTGGGGAAATGGCGGCGTATTTTCCAGGAGTAGATATGGTGGAGCATGTGGGCGAACCGTGCTACTTCTTCCTTGTTGCGGGCTTCGCGCACCTCAGCTCCGTTTTTCAATCCTTTCTTTATTTGCCGGATGCGCGAAGGACTGAAGCGATCTTCCGCATGGGCCACGTTGTGCAGGGAGTTGCGCACGCGCATCCAGCTGATGGGGAAGTAACGGTTGACACGGAAGCACCGATAGCCGAAGCGTGCGTCCGGAAGGTTGCGGAACTCGATGAGAAACGCTTTCCGCAGAGCTTCGTCCGTCAGGCGTTGCAACATGTCGTCGAAGATGGTCTCGCGGTCAATGCCTTCGACGAAGTATTCGCCCGTACCGAACACTTCGCACCGTTTGATGAGGGCGGGCGGAAACAGGCGCACGCTGCTTCGGATGGTGGCCAACAACTTGGCTACAGGTTCTCCGTCCTGGCTGGCTACGATGAGGATAGGGTCATAGCCGGGCGTAGCCTCGTAGATGCGGAACAAGGCGGTGGAGTGGAAAGAATCGTTCCCCGGCAAGGGAGGAATGTCGTTTCCTTTGCGGTATGTTGTTAGTTTCAATGGCATCAATTGCAAATTTAGGAAATAATCTTGTATCTTTGCCGTGTTTGTTTAAGATTTAGTTATGGAAAACTTTAGCGAATTGATAAAAAAACGGCGCAGCATGCGCAAGTTTACAAATGAAGAACTGACGCAGGACGAAGTGGTGGCGTTGATGAAAGCCGCTTTGATGGCACCCACCTCGAAGCGCAGTAACTCGTGGCAGTTTGTGGTGGTGGACGACAAGGATACGTTGCGGAAACTGTCCCAATGCAAGGCGCAGGCTGCCCAGTTCATTGCCGATGCGGCATTGGCCGTAGTGGTGACGGCCGACCCGTTGGCCAGCGATGTGTGGATAGAGGACGCTTCCGTCGCTTCCATTTATTTGCAATTGCAAGCCGAAGATTTGGGATTGGGCAGTTGCTGGGTACAGGTGCGCGAGCGCATGGCTCCTTCGGGTATCCCTGCCGCCGATTATGTGCGCGAGGTGTTGGACATTCCTCTGCAACTGCAAGTGCTCAGTATCATAGCCATCGGTCACAAGGGCATGGAGCGTAAGCCTTTCAACGAGGAACATCTGCAATGGGAGAAAATTCATCTGAACAAATACGGAGGAAACGGCGATGAGCGCGGCGAGGGCGAACAACAATAGTGACACGTATAAGGCCACGGGAGTAACGCTGATTGTATTCGGCGTGCTCTACCTGGTGGACAAACTGATTCATTTCGCTTCCATAGGCTTGCCCTGGGTGATGAACAAAGACAATTTCCTGCTCTACACGGCCGTGATATTCCTTTTGTTCAAGCACGACAAATCCGTGGGGTTGGTGCTGGCCGGACTTTGGCTGGTGCTGAACTTCGGTCTGATAACGGCTCTGCTCGGTACCATGTCGGCCTATCTCTTGCCGGTGGCGTTGTTGCTCATCGGCATTATCCTGTATTTTTTAGCTACGAGATGACACGTTTATGAAAAGAAGTATAGAAGATACATCCATCGCGTTTGTCGGTGCGGGAAACCTGGCTACCAACCTGGCTGTCGCACTGTATAAGAAAGGATTCAGGTTGGTGCAAGTCTATAGCCGTACGGAAGAGTCGGCGCGCACGCTGGCACAGGCTGTAGAGGCCTCTTACACCACCGATTTAAATGAAGTGGTGACCGACGCCCAACTCTATGTGGTGTCGCTCAAGGATGACGCCTTCCTGGAGCTGCTTCCCCGCATGGTGGAAGGAAGGGAAAAAGGCTTGTGGGTGCATACCGCAGGCAGCATCCCCTTACATGTATGGCAAGGGAAGGCCGAACGCTTCGGCGTATTCTATCCCATGCAGACTTTTAGCAAGGCTCGTTTGGTAGACTTCCGGGAGATACCCGTTTTTGTGGAAAGCAATTCGGAGGCTGATACCCGCTTCTTGAAGGACATTGCCGCCGCATTGTCCGGTCGCGTCTACGAGTGTACTTCCGAAGAGCGGCAGAGCCTTCACCTGGCTGCCGTGTTTGCCTGCAACTTTACCAACCACATGTACGCTTTGACTTCCCGTTTGCTGGAGAAGTACAACTTGCCTTTCGAGGTGATGTTGCCCTTGATTGACGAGACAGCCCGCAAGGTACATGCCATGAGTCCTCAGGAGGCTCAGACGGGCCCCGCCGTGCGCTACGACCGGCAGGTGATAGACAAGCACGTGGCCATGCTGGCCGATGAGCCTGAAATGCAGCGTATTTATCGTTTAGTGAGCGAAAGCATTCACTGCTTCCCGCAAGGTTGACGGACGTGCCGTAGGCGCGGTTCGCGGTAGGGCGGATAATCATTCAATGGGCCGAGGCGTTTCATTAAACGTGACGGGCAGTCCCGTTTAATGAAAACTGCAGTCCCGTTTAATGAAAACTGTAGTCCCCTTTAATGGGACTGACATCATGTAACCGGATGAAAACCTGATAAGTAATGAGTACCATAAATTATGATTTAAAGAAGATACGTGCCTTGCTTTTCGATGTGGACGGCGTGCTGAGTGCCAACGTCATCCCCATGAGCCCGGAGGGAGAGCCAATGCGTACTGTCAATATCAAGGACGGTTATTCCTTGCACCTGGCTGCAAAGATGGGAGTGAAGCTGGGCATCATCACCGGCGGCAGGACCGAAGCCGTGCGCAAGCGTTTTCTGGCTTTGGGACTGAATGCGGAAGATATTTATTTAGGTTCGGCGGTCAAGATTCACGATTACCGCGACTTCCGCGACCGTCACGGGCTGAAGGATGAAGAGATACTTTATGTGGGCGATGACATTCCAGATTTGCAGGTGATGCACGCGTGCGGCCTTCCTTGTTGTCCCCGCGATGCGGCGCCCGAGGTAAAAGCCGCGGCACGTTATATCTCGTATGCCGATGGCGGCTATGGCGTAGGACGTGATGTCGTGGAGCAAGTGTTGAAGGTTCATGGCCTGTGGCTGGCGGGCGAAGAGGCTTTCGGGTGGTAAAGGGTTCCCATTTATAAAACAATAGCATAAAGATGTTGGACAATTTAAAGAAATATCGGATTATACTGGCGAGCAACTCGCCTCGCCGTAAAGATTTGCTTTCGGGCTTGGGCGTTGATTACGAAGTGCGCACGTTGCCTGATGTGGACGAGTCGTATCCCGACACTTTGCAAGGGGGCGATATACCTCTTTACATAGCGCGTGAGAAAGCGGCCGCCTACTGTAACCTGTTGCGGCCGGACGAACTGATGATAACGGCAGATACCATCGTTTGGCTGGACGGACGTGTGTTGGGCAAGCCCCGTGACCGTGAAGACGCTTTGCAGATGTTGCGCGACATGTCGGGACGGACGCATGAGGTCTTCACCGGCGTATGTCTTACCACTACCGCCTGGCAACGTAGTTTCACATCGCAGACCGAAGTGCGCTTCGCTGCCCTGACGGAGGAGGAAATCACCTGGTACGTGGACAAGTATCGGCCGATGGACAAGGCTGGCGCCTATGGTGTGCAAGAGTGGATAGGCTACGTGGGAGTGGAATACATTGCGGGCAGCTATTTCAATATCATGGGGCTGCCCGTTCAACGGTTGTATCGAGAGCTGAAGACGGTCGAGTGAGGAAGTTTACAATATCAGGTCTATCATCAGGGGAATGTCTTCTTCCCGAATCCCTAAGTTGACAAGAGTTGACTTGTCTTTGCGGAACATTTCTAAAAAGTTAGACATGTTCTCATTGGCAGTCAGAGCTTGTCCGTAGCGGTTTGCGGCCTTGTCAGTATCGCCTTGCACCCATGCCGTGTGGCCTGCGTTCAGATAGTCGGTCGCGACAGCCTTGCCCGTGTGTAGAATCTTCTCGTAGTATCTTTCGGCTTGTTCGGTCTTGCCGCATACCAGCGAGCACCAGGCGATGGCACGCCACGCCTTCAGGCAGTCGTTTTCCATGAAGTCCATCTTGAAAAAGTATTGCAAGGCTTCGTCATAGCGTCGCGATTCAGCCAGGCAACTGCCTATAAGGAACAACAGGTTGAGGTTTTCGGGTTGCATGGCTTCCACTTTCTGGTAGCATTCCAACGCTTGTTCGTACTCGTGTAGCTGGCGGTGGCACGTAGCCAAATGACGCAACGTCCAGATGTGGTCGGGTTTCAAGACGTCAGCCTTACGGTAGGCCTCGACGGCTTCGCGATATCGCTTCTCTTTTTGCAGGCAGAAACCGGCTTTTTGCAGAATATCGGCATCGGCTTCATGCCTCTCGGCTAACAAGCGGTATATGTCCAACGCTTCGTTGTAATGCTCTTTGCGGAAGTGGAAGTTGGCCACTACTGTCAAAACCTCTGTTTGACTTAGAACATCTTTGAATAAGGGGAGCTTGTGCAAGGCAAGTTCTTCTTTGAAGATGTCCCGGAACTCGTTCTTCCGTTGCGAACATTTGTAAAAGCGGTATATGTCTTGAATGTAAAGCTTGCTGACGAACTCTTTTCGATTAGCAT
Source organism: uncultured Bacteroides sp. (assembly GCA_949300425.1). GTDB lineage: Bacteria > Bacteroidota > Bacteroidia > Bacteroidales > Bacteroidaceae > Bacteroides. The sequence goes on from CASGED010000001.1 coordinate 19,076, forward strand.
ACTCTTGGACGTTTTTAACTTGTTCTGTGTTCACTATTTCTTCCGGCAGCTGTTGGTTTAAATTTTCCAACATCTTGGCGCGTTGTGTCGGCGAAAGAAGGGTCAAGGTGAAGCATAATGAGTATTTGTCGCTCTCGCAAAGGAAGTTCGATTGAAGAAACATGTTTATCAGTCGGTTTTCCTTTAGGTTCATGCCGAACAGTTTTACCACGGCCGGATGCTGGAAGTCGAAAGGATAGAACCAATTGGAAGGATTGTTGAAGAACGGATTGCTTTTCAATGAGGTGAACGTGCTGTATTGCAAGTCAGCCCCTTCCATTTGCAATTCGCCCATCTGTCGTAACTTCTCATTGAATTTCTCGTCGTTCAGCGCTTTTTCCCAATCTGGATTCCGGTCGTTTTCTTCGATGGGATCTTCAAATCCGAATTTCATTCCGCGCATCATGTTTACGCTTTTAATCACTTCCGGAAATATCTCTTCGCGCATTTTCTTGTCTACTATTTCAGTCTCTTTGCTTTGTAACAGGTATAGGTAGATGTTACTGAGTTCTTTGCGGTAAGTGGGGTCACTGTTGAGCAATTCCATCCGTGTCATCAGTTCAGGATAAAGTGCCGCCTGTTCTCCATGAATATATAAGGTGATGACCAGTCCCACCAAAGCCCGTTGGTTCACTTTGGCGTTATCAGTCTGATAGGCGTCTATTAGCCACAGGCATTTGCGAATGTCGAAACATTCTATCAAGCTCAACATGACTGCGCTGACAAACAGGGACAAATCGATGGTACGCAGTTGCTGTGAGGTTAGGAAGGCTTGTGCCTGATGGGCAGTCTCGGTTGTCCAGGCTGTGTCGCCCCACGTAGTGAGGAAGAGATGGCGGTTAGCCTCTTCCAACCTGTTTACCAAGTTGTTGAAACGTTCTTGGTTGTTGGGCATCAGTTGGCAGATGGCCATGTCGTCCTCAAAACTTTCCATGATTTGCAGGTGAGTCGTTAACGGCACCTTCTCGTTACGTTGGTTGGCCTCATGCAAAGACTGATAGTAGCGGAAAGACACTCCGTCAAGCATGTATGCTTTTGCCTGGTCGGCTATCTCCCACGTTTCTGCCAGTAAACGCTTATGCAGTTTGTCGCGTTCGGGGTCATCAACACCCTTCCGCATATATTGCAACATGTATTGATAGGAAGTACGCGTCTGCTCCAGGCGGCTGTGCAGGTCGTGGTTGCTACATGCGGTCAGCATGGCGCTCAATTGTGTTTGAGCTTCTTTCAATCTCTGTTCTTTCAGTAAGCTGGCGATACTTTCGTATTGCTCTTTGATGTTCTGTTCGTTCATGATGAAAAGATGATGGTGCCAAAGTTAATAGCGTGCAAATGTACGAAAAAAAAGTGAGATGCGGAGTACGCCGCTGAAATATGATTCAACTTCTTAGAACCTTACCTGAACTTGTGTCTGTAACAGATTGGAGCTTTCACCCCGATGACGGTCACAATACGTGTATTGCACTTGCAGACGGCATTTGGGATAGAACCACCATTGCAGGCCGGCGATGTAGTTGGTCTGCTTGTTGTCTGTCGCCTTGTTCTTGTTGAAGTAGTCGTACGAGGCGATGATGTCCAACCGAGGCAGTACGTGGATGGAGGCTGTGGCATAATAGCCCGCACTTTTTACCCGCCCGTCTTTTCCGGCCAAGTACTCTGTGCGCAAATCCAAAGGTCGGGTAGTCAGTTTTGCGCCCACAGCCCAGCGGTTGCGTGTGTAGTTGTCGCCTGCTTTGATGTCAGGGTTCACGTCAGAGGTTGCTGCCGCACATCCTTTGCCTTTGATGAAGGAACCTCCGATAGAGAATCCTTTGATGGGGGTCAGCATCAGGTTTCCCACAATGTCTTTATGGTTGTTCTTGTCTTTTTGGTTGATGCCTTGTCCGTTCATGATGGCTAACTTATAGCTGACCAAGCTTTTGAACAAGTCTCCATAAATCATGAGACCCAAATCTCTTCCGGAGTGTGAACCGTAGAGGGGGTCGCTGCCGTCAATTCCCGCTAAATAATTTGAGGCTTGCGAATAGCAATTTATCAATTCTACGATAGTGGGTGACAGAGGATTCTCAATGGTGTACATCGTTTTAAATTCACCGATTCGTACGGATAATTCGGGTAAGAAGTGATATTCGGTATAGGCTTCTAATATCTTAGGCGAATTGGCTAAACTGAACATGAAATAGCATGACCACCGATCGGTAATCTTGCCGTGTGCCATTAATATGGCGCGTTTGATTTCGAACGTATTGTTCTTGCTCGATTCAAGGTCGTCATAAGTATAGCCTAATTGGAGATAGCCCTCTAAGGTGATGCGTTCTTTCAATGTGTTGGCAACATTTTTTAGGGGAGTTCCTTGCTGTTTCTCTTGCGCGCCGAGGTTTCCGGACGCGATGTAGGTTAACAGGATGATAAGTAGTTTCCTCATAGCTGTTTTTTGAAAAGAAAAGGCAGCCCGCACTTTTCCTGTGTCGGGCTGCCTTTGTTATGAATGATTCGTATTATTCATTGATGGCTGCAATGCCCGGAAGAACTTTTCCTTCGATAGCTTCAAGCAATGCGCCGCCACCGGTAGAAACGTATGATACGCCACCGGCCAAGCCGAACTTGTTGACGCAAGCCACAGAATCGCCACCGCCTACGAGCGAGAAAGCACCGTTTTTGGTCGCTTCAACGATAGCTTCGCCCACCGAGCGTGAACCGTGTGTGAAGTTCTCAAATTCGAATACGCCTGTCGGGCCATTCCACAAGATGGTCTTTGAACCTTTGATAACTTCGGCAAATGCCTTTTCGCTTTCCGGACCTATGTCAAGACCTTCCCAACCGTCAGGAATTTCGTTTACTTTGCAGAACTTCGTGTTGGCGTCGTTCGAGAAAGAATCGGCAATCTTTGCATCGGTAGCCAATACCAGGTTTACACCTTTCTCTTTGGCTTTCTGCATCAACTCCAGAGCCAGGTCTAACTTGTCGTCCTCACAGATGGAGAGGCCAATCTTGCCGCCTTGAGCCTTGGTGAATGTATAAGTCATACCGCCGGTGATAATCAGGTTGTCAACCTTGTTCAGTAGGTTTTCGATGATTTCAATCTTGGAAGATACTTTCGAGCCACCCATGATGGCGGTAAACGGACGATGGATGTCGTTCAGCACTTTGTCAACGGCTTTCACTTCTTTCTCCATCAGGTAGCCGAACATCTTGTTGTCTTTGTCGAAATATTTGGCAATCAGAGCCGTAGAAGCGTGTGCGCGGTGAGCGGTTCCGAATGCGTCGTTTACGTAGCAATCTGCGTATGAAGCCAATTTCTTAGTGAATTCTTTTTGGCTTTCCTTTACTGCTTTCTTGGCGGCAGCCTTCTCTTCGTCCGTAGCGTCATCGGCCAAGCCGCGGGGCTTGCCTTCTTCTTCTGCGTAGAAGCGGAGGTTTTCAAGCAACAGAGCCTCACCCGGTTGCAGAGCGGCAGCCTTAGCGGCGGCTTCTTCGCCCATGCAGTCATTGGCAAACTGAACTTCAATGCCAAGCAATTCGTCCAGGTGTTTCAGGATGTGTTTCAAGGAGAATTTCTCCGTTACGCCTTTCGGACGACCCAGGTGTGAACCGATAATGGCACTACCTCCGTCGGCCAAAATCTTTTTCAGCGTAGGGAGAGCGGCACGCATACGGGTATCGTCAGTGATGTTGAAGTTTTCGTCCAGGGGCACATTGAAGTCCACGCGAACGAACGCCTTTTTACCGGCAAAGTTAAATTGATCGATTGTCATAATACTTATATATTTAAAAGTGTTGTATTCGTTTTATCGCAACCGTTTCGGTTTGCTATCACGCCTGCAAAGTTAGCATTAATTTCTTTTTTATCTTCATAAATGAGAATTTATTCTTCTTCTTTAGGGGTGACTTTACGAACTTTATATGTGTTGCAGTAATATTTACACATGGATTGCAAACCACACTTGTCACATTGGGGAGTACGGGCCAGACAAACGTAACGTCCGTGCAAGATGAGCCAATGGTGGGCGATGGGAATGTCGGCAGGCGCAATGTGCTTGGTCAATTCTTTTTCCACGCTCAGCGGAGTAGTGTGGCGGTCACTGACCAATCCTAACCGATGACTGACGCGGAACACGTGCGTGTCGACCGCCATAGCGGCTTTGTTGAACACAACCGATTGGATGACATTGGCGGTCTTGCGGCCTACACCGGGTAGCTTAACCAAATCCTCCAACGTGTCGGGCACTTGGCTTTGGAAATTCTTCACCAACATTTGAGCCATGCCAACCAAATGCTTGGCTTTGTTGTTGGGGTAGGACACGCTTTTTATATATTCATACACCACTTCGGGAGTGGTAGAAGCCAAAGCTTCGGGCGTGGGAAAATCATGGAAAAGCGGGGGTGTGACCATGTTGACCCGCTTATCCGTACATTGAGCCGAAAGTATGACGGCTATTAACAGATGAAAGGGGTTGTTGTCATAGTGTAACTCCGTTTCGGCCACAGGGCGGTTCTCGCGAAACCATGCCACAATCTTGTCATAACGTTCTTGCTTTTTCATCGCAATTTATTTTTTTGATAGTGAGGAGTCACTTTCCAATTAAAATAGATGGTGGATACGATGGTGAGGCATGCACCGAACAAATAAGCTTTGTCGAAAGTGCTGATGTCTGAGATGTATCCGCCGGCCAGCATACCTATGCCGATACCTACATCCCACGAGGTGAGATAGGTTGATGTGGCTGTGCCTCGTTGGTTGTTGGGAGCCAGATTGACAAACAGGGTGTTGTAGGCGGGAAACATGATGCCAAAGCCCACCCCCAACATCAACGCTACCCCGAAGAAGACAAAGACACAGGCATCCGGATTCCATTGAATGATGTATACACAACCCGATAAAGCAAAGAAACTGACAATGACAATATATAATCCCGCGGCAATGACTTGTGTCACTTTGCCCCTGTCTACTATCTTGCCGGAGAAGATGCGTGAGATGGCCATCCCTGCCGCCATGAAGGTAAAGAATAATCCCGTGCTGACATCCAGCCCTATCTGTTTGGCATACATGGCCACGTAATTGGTCGTCATGCCGTAAGGAATGGAAAGCATCAACAGGCCGAAACCGGCTGGAAGTCCTTTCAGGAGAATAAAGCGGTCTAACGAGATAGGGTCGCGCTTTACAGGCGGTTTATAAGGAGCTTTCACTAAAGTGGCGCAACAAAAACCTGCGATGCATGAGCCTAAAGCGCAACAAAAGATGGTGGTGTAACTCATGCCTGCATCGTGTAAGAAAAGTCCCGACATAGGCCCTACAGCCATGGCAATGTTGTTCGATAAGCCATAATAGCCTAATCCTTCACCTCGGCGCGAAGATGGCATAATGTCAATGACCACCGTATTTCCTCCTACGGTTACCGTGCCAAACGATATGCCGTGGATAATACGGAACATAATGAATACGGCCAATGTGCTTGCAAAGATATACCCCGTAAATATGCACATGAATACAAAATAAGCCACTAAATAGAGTGGCTTGCGGGCGAATGAGTCCAATAGATAGCCTGAGAATGGACGGATGCACAAGGCTGCCACGGTGTAGCATGACAAGATGATGCCGATGGTGGAATTGTCTGCGCTGAATTCTTCGGACAAGTAAAACGGCAGAACCGGCACAATCAGCCAAAAGCCGAAATAGAGTAAAAAGTTGGCCGCCAGAATAAAACAATAACTGGGAGTGACAAGCTTGTCTTTCATTATGAAGAACGTTTTTAATGAAGAATGAAGAATTAGGAATGAAGAATCATAGGGTGGCGCAAGCGCAAATTCTTAATTCTTCATTCTTAATTCTTCATTAAAAGGTCAGTATGCGCTTTCAAACTCGCGCAGGAAGCGGGTGTCGTTCTCGGAGAACATGCGCAAGTCCTTCACTTGATACTTCAAGTTGGTAATGCGCTCGATGCCCATGCCAAAGGCGTATCCGCTATATATCTTGCTGTCAATGCCGCAGGCTTCCAATACATTGGGGTCTACCATGCCGCAACCTAAGATTTCCACCCAGCCCGTGCCTTTACAGAAAGGACAACCTTTGCCTCCGCAGATGTTGCACGAAATGTCCATCTCTGCGCTGGGCTCTGTGAAGGGGAAGTAAGAGGGACGCAAACGGATTTTAGTATCAGAACCAAACATTTCTTGCGCGAAAAGCAGCAATACTTGCTTCAGGTCGGTGAAGGATACACCTTTATCTATATAGAGACCTTCTACCTGATGGAAGAAGCAATGCGCGCGATAGCTGATGGCTTCGTTGCGATACACACGTCCCGGGCAGATGACACGAATAGGCGGTTGGGTGTGTTCCATTGTGCGTACCTGTACGCTACTGGTGTGCGAGCGCAGGATGATGTTCTTGGTCACATCTTCCGGATTAACCTCTACAAAGAACGTGTCCTGCATGTCGCGTGCCGGGTGGTCGGCGGCAAAGTTCAGCTTGGTATATACGTGCAGGTCATCTTCCACTTCGGGACCGTCTGCGATGTTGAAGCCCATACGGGCGAAGATGTCGATGATTTCGTTCTTTACCAGCGTCAACGGATGGCGTGTGCCCAGTTCGATAGGGTAGGCGGTACGTGTCAAGTCTAGTTCGTCCATGCCGGGGTCCTGACTTTCGAAGGCTTCTTTCAAGGTGGCAATCTTTTCTTGTGCCTTTGTTTTCAGCTCGTTCAGCTTCATGCCTACCTCTTTTTTCAGCTCGGCAGGTACGGATCGGAAGTCGGCCATCAGTTCGTTGATGGCACCTTTCTTACTCAAGTATTTGATGCGAAGTGCCTCCAGCTCTTCGGCATTGGCGGCTGTCATGGCTTCCACTTCTTGCAGAAGCGCGTTGATTTTGTCTATCATAATCATTATTATAAATATGTATAGCGTACGTAGAAAAAACGGTGCAAAGATACAATTTCTGTCGTATTATCTTTATTAAATCTCGAAAAACTTCCTTTTGCGGGAGAAATAGTTGATGCTTTTTTGTTTTTCTTACCCCCCGTATTGATGATAAGGCAAGTAAGCTGCGTTGGCAAAGTTAGCAAGCTGTCTTGGCAAAGTTAGCAAGCTGTCTTGGCAAAGTTAACAAGCTGTCTTGGCGAAATAACAGTAAATGGGAATTTATTATCCGTATAGATGCACTGTTTCAGTAATATGTGAAACGGCTCTATAAATTAGGAATGCACAAATTTATCCCGTGCATAGTATAGCCCTCCCGGCATGACGTTGAACGTGTCATCTTGTCAGTGTTTTCTGTCAGATTAGGCAACATTCTTTTTTGGCACGGTTTTCGTAGCTTCTTTAGCGCTTGTATGAGCAGGCAAAATAAAGAAATAATGTATAACATAAAAAATAGGAAGAACTATGAACATTAAACCATTGGCAGACAGAGTTCTGATACTCCCTGCACCTGCAGAAGAGAAAACAATCGGCGGTATCATCATTCCGGATACAGCTAAGGAGAAACCTTTGAAAGGTGAAGTAATCGCAGCCGGCAACGGTACAAAGGACGAAGAAATGGTGCTGAAAGTAGGCGACCAGGTACTGTATGGCAAATATGCAGGTACTGAAATCGAGCTGGACGGTACGAAATATCTGATTATGCGTCAGAGTGATGTATTGGCAGTATTGGGATAATAAAAAGAAATGTAGACCTCATTAAAATTGAATTAAATTATTATGGCTAAAGAAATATTATTTAATATTGATGCCCGCGACCAGTTGAAGAAGGGTATCGACACATTGGCAAACGCTGTAAAAGTAACGCTGGGTCCGAAAGGCCGTAACGTCATTATTGAAAAGAAATTCGGCGCTCCCCACATCACAAAAGACGGTGTGACTGTAGCTAAAGAAGTGGAATTGGCCGACGCTTATCAGAATACCGGTGCACAGTTGGTAAAGGAAGTGGCCAGCAAGACAGGCGATGATGCCGGTGACGGTACGACAACCGCTACCGTATTAGCCCAGGCTATCGTATCTGAAGGTCTGAAGAACGTTACGGCCGGTGCAAGCCCGATGGACATCAAGCGTGGTATTGACAAGGCCGTGGCTAAGGTGGTAGAGTCTATCAAGAACCAGTCTGAAATGGTTGGTGACAACTATGACAAGATTGAGCAGGTAGGTACCGTATCATCCAACAACGACCCGGTTATCGGTAAGTTGATTGCCGACGCTATGCGGAAGGTTTCTAAGGATGGTGTTATTACCATTGAGGAAGCTAAGGGTACTGACACAACGATTGGCGTTGTAGAAGGTATGCAGTTCGACCGTGGTTATCTGTCTGCTTACTTCGTGACGAACACGGAGAAGATGGAGTGCGTGATGGAGAATCCGTACATCTTGATTTACGATAAGAAGATTTCTAACTTGAAGGACTTCTTGCCTATCCTCGAACCGGCTGTTCAGACAGGCCGTCCGTTGCTGGTTATCGCTGAGGATGTAGATAGCGAGGCATTGACTACGTTGGTTGTCAACCGTCTGCGCAGTCAGTTGAAGATTTGTGCCGTAAAGGCTCCGGGCTTCGGCGACCGCCGCAAGGAGATGTTGGAAGACATTGCCGTACTGACCGGTGGCGTAGTTATCAGCGAAGAGAAGGGCTTGAAACTGGAGCAGGCTACTATCGAGATGCTGGGTAGCGCAGAGAAAGTTACCATCACGAAGGATAATACGACGATTGTGAACGGTGCCGGCGATAAGACTTTGATTAAGGAACGTTGTGAGCAAATCAAGTCTCAGATTGCCGCTACGAAGAGCGATTACGACCGCGAGAAGTTGCAGGAACGTTTGGCTAAGTTGTCCGGTGGTGTAGCCGTACTTTATGTAGGTGCCGCCAGTGAAGTTGAAATGAAGGAGAAGAAAGACCGTGTAGACGATGCTTTGCGTGCAACGCGTGCCGCTATTGAGGAAGGTATCGTGCCGGGCGGTGGCGTAGCTTACATTCGTGCCCTCGAAGTATTGGAAAACTTGAAGGGTGACAATGCGGACGAAACTACCGGTATAGAGATTGTAAAACGTGCCATTGAAGAGCCGTTGCGTCAGATTGTTGCCAATGCAGGCAAGGAAGGCGCCGTTGTTGTTCAGAAAGTACGCGAAGGCAAAGGTGACTTCGGTTACAACGCCCGTACCGATACGTATGAGAACCTGCATGCAGCGGGTGTGGTTGATCCTGCTAAGGTAACTCGTGTAGCATTGGAGAACGCCGCTTCTATCGCAGGTATGTTCCTGACTACCGAATGCGTCATCGTTGAGAAGAAGGAAGAGAAGCCTGAGATGCCGATGAATCCCGGTATGGGTGGCATGGGCGGCATGATGTAATGAGGCAACATTCGCTCCTGATCATCAGATAATATGCGCAACCGCGGTATCTCTTAGAGGAGGTATCGCGGTTTTTCTTTTAATCATAAATGTTGAACATGAATTAATTAGCTACTGAGAATATGGCATTTATAGACTATTATCAAGTGCTTGGCGTGGATAAGACGGCCAGTCAGGATGATATAAAGAAGGCCTATCGTAAGTTGGCCCGTAAGTATCATCCCGATTTGAACCCCAATGATCCTACTGCCAAGGAAAAGTTTCAGGCGGTCAATGAAGCTAATGAAGTGCTTAGTGACCCTGAAAAACGGAAGAAGTATGATGCGTATGGAGAGCATTGGAAACACGCCGATGAGTTCGAAGCCCAGCAACGTGCCCGTCAGCAGGCGGGAGGTTTTGGCGGTTTCAGTGGTTTTGGCGATGGTGCGCAAGGTTTTCATACGGATGGTAACGGAACTTATTGGTACTCATCTGACGGGCAGGAGTTCACGGGAAGTAATGCCGGAGGTTTCTCCGATTTCTTTGAAGAACTGTTTGGACATCATGCCCGGAGCGGTCGTTCTGCCGGGGGATATCGTGGACAAGACTATCAGGCGGAACTTAATCTGTCGCTTCGCGAAGCGGCCACAACGCACAAACAAGTGCTTAGCGTGGGCGACAAGCAGGTGCGCATCACCATACCTGCAGGTGTGTCCAACGGGCAAGTTATCAAGTTGAAGGGCTACGGTGCACCGGGTGTTAATGGTGGTCCTGCCGGCGACCTTTATATTACCTTTGTTATTCCGGACGACCCTGTGTTCAAACGTTTGGGTAACGATTTGTATGTCAATGTCAACATAGACCTTTATACAGCTGTATTGGGTGGTGAGGTATTGGTCAATACCTTGGACGGACAAGTGCGTCTGAAGGTAAATCCGGGTACGCAAAACGGTACGAAAGTGCGCTTGAAAGGTAAGGGCTTCCCTGTTTATAAGCAAGAAGGAAGCATGGGTGACCTTATTGTAACTTACAATGTATTGATACCTACGAACCTGACGCAGGAGCAGAAAGACGCTTTCCGCCACTTGCAGAGTATGAACCATTAAAATTGTATCACTATGCAAAACGATTGGATTATCATTACCGATTATTGCGATAAGTGCCACATTGAACCTTCGTTTATTGATTTGTTGGAGGAAAACGGACTTATCGACCTGCGTCACGAGGATGATGGAGTTTATCTTTGTGAGGAACAGTTGCCCGATGTAGAGCGATATAGTAGACTCTACTATGATTTGGATATCAACATGGAAGGCATTGACGTCATTAGCAATCTGTTGCGTCGTATGGAAGACATGCAGCGGGAGATAAATCGCCTGCATGACCGCTTACGGCTTTATGGCGAAGTGTATTGACGGGGGTATTCTGGATGTATAGAAAGGCTGGTACTAATCAGAGTATCGGTCTTTTTTCTTTTTCTATAGTCATGTATGTTGCTGACGGATTATTTTGCCATCTTATATTTTATTGGGTCAGTCCGAAAAGTCGGTTACGGGAAGACAATGCGCGAACCTTTATGTCTCGATGCATATAACTGACTTCTTTGCACGATTACTAATCGTGCGGTGTGACGGTTACTGATCGTACAGGCGGACGATTACTAATCGTACAACCTACCAAGCTATATGGAAACTTTACCTTCTATTTCTTTTAATTTTTTCGATGTTAATGCAGCTTTGTATATCCGGCGCAAGGTTGATATAATATTTTCTCCAGTGCGTTTATAGCCAAACTCTCGTGCTGTTACGATAAACAAATCTTCTGGTGTAATGCCAAAGCTATTTTGAACAATTGTTATCATGGCTAATAACAATTCGTCATCACAGATGTAATTGATTGGTCTTAAATA
>CASGED010000002.1 GCA_949300425.1 uncultured Bacteroides sp.
CACCAGGAATCGAACCGGGGACACAAGGATTTTCAGTCCTTTGCTCTACCAACTGAGCTATGACACCATCGCTTTGGGATTGCGGGTGCAAAGGTAGTGAAAGTTTTGGACTGTGCAAGGGATTGGATGAAAAAAAACTCATTCAACCAATGGATTTGTGTCTTTTTCATCCTTTAATGGATTCCACCCTTGGGCTTTCAATTCAAATTCCTGGCCGTCGCGGGTGATGAGGGCACAGCCTAGTTCGGGCTTGGTGATGTGGCCTATCAGCTTTACGCCTTCCATGTCTTGTATCTTTTCGTGGTCGGCTATGGGCACGGTGAACAACAGTTCGTAATCTTCGCCTCCGTTCAAGGCGCAGGTGGTGAGGTTCATGTTGAATTCTTCGGCCATGACTGCGGTTTGGTAATCGATAGGGATATGTTCCTCGTAGACGCGGCATCCGGCGTGACTCTGCGTACAGATGTGCAACAGCTCGGATGAAAGCCCGTCTGAGATGTCCATCATAGCGGTGGGCACAATGTCAGCTTTACGCAGCTTTTGGATGATGTCGCGTCGTGCTTCAGGTTTGAGTTGGCGTTCAAGCAGGTATTCTTTCCCGGCAAAATCAGGTTGCATTTCCTCGCCTTTTCCACGGAGGGCAGCTTTCTCTCGTTCCAAAAGTTGAAGCCCCATGTAGGCGGCACCTAAATCTCCGCTTACGCAGATGAGATCCGTCTCTTTGGCTCCGTTCCGATAAACGACTTTCCCTTTTTCCCCTTCGCCAATGCAAGTGATGCTGATGGTCAGACCGGTGAGCGATGAAGTGGTGTCGCCTCCCGCGATGTCTACCCCATATTCCTCACACGCTAAGCGGATGCCGGCATAGAGCGCCTCCATGTCTTCAATGCAAAAACGTTTGGAAATGCCTAAAGAAACTGTGATTTGGCGCGGAGTACCGTTCATGGCGTAGATGTCGGAGAAGTTGACTACAGCCGATTTATAACCTAAATGTTTTAAGGGCACATAGGTAAGGTCGAAGTGTACGCCTTCCAGCAGGAGATCGGTTGTGACCAATATTTCTTTATCGGCAGGGTAGGAGAGGACGGCGGCATCATCTCCCACGCCATACAGGGTCGATTTATTTTGCAGTTCAATGCCCTCGGTGAGGTGGCGGATGAGGCCGAACTCACCGAGAGTTGCTATTTCTGTTCTCATGTTTTCTATGTTTAAGCGCGGTTAATCAGTTCACGCATGATTTCCGTCATGCGGGGTTGAGCTTCGTCTGCGGCTTTCTGTACTTCTTCGTGCGATACTTCCACTATTTGTCCTTCCAGACCAAGGTCGGTAATGACCGATACGCCGAACACTTTGATGCCGCAATGGTTGGCTACGATAACTTCAGGAACGGTAGACATGCCTACGGCGTCCGCCCCCATAATGTGGAACATCTTGTATTCGGCAGGAGTTTCGAATGTAGGTCCTTGCGTGCCAAGGTAAACACCGTGTTGCACCTTGATGCCTTTTTCTTGGGCGATGGCGTCGGCCTTGCGGATAAGTTCACGGTCATAAGCCTGGCTCATATCCGGAAAACGGGGGCCGTAGGGAATGTTCTTCCCGCGCAAGGGGTGTTCGGGGAAGAGGTTGATGTGGTCGGTGATAATCATGAGGTCGCCGATGGAGAAAGCCGGATTCATGCCTCCGGCGGCATTGGACACAAAGAGGGTCTTGATGCCCAGTTCTCGCATGACGCGTACGGGGAAGGTCACTTCCTGCATGGAATATCCTTCGTAGAAGTGGAAGCGGCCTTGCATGGCCATGATGTCTTTCTGTCCCAACTTGCCGAAGATAAGTTTGCCGCTATGGCCTTCTACGGTAGACAGGGGGAAGTGAGGGATGTCTTTGTAGCTTATTTCGTACTTATCGGTGATTTCGTCGGCAAGGCTTCCCAAGCCGGTACCAAGGATGATGGCCGTTTCGGGGCTGGTGTGCATCTTTCCTTTAAGGAAGGCAGCTGTTTCTTGAATGTGTTCTAACATATTTCAATATATTTTGGTTGAATATCTCTTTTTGGTTCAACAGGAAATCTACCTCAATAGGCAGCACGTGAATGTGCGGCTTCAGTTCCGGAGGAAGTGCGGGATGGTCTTTAAGGCGTGCCGCATCTTTCTCGGTGGTGAGGATGAAACGGTTCTTTGCTTCCATCTGTGCGAATTTTTGTCCGATGAGGCGCAAGTCGCCCGTGCTGAAGTCATGATGGTCTCCGAATGCCAACAAGGTGACTTGCCGCGTATATCGTTGCACTTCTTCTTGCATAGGGCGGGGTGAGGCAATGCCCGTTACCAGCAGAATCTGTGTGTCTTCTCCCGTAAGCGAGTCGGGCAAGATTTGCCGGGCGGCTTGTCCGGGAAACAGAGGCCTGGGGCTGCCGTAGCGCACTTGTGTGAAGTATAGCTGCTGGCAGGGGTAGAGTTGCAGGCGTTTAGCTGTGATGTTGAAGTCTATCGGCTTAATGTCTCTCGGACATTTGGTCACAATGACTATCTGCGCGCGATATTTGCCTGATGTCGGTTCGCGCAACAGGCCGGCAGGCAACAGGCGGTCTTCGCAAAACAAGCGGTTGTAGTCGGTAAGCAGGATGTTTAGCCCGGCATTGACATAACGGTGCTGGAAAGCATCGTCCAGCAAGATGACATCGGTGCGGGGAGTGTCCATTTGCATCAATTTCTCGATACCCTCTCTGCGGTCGGCGTCCACGGCCACTCGTACGTTAGGGAACTTCTGTTTCATCTGACAAGGCTCGTCGCCCACCTCCCAAGCGGTGCTTTGCGGAGTAGCCAATACGTAGCCTTTCGTCTTACGCTTATACCCTCGACTCAACGTAGCTACCTGTAAACCTGCTTGTTGAAGCAAACGAATGAGGTATTCCGTATGGGGCGTCTTACCCGTGCCTCCCGCGGCTAAGTTTCCGATGCAGATGACGGGTATGCGAAAACTCTTTGACCGGAGCCATCCCCAGTCAAAGAGCTTATTTCGCAAGCCTACACCCCACCCATAAAGCCAGGAGAAGGGCAAAAGCCAATAGTTGATGTCGGGGCGGTGATCTGTCATGTCCCTGTCTTACATTTTAATTATTGTACATTCAGTTCGAACGGAAGGCGTGCCTGGATGCGGTCGCTTTGGTCGAAGTGCTCAATGAGGCGGAACTGGCGCAGAGCCTCGTCCATTTGTTTACCGCCCGGTAAGAGCGCTTTCACGTAGGTGGTGGGATTGGTGTTCATCAGCGTTTCCCAGAAAGACGCTTTTGCGGGATATGCCATTACCGTATAGGCGTCTATGCCCGCTTTCTCAATGGCTATTTCCAAAGCGCGGTCCAATCCGCCCAGTTCGTCCACCAGGCCTAACTCTTTGGCCTTGGCGCCTGTCCATACACGTCCTTGCGCTATCTTGTCCAGTTCCTCTTTCTCAATGCCGCGGCCTTCGGAGCAACGGGTCAGGAAGAGGTCATAGCCTTGATTTACCATATTTTGCATCAATCCTTGCTCGCCGGCGTTGAGTGGACGTCCTACGGCACCGAAGTCGGCATACTCATTGGTCTTCACCACGTCAAAATCCAATCCAACTTTGTCCGTCAGTCCCTTTACGTTGGGGTACATGCCAAAGATGCCGATAGAGCCGGTGAGTGTGGTAGGTTCGGCCACGATGGTATCGGCGTTGCACGACATGTAGTAACCGCCCGAAGCCGCATAGTCGCCCATGGAGACGATGACCGGTTTCTCTTTTTTAAGCTGGCTTACGGCATACCACAATTGTTCAGAGCCGAAAGCGCTTCCGCCCGGCGAGTTGACGCGCAGCACGACCGCCTTCACGTCCTCATTCTCTTGCAGGCGTCGCAGGTCGCGGATGACCTTGGAAGGTACAATGACTTGTTCGGTGCTGAAAGCGGACATGTCATAATCGGTGATTTCACCGGCCGCATAATACACGGCTACGATGTTGCCGCTCTTGTCTTTGGGCATGTTCTTGCGGATGTTTATCATGTCGTTCAAGCCCAACAGGCGCAGGTCATCATCCTCATCGATGCCGGCCATCTGTTTCAGATAGTCGCGCACGTCATTCTGATAGATGAGGGTATCTACCAGCCCGCACTTCACGCTCTCTTCCGAGGGCTTGAACATCAGCATCTCATCGGCGTACCGGTTGAGCTGCTCTACTTTGAGGCCTCGAGACGCCGACACGCCTTCGCAAAGGCGTTGCCAAATCGAGGAGATGTAGGCCGTCACCTGTTCACGGTTGGCTTCGCTCATCTCGGTGGCGATGAACGGCTCTACGGCCGATTTGTAAGTGCCCACTTTGAATATCTGCATTTCCACGCCGATTTTCTCCAGCAAGTCTTTGTAGAACATGGGAGCCGCGGCGATGCCTCGCCACTCCAGCGAGCCTTTGGGATTCATCATCACCTTGTCCGCCGCGCTGGCCAGGTAGTAAAGCCCTTGCGTGTAGTTGTCGGCGTAGGCGGCTACAAACTTGCCGCTCTCTTTGAAGTCCAGCAAAGCGTCGCGTATTTCTTCGATGGAAGCATAGCCGGCCGTTAAGAAGTTGGCACGCAAGTAAATGCCCTTGATGTTTTCGTTTTCTTTCGCCTTGCGGATGGAGGACAAGATGTCATCCAGACCATAATACTGATAGTCTTCGCTCATGAACATGTCATAGGGCAGGGACTGGTTACGTTCCAGCAATTCGCCTTTGAGGTCGAGCACCATGATAGAGTTTGCCCGTACTTCCGTCTCCGTGTCAGCTGAAGACACTGCGCTGAAGAAGAACAGGATACTGATAAAGAACAACGCCACGCTCGCGAGGATTAAACCTACTACGGTGGCAAACGTGAATTTTAGAAAATCTTTCATCTTACAAATATCGTTTTATGCAACTCTCGTTTGAGTTAACAAAGATAAATAAAAGGATTGAATTATGCCCTATATGTTTCAAGGTTTTTTGGCTTATCACACGGCTTGCATGTTTTCTTCCTGAAACACAACGATTTCATCCTCTATCCCCAATCGCTAAACTCAAAGCTAAGCTGCTCCCACGTGCCGCTTACGTCCGGCTCATGATGCGGATTGGACACGGAGAGGCCGATGAGCCGGATGGGATGCTCCGCGTAATCCACTTCCTTCAAGAGTTGCTTGGCGAGGGGAAGAATGGTGTCGAGCGACGTCAGTTCCTGCGGACGGGTGACGCTGCGGGTGATTTGCGTGAAGTCGTGGAACTTGATTTTCAGCGTCAGCGTGTTGCCTTTGAACTGCTTGCCGTCGAGCCGGCGTACCAGTTCCACCGCCACATGGTAAAGCTCGATGATGACGGATGACGTCCGGTTGATGTCCTTCTCCAACGTACGCTCGCAACCGATGGACTTGCGCACACGCACCGCCTCTACCGGACGCAAGTCGATGCCCCGTGCGAAGTCGTAATAAATCGCCCCCACCTTGCCGAACTCACGGGTAAGTGACTCCAACGAGCGGGTACGCAACTGGGCGCCATTGTGTATGCCCAACAGGTGCATCCGCTTGGCGGTGACAGGCCCTACGCCCCAAAAGCTCTCGATGGGAAGGCGGGCGATGAAGTCCAACGCCTGGTCGGGATGGATGGTGCAAAGGCCGTCGGGCTTGCGGTAATCAGACGCTATCTTGGCCAGGAACTTGTTGTAGGACACGCCCGCCGATGCTACTAAGCACAGTCGCTCGCGTACCTTCCGTTTGATTTCCTTGGCGATGTCTACGGCCAGTTCGATACCCGGCTTGTTTACGGTTACGTCCAGGAAGGCTTCGTCCAAGGAGATAGGTTCGATGATGTCGGTATATTCGTGGAAGATTTCGTGTATCTGGCGGGAGACTTCTTTGTAGACACTCATGCGGCCGGGGACGAAGATGAGTTGCGGGCAGATGCGTTTGGCCTTTTGCGAGGACATGGCGGAGCGCACTCCGTATCGGCGCGCCTCATAGCTGGCGGCAGCCACCACGCCCCGCTCCTCGGCATGGCCCACGGCGATGGGCTTGCCCCGCAGTTCGGGATTATCCCGTTGCTCCACCGAAGCATAGAAGGCGTCCATATCTATATGTATAATCTTCCGCTCCGCCACGGCCTATCTCCTTATCAGCTTAATCCGTTTGTAGACGTAGATAAAGGCGGGTATCAGGAAGGCGTCGGCGAATATCCATGCCGTAGGGTCGCCGAAGCAGACGGCGATGTAGCCCCATGCCGGCACCGCCAATACGCTGACTAAGATGCGGGCTATCATCTCCGACACGCCGGACAGCATGGCCAGCCCCGTGAATCCCGCTCCCTGGATGGTGTAGCGCAGGATGCAAAGCAGTCCCAAGACAGGGAAGAAGCATACGGACACATGCAGGAAGAGCGCCGTGTCGTTGAGTATCTCCACCTCGCCCGGCTCGACGAAGAGTAGAGCGATGGTGCGTGCCCCTAATATCAGCACCACGAACGTAAACACCCAGTAAATCATCATCATCAGCGCGCTCGACTTCACGCCCTGCCAGATGCGCTCCGGCTTGCCCGCCCCGTAGTTCTGCCCTGCAAAGGTAGCCATGGCGATACCCAAGCTCTCGAACGTGCAGATGAAGAGCATCTTGATGCGCATACCGGCGGTGAAGGCGGCCACACAAGCCGTGCCCAACGCATTGTTGGCGCTCTGCAACATGATGCTGCCGATGGCGGTGATGGAGAACTGTAGTCCCATGGGCATACCGATGTACAACAGCGTGCGGGCCAAGGCCCCGTTGAACTTCCGTTCGGAGGGCGTGGCGCGCAGGATGTCGAAGTGACGCATCATATAGCGGTAGCACAACGCGGCGGACACGCCTTGCGACACCACCGTGGCAATGGCCGCTCCCGCCACGCCCCAATCGAGGACAAGGATGCAGAAGAGGTCGAGCACGATGTTGAGCACGGTGGAGAACAGCAGGAACCAGAACGGCGTCTTGCTGTCGCCCAAGGCACGGATGATGCTGGACAGCAGGTTGTAGAAGAACGTGCAGGGAATGCCGATGAACGTGATGAGCAGATACCAGTAAGCCCCCTCGTAGATGTTGTCCGGCGTACGCATCCAGCGCAGGATGTCGCCGCAGAGCACACACGTCAGTGCGGTCAGAACCACCGACATGATGCCCGCCAGTTGCAGGCTGACGGCTACGTAACGGCGCATGGTGGCATAGTCCCTTGCCCCGAACTTCTGCGCCACGGGGATGCCGAAGCCGCCGCAACACCCGTTGCAGAACCCTAATATGAGGAACACCACCGACGTGCTGGCTCCCACCGAAGCCAGGGCGTTGATGCCCAAGAACTTGCCCACGATGGCCGCGTCGACCAGCGAGTAGGTCTGTTGCAGCATGTTGCCCAGCAGCAGGGGCAATGTAAAGTAGAAGATTTGCGGAAGCGTCCGCCCTTCAGTCATCTCCTTGGATGTAGCCATACTCTTATACCCTCCTGAAAAACGCCGCAAAATTACTGCTTTTTTCGTTACCGCGTCATGACGGAAGTCAAAAAAAGAACAAGGGAAGAAGCCGCCTTATAGCGGAGCTTCCTCCCCCTGTCGTTCACTATGGAAACTCTTGTCAATAACGGCATCCGCGCACCGCCTCTATCAGCCGCCGGAAGTCATCGGGATGCACGTCGCCGATGTTGCCGATGCGGAAGGTGTCCGCCTGCGATATCTTGCCGGGATAGATGACGAAACCCTGTGCCTTCAACTGGGCATAGAAGTCCTTGAAGTCGAAGCCCGCGTGCGGATAGAGGAATGAGGTGATGATGGGCGACTGGATGGCGTCGGGCAGCAGCGTCTCGAAGCCCAAGGAACGCATCCCCTCCACCAGCACGCGGTGGTTCTCGCAGTAGCGTTGATGACGGGCCTCCACGCCGCCTTCCTCCTTCAGTTCCTCCATGGCCTGCTTGAAGGCGCGCACCACGTGGGTAGGCGAGGTGAAACGCCACTTGCCGTGCCCCTGCTCCATGGTCTTCCATTGGTCATAGATGTCCAATGACAGCGAGCGGCTTACTCCCTGGCAACGTTCCAGTTCCGAGCGGCGGGCGATGATGAAGCCGAAGCCCGGCACGCCCTGTATGCACTTGTTGGCGCTGCTGATGAGGAAGTCTGCGCCCAGGTCCCACACATCGAGCGGCACGCCGCCGAAGCTGCTCATGGCATCCACAATCAGCCGCTTGCCATACATCTTCACCACGTGGGCCACGTCCTTCAGCGGGTTCAGGATGCCGGTCGTCGTCTCGCAGTGCACGATGGCCACGTGCGTGATTTCCGGGTTGTGCGCCAGGTAGTCGTCCACGTCCTCCACGGACACTTGCTCGGTCTCGTCAAAAGCCATCAGGTCGTAGCGCAGGCCGTGATACTCGGCTATGTGCCCCATGCGGTCGCCGTAAGCGCCGTTGCTCAGTATCAGGAGCTTGTCCGCATCGGGCTTCACGGCGCTGCCGATGACGGCCTCCACGCAATACGTCCCGCTGCCCTGCATCAGTATGGCGGTGTATTCGTCGGTGTGCGATGTGGCCAGTTCCACCAGCCCGTGGCGTACTTCTTCCACGATGCCCAGGTTATAATCTTCGTCCCATGTGCACCAGTCGGCCATCATGGTTTGCTTTACGCTGTCGGTCGTTGTCAACGGACCGGGAGTCAAAAGAATGTAAGGTCTCATGTCTGTATATAATAATATGTTAAGTGATTATTCTATGATATCGTAAGTTATAAGTCCCGTATCTCCTATGTCATAAGGTATATACCTTTGGGGTCATAAGGTATATACCTTTCTGCTCATAAAGTATATACCTTTTGGGTGATAAGGTATATACCTTTTAACCTGTAAGGTGTACACCTTTGCTGTCATAAGGTGTACACCTTTCATCCTATAAGGTGTACACCTTTTACCCCATAAGGTGTACACCTTTTGGGGTAGGAGATAGGCATGTCATCGGGTAGGAGATACGTATCTGTCCTGCTTCATCCTCAGGTTGATGTCGTCTATTATCTTGGGGAGTTCCGCCATGCGGTCTATCACGTAGTGGGCACCTGCCTCCGTCATGCGGCGGCGCACATCGGCCATGCGGGCTTCCAGTTCCGTGCGGGGGAGGGTGTTCACTTCTTCCTCGGAAAGGGCCAGTTCGTTGCTGCCCAGGATGACGCCCACGGTCCATGCTTTGGAGTGGATGCCTTCGGCGATGTCGGCCATGGTGTCGCCCACCTTCACCACGCTGTCCACGGAGGGGATGGCGAGGTTTATCATGTTCTGGTACACCATATAAGGGGCCGGACGGCCGGCAGGCAGATGGTCGGACGTGACGCAACTGTCGGCCCGGTAGCCTTGGGCGGCCGCTGCGGGCTGCACGATGTCCATCATGGCGGCGGTGTATCCGGTTGTCGAGCCTATCTTGATGCCGCGCTCGCGGAGGATGTTCACCGTCTCCACTACGCCGGGGATGGGTGTGGCGTAACGGTCTAATGTGGCGCAGAGGATGCGTTGAAAGTCGGCGTAGCGTGCCTGCACGTCGCTCTCGTTGATGTGCAGCCCGTCCATCACCCACAGCCCGATGGACTTGGCCGTGCCAGAACTGAGGGCGATGCTCAGTCCCATGAGGCTGGCCAGCAAGTCCGTCACCCGCCTGCCTTCGAGGAAGCTGAAGATGACTCCCCACATGCAACCCAATGACAGCCCGTTGAAGAAGAGCGCGAACACATTGAACGGCCTCGGCAGACAGCCGAACAGCACCAGCGAGGCTTCGGCCAGGGCGACGGAGAGGATGATGAAGCGCAGGCGGTTCTCCCGCTTCAGTTCCGAAATCACCTTGATGCCGATGAGCTTGGCCAGGAAGTAACCGGCTATCTGGACAATGCTGGTGGCCGTCTTGTAGTCCATGCCGAAGAAGTCCAGCCCGTTGAACTCGGCGGCGGTAAAGGGCTTGCGTAAGGCATATACCAGCGAGTAGGACAGCAAGGCCGCCCCGCCTGCCCAGAGGATAAACAGCACGTCGGACAACTGCCGTCCGTGAGCTTGAGTTGTTTTAGTCATTGTCGTCATATTCATATCAGTCAGTAGGTCGTTTCTTGATTTCGGCGGCAAAGATAGGGCGGCGCGGCAAGCCTGGGAATTAATTCCTATTATTAATAAACTTCATATTATCAGGTCTTTATTATGTAACATTCATGTAATATTCATGCAATACGCATGACATGGAGATGACGTTTCTTTGCGCCCGACTTAGACGATATATATAATAAGGTGTATGAACGAACTGCCGGAAATCTATAAGCGCATCGAGTACCTGCGCAACAAGGGAGTGAAAATGAAGGATATGGCCGACCACACCAACATGGCGGCCAGCGTGTTGTCATCGCTCTATTCGAGCGTGCTGCCCACTTACATCAGGCAAGTAAAGGAGGGCATCGGCGAGGAAGAGGCTCTGGACTATGCGCTCTCGCAAGTGAACAACGTGTCGAAGAAACGCCTGCTGGGCAGTTTGAAGGAATTGAAAGAGCAACTGTATCAGCTGGAACCTGCTCAGGCAACCGGACAGAAGGACAACCCGATGCTCGCGCTGCTGGCCGAAGAAATGGCACGCTCCACGCAGGATGCCTACAACTACAGCGGCATCTACATGAGCTACAGCCTGTCCTCCTCCCGCCAGGCGTTGAAGGCCGAGCCTTACCTCATCTGTCCTTCGGAGAACAGCGATTACGTCAAGGTGGTGCACAACAGCGCTTACAACCTTACGCACTACGGCACCTGTCTCTTCAGCAACCATCAGAACGCCTACCTCTTCTTCAACGAACGCGAGGCGCCGCAGATAGCCCTGTTCACCATCTACCTGCAACTGCCCATGTACGACTTCCCGCACCTGCTCAAAGGGCTGTACCTCAGCTTGGACTATAACCGCAACCCCATCGCGCGGCGCATCCTCTTCGTCAAGCACTCGGACAGCACGTCCATGGACGATTTCCTGGAGTTGAAAGGCCGCATCATCCCCCAAGAGGAACTGACCGACGAGTTGCTGCCCTACTACAACTACACCTGCCAGAAAGAGGACTGCATCAAGACCTGCTCCGTCCCCTCGCCCCGCCTCGACGCAAGCGATTTGGAGCGGGAGAAGAAGCTGTTGGAGATATAAGGTCTTGTTTCCCTTTACATACGGTTCCTTTGCTCCTGCCCGGCGCCCGTACCTTTGTACTTGCTCTTCGAGGGATTGAACTTGTAGCGCAGGGTCAGCGAGAAGGTGCGGCGCGTCTGCTGGTCGAGCTTCATGGTGCGGTTGCCGCTGAAGAGGGTGACATCGTTGTCGCTGGAGCTGAAGAGGTCGCGCCCTTGCAGTTGCAGGCTGAGGCGGTCGCCGAGGAACGCCTTGCGCAGGCTGAAGCCGAGGGACCAAGGGATGTTGTTGATGTGGGCATTCTCGTTGTCACCGGGCGTGTCGAGCAATGCGTCCACATCCAGCAACAGTCCCCAAGGCAGACGGAAGTTGTTGCGCCAACTGAAACTGCCCATCGGATTGTTGAAGTTCTTGCGCTTGCCTTCAAGCATATCCACCATATACCATTGTTGAAGCAGCATCAGCGTGAGTTGGGGCGACCAAATGCCGATGGTGGGCGAGAAGCTGAGCGTGGCGTAAAGTTTGTCGGAATCATACTTGTTGAAGTATTTCAGCATCGAGATGGTGGGGTCATCCTCCGAGTAGGTGCTACTCTGTTGGATGATGGCATCCCTGGCATGCGTGTAACGGGCGTTGAAGTATATCCATTTCCAAGAGACATCCAAGGACAGGCGGTTGATGATGGAAGGACGAAGCAGGGGATTGCCGCCCTCGTAGGTATAGCGGTTGATGTAGGTGACGTTGCTGCGCAGCATCCAGTAGTCGGGGCGATAGATGCTGCCGGAATAGTTGAGCGAGAGTTGCGCCTTACCCACGGGTAGAGAGAGGGCAAGCGTGGGAAAGACATTGTCGTACGTGCGGCTCTGTTCGTCCACACGGACGCCTCCCTCGTAATAGTCAGATCCGATGTGCTCGTAACGCACACCGGCTTGGGCTTGTACAGGACCGAACGCGCGACTGTACTCCAAGAAGGCCGATGCTGCGTTCTCCTTAATTTCGCTCTGGTCGTCATCCAGGATACCTTGCTCGTTGCGGTAGACAGTCTTGTGGTCGGTGTAGGTATATTCCCCGCCGAAGGAGAGGTTGCCTTGCCACAAAGGTCGGCTGACAACGAGCTTGGCGGCATAGAGGGTGTTGCCGTCACGGTTGTAGGTAGCGACGTTCTGCTGTTGTGGTTCTTCGCCGGTGGTGGTGTATCGCTCCAGCATGTCCTGCAAAGTCTTTTGGTACGACCACAGTCCGTCAGCGTTGAAGTCGATGTTCCAGTTGCCCAGCTGCCCGTTGTAGTAGACGTTGAGGGAGTGGCTGGTGCTGGGGAGGCTTTGCCATCCTTGGCTGGTATTGTCCTCGTAGGGCACGCCGTCTTGCATCACCCGGGTAGTCATGTCCACGTCCCAATAGCTCTTGGGGCAGCGGTCGTAGTCGTAGCGGGCACCGATGGAGTGACGATCATTGAACTGGTAGTTAAGCGAAAGCATGGCGGAGACGTTCTTTCGGTCACCTCCGGTGAGCAGGTCGCTCTCCTGCCGCCACGTCTTGTCGAGGAAGGTTTCTTGCACAATGGACTTGTTATCCTCCCGCTCTATCTTCGAGCCAAAGAGCATGGCACCCAGGTCGAAACCTCCCTTGCGGTAGTTCACGTTCAGTTGGTCTATCACATCCCATCCGTATTGGTACTGGGTGACAAAGCGCTCGTTTACGCCGAAGCCTTCGCCCTGCGGACGCTTGGTGTAGATGCGCACCACCGCCTTCACCGTAGCGTCATACCGTGCGCCGGGATTGCGCACCACCTCCACGCGCTTGATGTCCTCGCTCTCCAGTTGGTCCAGCTCCGAAGCATCGCGCATCTTGCGGCCGTTGATGTAGATTTCCGCCGCGCCACTACCGAAGACATTGACCGCCCCGTCATCGGCCGACACACCGGGCAGCTTGTTCAGCAGGTCGTTGCCCGTGCCCGCTTTTTCCAAAATGCTGCCTTGCACGGTGGTCACCTGCGCGTCGCCTTTCAGCCGCACTTTGGGCATGTCCGCCTTCACCACCACTTCGCCCAGCATCTGCGCGTCGGGCTGTAGTTGCAGCGTGCCGAGGTCTTGCCCCGTGCATTCTTTATATAAAGTGGCGTAGCCGATGGAGGAGATGCGGATAAGCCGGTTGTTGCACGCGGCGTTCAGCCGGAACGTCCCGTCTTCCGCACTGACGCAACCCGTCACGAAGGCGGAGTCCGGCAGCGAAAGCAGCACGATGTTGGCGTACGGCAGGGGTTGATTCTTCTCGTCAATGAGTTTTCCCGTCAGGGTCTGCGCCTGCATGGCGAGTGTGGCCAGCAGGCAGGCGCAAAGAAAAGCAATTCGTCTATTCATATCTGTATAATCATTAAAGTTATCATTTGCATTCTTGCGTTAGACGTGCAAAGCCGTTCAAACGTTGCACGACGGGGCAAAATTAGCGCATCCCGTTGGGATGGCCTTGCTATACAGCTATACAAGGCTGCGGATGCAAATGGTTATAAATCAGATAAATGAATATGAATAGATGAATTGCTTGCTATACAATGGGGGACGAGGTAGTATTTATTATAGGAATAAGTCTGACATGAAATCCTTCAACCGAACAACGTTTACTTTAGGAAATGGGATGGAAGCCGGTGCGAAGATGTTGTTTACCCAGTTCATCCAGCTTTTGCTGATTCAAGGTGCCATCGTCCCATAGCATCTCCAATTCTTCATCCAGTTTGCGTGCGTAATAATCGCGAATGACACGGCTCAGTTCATCGGCCTCTTCTTGCGACTTCATGTTAGCGAACGATTCGAGCAAGGTCAGTTGTGCCGGGCTAAGTTGAATGGTTTTCATATTCTTTTTCTTTTTAGGATGTGTTCTACTTCGCAAAAATAAAGAGTTATCCTTTCATTACCAAATGCCAAGCACCTTTATTTTCTTAGTCAGTAATTCAGTCCGAACCACACAGCGACTAAAACCTTCCTAACCACTCGTCCAGCGACTCGCCTTCGGCAAGGGTGCAGCCTTCGGCCTGCTGCAGGCGCTTCTTGATGCGCGACTTCTGCTGGGAGACGGAGGAGGGGGCCACGGCCATCAGTATGCCTATCTGCGACACGGTGAAGCCCAGCTTGATGAGGACGCAATAGCGGATGTAGACTTCCGACAACTGGGGACAATGCTCGTGCAGGCGGGTGGTGAAGCCGTTGTACACGCGGTCGGTCACCGCCTTCAGTTTCTCCCAGTCCTCTTCACCCAGGAACTTGGGTTCCCGGCGCAGGCGTTGCATCAGCTCCGTGTCGTTGGTCAGGGCGTGGCTCAGTTCCTGTTCGCGCGTCTCCATCTCCGAGAGGCGGCCGGTGACTTCTTCGGTATGCGCTTTCTCTTCCTCCAGATTGGTCTGCAAGGTGTTGATGGTTTGGTCTTTCTCGTGCAATTGTTGCTCGCGGCGGTGCAGACGGTCGCGGTAGGCCTTGCGGCCAAAGACGATGACAATCAGCAGCGCCACCGCCACGGCGAGGCTTATCAGGATGATGTCGTCCCGCTGCCGGCTGACGCGGGCATGGTCTTCGGAGAGTTGGTCGTTGGCATACTTCTCTTTGATTTCCGCCACTTGGGTGGACACCTGCTGGCGGGCAGCCGCAGGTTGGTAATGGAACAGGGAGTCGGCCGCCCAGGCGGCAAGGTCGGGTCGCTTCTTCGCCTGGTAGTATTGGAAGAGCATCTCGTAGACGTGGTAGCGGATGTTGTTCTGATGGGCAGGCAGGGCAAGGGCCTGGTCGATGTAGACTTGCGCCGAGTCAGGACGATCCAGCTGAAGGAAAACGGTAATCAGAGAGAACAACGTGGCGCCTTTCTGGTCAGGAAACGTGCGAAGCCCGAAGTCTTTCGTCTCTTGCAGCAGGGGCAGGGCCTCGTAGGGACGCTGGCGGTGCATGTAGAGTGTGGCGAGTTCGTATTTGGCCACCATCTCGTTAAACTCATCCCCTGCCTCATGCGCCAGTTCAGCCGCCTTGCGGTAATGGGCGACACCTTCCTGCCAACGGTCGTAGAGGGAATCGCCGGGCAAGGCAGCGATGTACAGACGGCCCAAGTTGGCATGGCAGGAGGACAGCCGGGAAGCGTCGCCCAATTGCTCGGCCAGGCGCATGGCATTCCCGTAGGCTTTCGCCGCCTCAGAACGC
Source organism: uncultured Bacteroides sp. (assembly GCA_949300425.1). Classification (GTDB taxonomy): domain Bacteria; phylum Bacteroidota; class Bacteroidia; order Bacteroidales; family Bacteroidaceae; genus Bacteroides. Next base: position 15,321 of record CASGED010000002.1, read on the forward strand.
AGTTCGGTGCGAATGAGGTATAATTCGCCCAACCTCATCCAGCACAGGAGTACTTGCGTAGAGTCGCCTCCTTGACGAGCCAGGCGGAGTGCCTTTTGGTACGCCAGTTGGGCATCAGCGGCATTGCCCCTCCGCTCCAAGCCCATGCCGTGCAGAAGGAGGGCGCGAACCCGCTCGCGGGGTGTGCCGTGCTTTTCCAGGTAAGCGACAAGGGGTGCCGTTACGGAGTCGGGCGCAGCCTGCTGGGTCTCGAAAGCGGTCAGCCACGCACGAACCAGGCGGCGCACCACTTGTTCGTGCTCACCGGCATCGGGAGCGGCCTGTTCAAGGGAGTCCAAGCGGGCGAAGTCTGTCTGTCCGTCCGTTGAGGTGGATGTAAGTATGTCGAGCAAGGCTTCACGACGGGCTTGGCTGCCGCCTCCGCACGAAGCGGCCAGCAGGCAGACAGCCAGCCCGAATAAGAGAATGTAGAGTATGTTTCGCATCCGAATCGTTGTTTGTGGTTATCAATTCGGGCGCAAAAGTAATACTTTTCCTTGATTACTCCAACACCAACTGATAGCTTCCGCCACGTTCGGTAGGAATGACATACACTCCGTCCGCTTCTTGCCGGACTTCCACTTCCTGACTGGAATTGTTTTTTACACTAAGGATAGGAACATCCGGACTATAGATACGGCACTCTCCTCCGGAACCGGACAGAAACGAACATTTGCGCAGTGCATGTTCCTCCCATTCCAAGCAGAACGTGAAATTGCCTGCTGCACGTAATCCTGCCACTTTCCCCGCTGGCCAAGCCTCAGGCAGAGCCGGAAGCAACCGGATGTAGTCCTGATGGCTTTGGAGCAGCATTTCGGCAATGCCTGCCGTCGCCCCGAAGTTCCCGTCAATCTGGAACGGCGGATGAGCGTCGAACAGATTTTCATACACTCCTCCTTTGTCATTGTCTATACTGAGAGAGGTGGTCGTGGTAAAATTCAAGGCCGACTTCAAGAGGCGGTAAGCATGATTGCCGTCTCCCAGACGCGCCCAGCAGGCAATCTTCCAGGCACGGCTCCAGCCAGTTCCCAGGTCTCCACGAGAGTTTAAAGTAGTTTGGGCGGCTTTGGCAAGTTCCGGAGTCTTCTGGTTGGATATCTGGTTGCCCGGATAGAGGGCTATCAACTGAGAGAGATGGCGGTGCTGGTTGCCTAAGGTGTCCAAATGCCAGGAATCCTGTTTCCATTCCTTGATCTGTCCCCATTCTCCTACTTCTACACCGTTGTCCAGCCGTTCGAGATTGGAGGCAAGCTCCATGGCAAAGGCTTCATCCACTGTTTCCCCATGTTTCTGCAATGCCTGTACCGCCTGCGAAGTTTCGCTGAACAGTTGCCAAACCAGTTGCTGGGCGTAGGCCACGCCGTCTTCCCACGGACCTTGCTCGGGCGACCAGTCATCGGGGGCAATCAGTTTCCCGTTCTCGTCTTCTTTCAGACGGCCGAACCAATACTCACAGGCACTCCGCATGACGGGGAAAGCGGTTTCAACCAGGAAGTCTGTGTCCAGTGTGTAGCGGTAATGCTGCCACAGGTGCATGCAATACCAGGCATTTGCCGGACGGTTGATGTTCCAGTCCGTATAGCCGAAAATGTTGTTTTGGGTTCGCATCGCCCAGCCTCTCAGCCCTTCGCTTTGAGCCACCTGTTGCCAACTGCCGTCTGGGCGCAAAGCTTCCGTGGCGATGTAGTTCAGGTAGGGAAGATGGCATTCAGACAGATTGCATGTCTCCGCCGGCCAGTAGTTCATCTGCACGTTGATGTTGCTATGGATATCGCATTCCCAAGGGGGCGTATTGCTGTCGTTCCAGATGCCTTGCAGGTTACTGGGCAGATTCATGCCACGGGAGGAAGCCAACATCAGGTAACGGCCATACTGGAAATAAAGCATGTCCAAGTAAAGGCTTTCCCGATGGGAGCGTACCAGTTCGTCTGTCGGGATTTCAGGCAAGGCAGTTCCCAAATCCAGCTTCACCCGCTCGAACAACGGCTGGTAGTCCGCCAAATGTCTTTCTTTCAGTTGGCCGTAACTGCGGGCAGAGGCTTGTTCCATCCGTTTGGACAGACGCTCATGCAGTTGCTCCTTCGTCTCGCCAATATAATCGGGTGAAGAAAGACTGAAGTTGGTAGCTCCCGTCAGCAACAGTGTGACAGCATCGGCATCGGACACTTTCAAGCAGCCATCCTCCGCGGTCAACGTACCACCTTCGTTCATCACTTTCAACTGGGCTTCGTAGGAAAGCAAGTCAAGGCGACTCTGCAACAGAAACACGTTCTGCTCAGTTATCTTGACAATTCCATCCCGTCCGTCTTTCAGTGAAATGGTGAAGTTCAACTGTCCGGACTTGCCCGGTGTGACGAAGCGGGCTACCACCACTCCATCCGGATGACTGGCAAAGTACTCACGCACATAGTCTGTTTCTTTCCAGCGGTAACTTACCCGTCCGATGGCCTCGTCCAAAGACAACTCGCGCCGGTAATCCATTACCTCAGTAATACTCATACCTTCAAAATCAATGTACACGTCGCCGAAGTTTTGGTAAGCGCCCCGTTTCTCAGTACTACCTGTCCAAAGCGTCTTTTCGTTGAACTGCAACCGCTCCCTGTCAATCCCTCCAAAGAACATGATACCCAGTTCTCCGTTGCCTATGGGTAAGGCGGAAGTCATCCACTCTGTAGCCGGACGAGGATACCATAACTTCAGTTCCGTTGTTTCGTCAGCCTGTTGGCAAGAAGCTGCTATTTGGCAGAAAGCCAACAAAAGAAAGGCGATATATGCCAATTGTCGTTTCATATTAGTAATCTTAAATGGGAATTTAGCGGCCCCCTCCCTCCTCCCCCCGAAGGGGAGGTGACCTGCTCAAATCCATTTATAATAAACCGAATGCTCTGAACCCCCTCCCTTCGGGGGAGGGATGGGGAGGGGCTAAATTATCATTTATTCCAAAACAATACCTTTTACAACCACTTCCGTCAAGGCAGCCTGGTCGCTTTCCAAGAAACGGATGCGGACAAAGCGGCCGCTGGGAGCTTCCTCCGGGAATGTCAGCAGCAAGTTTTGTTCAGCCTGCGTATTCCGACTCTTGTCGCAGAGCACTTCCCACGTGTTGTTGTCATGAGACGTTTCTGCCACATAGCGGCGGGTCGCTTCCTCCGGGAAATGCAGTTGGATTTCTTTCAGCCGCAACAGTTTCTCCGTATTCACCGTCCAGTAAGGCGATTTGTCCGTAGCCGAAGCCTTCCAATAGGTCTGCATATTTCCGTCTGCGGCCATGCCGGGAGTATGTTCCTCCTCGTTGCTGCTGGTAATGGTCGGATTGTTCCGTCCGAAAGTTTGGACAACCTCCGTTTTCCCTTCACGTACATAGCGTTTGTAGGGTCGTTCTGCTATTGGAGTCACTCCTTCTTGGTATTCTGTCTCTCCTTCGAAACGGATTGTCACTCGTGCCGGCTCCAGTCCCTCGGAGACGGCTTCCACCACCGTCTTGCCGGCATAGTAGGAACGCATGGCGATAGCCGCCTGCCCGTCTTGGATGCGTATGTCGCTGTCCGCCTCAAAACGGATGGAGCGTCCCGTGGGGAACTCACCCGGACCGGAAACGATGCGCAACTCTACGTCCGGTGACTGGCTGACCCATTTGCCCGAAGCGTCACACACCGTGACTACTAACTGTATATCGTCCGTACCGTCCGTTTTTGCCGTTGTGCCGCTGGCTTTCAATTTCAGTTTGGCAGCCGCATTGTCTGTCGGCCATTCCGGCGGAGCGATGCCTGCATATTCATTCCGATACCAGTACCAGTAACGTTTGGGGATGCGGAAATAGTCGATGATACCCAATTTGGCCATCATGCTTCCGGCAATGCTTCCGTGGTCGAATGCACACCAACTGACCTGCCCGCTGCGCCAGGGATAGCCTTTCCAGCCTTCGTTCTGCTCGATGCAGCCCCACTTCGCATTGTATTCTCCCGGACGGTCTGATGAGATTTCAGAACCATATTCGGTAACAAGGTTGGCAACGCCCGGATTCTGGAAGTCCGGTATGATGGCTCCGTCGCCATTATATCCGGCAATGTCTCCAATGCGGTCAATGCGTCCTTCCCCAATGGGGCGTTGCGCGCCGCCTATGGCCGCCGGACGTGTCGGGTCCAACTGATGGCTTCTGTCCACCATCTTCCGCAACAGTCCCCTCATGCCGTCCATGGCTTCCGGAGCGGTGAAGAAGACCTCGTTGCACATGCTCCACGCCACGATGGACGGATGATTGCGGTGGATGCGTATCATTTCCTCTAACTGCTGCAAAGCACTCGCCTCGAATGCGGCTTCATGGGCTTTGTCCACCGGATAAGCACTGCTGTTCCAATATCCGTCTTCTCCAAAACCACCTATCCCCCAAAACGGAGCTTCCGACCAGAACAGAAGACCCAGTTCATCACAGGCTTGCACAAAGAACGGAGCGTGCGGATAGTGCGAGCCGCGGATAAAGTTGAAGCCGGCTTCTTTCACCATCGCCACATCCCGTCGGGCGGCACTTTCCGTCACGGCATCTCCCCAGCCCGCTTGGTCCTGATGTACATTGGCACCCTGAATGACAAAATGCTCGCCGTTCAGGAAGAAACCTTTGTCGGCTGTCCACTGGAACCAACGGAAACCGAAGGGAGTTTCCATGCGGTCCAGCAGTACATCATCTTTATAAAGTGAACTGACAGCTTTGTACAGGACGGGCGTCTGAGGTGTCCACAGCGCAGGCTTCTGTATCGCTTCGGTCTGTTGCGTCCACACCTTGCGTTCGTTGGCGGCCAATGTTTCCGTGGTTTCCGTTACCGCTACTTCTTTTCCCTTTTCGTTGAGGATGCGCGTTTCCAAGCGGTAGGTACCCGGTTCATCGGTGTCGTTGCACAGTTCCGTTTCAATCTTTACCGACGAACTTTTGCCGTTCTGTTCTCCCAATTGCGGAGTGGTAACGAACGTGCCATACCAGGCAATGTGTACGGGTGCTTTCTTCACCAACCGTACATTCCGGTAGATACCTCCGCTGAAAACGTGTTCACCTGCCCGGGGTGCCACGTCCGGTTGCCAAAGGTTGTTTACCCGGACGGCTACCACATTGTCCCCAGCCTTGGCGCAATCAGAGATGTCTACTGAGAAACCCGTATAACCTCCCACGTGCCTGCCGGCCAGTTTCCCGTTGACAAACACTTCCGCTTCCTGGAACACACCGTCAAACTCCAAGAAGAGCTTTTTCGTCAAATCCTCTTCATTCAGTTGCAGATGTTTCCGGTACCAGCCGTAGCCCACATAGAAATCTTTCGCCATAAAGTAGGGAATGCTGAAGGAATGGGGAATGCCGATGTTTTCCCAATTCCCGTCGTCATAACCTACTTGCTCGGCTCCCGTGTAATCGCCTTGGGCATATTTCCAACAGTTGTTGATGTTGGTCACTTCGCGAGGACTCTCACTAAGGTTTGTGCAGGCTGTCTGAAAGCAAAGTACTTGCAATAACAAACCTATTACATAGATGCTTTTTTTAAGGCTTCTCATTATGTATAAAAAGAATTGATTAAGTAACTAATCAAAATTATCTTATAGCACACAGATGACACAGACGAGACTGATTTGCACAGATTATTTTTTTAATAACATCTGTGGCCATCTGTTAAATCTGTGTTATCTGTGTGCCATAGTATAAGTTAATTCTGTACACTTACTTAGCAATATTTATTCTACCCCATAAACATATACCTCGGACAGCGAAGCGTACCCGTCTCTGTGGCTGGTCTCTATCCGTATCTTCAGATAACGTCCCTTGGCAGTGTTCACGCCGAATGTCTGCGTTTCTTCAAGCCCATTCTCCATGGAGAACTGACCAACTTCCGTCCAACTGTTTTTGTCTGAACTGATAGAGAAACGTCCCGTCGCCGTGTCCGTATAACCGTTGCAACGCTGAGCCAAGGCAATCTGACTAACCGTATGTTCCGCCTGCATGTCGATAACAATCTCAAACGGAGGATAGGCCATGACTTGCCAACTGGAATGCCAATAGGTAGACGCGTCGTCATCCAAGATACATCCGGCGACACCATTGCCGGCACCTTCGCCTGTCGTCTCTTCGGATGTCGCTTCGGCAGTCCAGCCCGTACGGTCCAATTGCGTACCCATGATACGGTACATCAAAGGATAAACGGAATTGGACTCAGAAATCGTGAACATGGAAACACCCGTAATCTTGACCGGGAGCATGTAGTCGCCCGGCGACAAGGCACTTCCGGAAAATCCGATTTCCAGTTCATCCGTGGTAATGCCGTTTGCCAATGTCATAGTTTCCGGCAAAGTATAACTGCCTTCGGGGAACATACTGAACACCGTGCTGTTAGAACGATTATACTCGTCTACATACGCTTCGTCCACGTCAAAAGAGCATTCTAAGTCCCAAGTGTTATCCACATTCAGTCCAAACGGAAGTTCCGCAGTGAAATCAGTCAGTGCACTGTAATCCATTTGAATTACTTCGACAGGGGAGGCCATTATAAAACCCATTGTCGGGGCCAAGACGGCTTCCAATTCGATAAACACTTCATTCTTGTCCGCATTGATGGAATCGGTAGCACTGGTTACCTGCAAAGGCAAAACCCACACTCTGTCCGGATTGTTTTCCATCACTTCCTTCACCTGCGAGGTTTTGAAAAACACATTGACTAACTTATAACGGTCGGAGGAACTGAAATTGACTTCAGTCGTTTCCAACGAATAGCAATCCTCGCCGATTAACGAATAATTCACTCCTTCCGGGATGCTGTATTCTTCATCAATCTGAGTCTGCGACATCACGTTTATGGAAGCATGAGCCGTCAGCGTAGGTTCGCTACCGGCCTTGATGATGGAGACCGTGTACTGCTGGTCGCTTCCCGTATCGTACAAAGTCAACGCCTGTTTGCCACTGTTGTTCACGTACAATATATTGTGATATTCCTCTGGAACAATTTTACTTAACTCATAGTCAGAATCTGTGCAGGCTCCCAACGCCATCAGGCCACCCGCTACTAATAAATATTTCAACTTCATAAATTACTTACTAATTAAATGATAATTTATCGGGATGAGTGTTGTCTGATTTTTCATCCGCAGATGACGCAGATTTTATATTTTTTCTCTGCTTATGACAAAAATTTAGGCGAAGTCCCTTTAATAATCCGCGTTGTCTGCGTCATCTGCGGATGAAAAATAAACACACAGTTAAATTCCCATTTATAAACAAACTTCCCTTATTAATAACCGGGTGCCTGAACCATTTGAGGATTACTGTAATACTCATCTGTCGGGACAGGAAGCAGATACAAGCGAGTATCCCACTGGAAAGGCTGGTCAATGAGGGTTGGCACATTGAAATCTTCAAAGCCCGGATTTACTAATAAACCGTTCAATCCGTAACGCGCACCCGCTTTCAGCATCTCGGGAGCCAAGTTCCAACGGCGCAGGTCGTAGTAGCGGTGTCCTTCCTCAAATAGTTCGACAAAACGCTCGTTGCGTACCCAGTCCATCAGGCCCATTTCTCCGTCCAAGTCCGCTTCCGTCAAATCCTCGATACCGGCACGCTCGCGTATGATGTTCAGGTTGGCAAGTGCTTCCGAAGTATTACCCAACATGGCATTGCATTCCGCCAAGTTCAAGTACAGTTCCGCCATTCGGATAAAAGGAATACGGGGTGCGGTATGCGTTTGGGTTCCGCTGGCACTGTAAATGATGTTCGGGTCAATGAACTTCTTCGACAGATAGCCGGTTCCGACACAATTTCGTTCATTGCTTACATTATAGCCATTCGTATTCGTATTTTTGAAGTTGATCCACAACGGGTTACTGTCATTGATTTTGGTCATATACTGGCAGCCATCGAAAACTATCCACGCATAGAAACGGGCTTCGCGATGAGTATGCATCTTGATGATGTCGTTCTTCACCTCTTCGCTGTCCAACTGATCCGTTGCCAGTGCAGGACTTTCAGTACCTTCGTAAAAGCGGGTGTACCATTCCGACTCTGGATAGAAGTCCGAGTCGTAAGCGGGCAGTTTGCCGTTCTCCGTATAAAAATGCTGAGCCGAATACAAAGTTGGCGCTACGGATGCCCAACCTCCGGAGAATACGCCGTTGCTCTGTTTCACCACTTTGTTAGGCAGGCGACTTTCTACTCCACTACCACCATTATTGGAGAAATCGGTAATGCGTTGCGCCCAAATCAGTTCTTTGTTGTTATCGCCTTCGTTGGCGGTCACCAAATACTGAAACATTCGCACCCGTTCCTTGAAGAGTTGGTTCTCTGGTGTATCCTCTTCCTTGCCCGGGACGAAAGGCAACGGCACATCGTCACGCTTCGCCTTCGTATTGGCAGTCTCAAGATCGAACAGTGCATAGCCCGCCTCTTCCGCAGCAGTCAACGCTTCCTGACATGCCGTCAAGGCGCGTGTCCACTTGCTTTCGTCATACGTGTGGCTGACCAATTCAGTGCCATAACCCGGAGTCTCGTAGTTCTCGTTCTTCCAATTTGGATAAGGGAAAGAACCGTTCCACAAGGGGGAAGCGGCATAGAGTAGCACACGTGCCTTCAAAGCTTTGGCAATGGTGGAGGTGGCGCGTCCCAAGTCATTGTCGGGACGTGTAGCGGGCAATACGGCGGCAGCCTGATCCAGCTTATCCACAATCCAGTCCACACAATAGTCGAAATGCGAACGTCCGGGGATTTCTGAAGCGGTCGTGTTGGGATCTACCCGGGCCGGAATTATCGGGCAAGGGCCGAAAGCCTGCAATACCCGGAAATGATAGTAAGCCTCCAAGAAATAACACTCCGCCTTGTATTCCTCTTTGTCCTCTTGTGTGACTCCTATAGGCTGCATATCGTCTATCAAGTCCAAGAAATAATGCACATAACCGATATGGTTATAGCTGGGTACCCAGATATTATAGTCTTCGCCGCCCCATCCGGCTGAATAAGAAGGCGATAGGGTTCCCCACGCCATTTGTTGAGGATAGGTTGAATACAACTGGGGTTGGGCCGTCTCATCAGTAGAATTTTCAAACGAGGTAATAGGAATCGGATTGGAAGAAACAACTCCGTAATAACCGCTGTACAAGAAAGCCAAAGTCGTATTTTCGTCCTTCATGGTGTCCTCAAAATCCGCTTGTGCCGGTGGAATAACGTCTAAATAGTTACACGACGTCAGGCAGCAAGCAACCAAAACCACCTGCACCATTTTATCAATTTTATTTTTTATTCTCATAGTCTGTATTGTATTAAATGTAATCGTATTTATCAGAAGGTAAACTGTACACCCAAGTTGAACGTGCGTTGCAACGGATAGGAGTTCCACGACAGTTCCGGATCCCACAACTTAAATGGACTGAATACCGCCAGATTGTCACCGTTCAGGTAGATGCGGCAATAGGGCAAGGTGTACCCTATCTCCAACGTCTTGAAGCGGATGAAGTTACCGTTGCGCATCCAGTAAGAACTGGTCACGAAGTTATTGGACACATCAGAATTGCTGGTACCTAAACGGGGGAAAGTGGCGTTAGGGTTCGGATTGTCCACTGACCAATAATCATCCGCAATCCATTGCATCAGGTTTCGCTCAGTTGTCTCATTAGCTCCATCTCCACCGCTTGACAGGAACGGTACGATACCTGAATTGATGGTGATTTTCCGTTTGGCGGAACCGTTGAAGAACACGCCGAAGTCGAACTTCTTATAGATGACGTTCAATCCGACACCGTATTGGATGCGCGGGATGTTGTTGTAAGGAGACAACATGACCTGGTCCTCCGTGGTAATTTTTCCGTCACCGTTGATGTCACGGTACTTGATGTCACCCGGCATGATGCTGGCACCCAACTGCGACTGATCTGGCCAGTTCGCAACCTCTTCTTCGCTGGTAAACAGCCCTTCGGCGACATAACCCGTAATGGTATTCAAGGGCTTACCGGTCTTAGTTTGCCATACATACGGATAGCTTGGCTCATCTGCATACAGGTATTCATTTTGGTTGTAGGTGAAGTTACCCCGCAAGTCTATCCTCCAGTCTTTACCAAATTGTCTTGCCCAATTGATACTCAGTTCCACGCCTTGGTTCTTTACCTTACCTATGTTGCTCCAGGGTGTGGAACCCCAATAACCCAACAGCCTGGGCCATGAAGCGCGCGCCATCAGGATACGGTCGCGGATGTCGTGAAAGTAATCGAACGTGATATTCACCTGGTTAAACAAAGACAGGTCAATACCCACATTGAACTTCTTCACGCGTTCCCAACTTGCGTCTTGAATAGCTAAGATGCGAAACGACGGACCTGCTTTAAAAATTTCATTTGTCGGCAATCCGGTCCAATAGCCGAAAGCACTTCCCAGCACAACATCACTTTGGTACAAGAAGTGCGGGGCATTTCCGTTAAAAGAGTCGCTACCTACCAAACCGTAGGACATTCTTAGTTTAAGATGATTGACATAGTCCGACACCGGTTCCCAAAAATCCTCGGAACTGGCCACCCATCCCACAGAAGCCGCCGGGAAGAACTCGAAACGATGGCCTGCTGCCAGACGTTCGGAACCGTTGTAACCGAAGTTGAACTCAAACAAGTAACGGTTGTCGTAATCGTACGTCAGACGACCCGAATAACCTTGGTTGCGGTTGGGTTGGGCATCATGCCGGTATTCACGCATCATGTACATCAGCATCGTCGACAGATTATGGCTGCCAAAACTCCGCTTCCAGTCCAAACGGGCGTCGAAATAGAACGTCTGGTCGGAATCGCGCGTCGCACCGGACTGTGTCAGGTACTCATCGCCCGTGCGTAACAACTGAAGATCGTACGTATCAGTCTCCGGATTATACGAACCGTCCTTCACCTGATATAAATAAGATGTAATAGAACGTGTGTAGTAGGACTGTGACCAGTTCTTGAAATTGACCAATGCCTTGAAACTCAATCCTTCGGTGATAAACTTCAAATCTTGGGTCAGTGCTATTGAGGTATTCAGCGTATTATAGTTTGTTTCTTTGAAAGAATTCATCATGTATTCATACGGGTTCTGCCCGAACATGCCCGGCTTCAGTTCCGTAGTACCGAAACGGATGAATTCCTCACCCTCTTCCTGCGGGAAATAAGCGGGGAAAGCGACCGGATTTGCGTACATCACGGTTTTATACAAATCTGAGGTAGAGTAATTGGGGCCTTGCAAATTGCCGATTTGCGCCATCATGCGCAAGTCCACGGTCGTAGTGTTGGTCAGCTTATAGGAGATGTTGTTCTGGAAATTGTAGTTCCAGTTGTTGATGTTGTTGTTGTAGTAGTACTTGGGGGCGTCCAGCAAACCGGCATCGTGGTTGGCCTGCAGGCTCATATAATACGTCACGCGCGAACCGCCACCTTGCACATTGATGTTGGCGCGCTGGTTGAAGTTCCCTTTCTTAAAGATAAGGTCGTACCAGTCCACATTGGGATAGGCATACGGATTGACACCCTGCTCAGTGCGCTGTATCTGCTCCTCCGAATAGCGGGGGGTTAGGATAGGCGTGGAACTGCGAGCCTGCTGCGCTTCGTTGTACATGCGCATAAATGTAGGACCGTCCACAAAATCCACCACATTCATCGGACGGAAATAGGACACTTCTAGGGAGGCGTTGACCGTAGCCTTCGAATTTTCCTGACCACTCTTTGTCGTAATCAGCATGACACCGTTGGCGCCCCGGTTACCGTAGATGGCGGTGGCGGAAGCGTCCTTCAATATAGAGAAACTGGCAATGGACTCGGCGGGTATGCGATCCAAGTCTCCCGATGAGATTTCTACACCGTCCAACAAAATCAACGGAGTAGCCACACCGCCAAAGGTATTGATGCCACGAATATAGAACTGGGAAGACGAACCCGGCTCACCGCTGCTCGTCATGGATACCACACCCGCCAATTTTCCGGCAAACGAATTCGTCAGCGAAGAGGAGGGTATCTTCAGCGTCGCGCCCTTCACCGTAGCAATAGAACCGGTGACGGACACCTTCTTCTGCGTACCTTGTCCTACAATGACGACTTCATCCAAGACTTCGTTGTCCGACTCCAGGCGTACGGTCAGCACACCGAGGTCGCCCACCATAACTTCCTGCGTCTTGTAGCCCACGTAAGAGAAAACCAGTTCTGTGTCGCTGGTCACTTCGAGTTGGAAGTTACCGTCAATGTCTGTAATGGTTCCGCCTTCCTGTCCTTTCACCTTTACGTTCACACCAATCAGCGTCTCGCCGGTGGAAGCGTCCACTACAGTACCCAAAAGTGTTCGCTTACGGGGAGGATTGTTTTGAGTGGCAGGTTCCGATGACGGATGGTTGAAATTCGCCAACGTGTCGAGTGGATAACAAACACTGCAGGTCAACCCTACAGTGAAGAACAGACCTGCGAAGAATCGTCGTCTGTCTCTCGTCAAGACTTTGCTTGAAAGACCATGTTTCCTTTCGTTTTTCATGGAATACAATTTTAAATTTAACAATAGAGTTATTCAATTCACTGACGCAAAAGTACCTTGAACACATTCAGAAAAGAGGTGAAAAACGAGCAAATAAGGGGAGAAATCGGGCAAACAGGCTTTTAATGACCGCCCATGGATGGAATCAGAAATCAATGCGGGGCTCCGTCCCGCTAAATTCCCCTTTAATGTCCCGCCCCTTATCATTTAATGTGCCGCCTCGTCCCTTTAAATGGGAACGGCCTTCTGATTAAACGTAATTTGACCGTTTGGAAACAAGACGTGTTTGAACCGGGAAGGCGCAACGTTTCACCCTCTACACAAATCTTACCGATGTAAGTTTCACGCCTTCACGGTGCTGTAATCGGTTGACTTTGAGGATGATGTTGTGAAAGATGCATCCTTCACGGATGTTTCACATCTCTGTCTTGTGAAGGATGCGGAATGTTTCCTTAGAAACCGGTTCTGTACGATTTGTGCATGTGGGATGTACGATTTGTGCATATAACATGCGCCACTGTGGAGCATGGCAACGCGTGAAAGGAACGGATGTTTCATCGGCTGGGACTGACGTGCTTTCGCTTTACGCCAGCGAAGCAATCTTCCGGTACAGGAGGTACAGCAGGACCACTCCCGCAATCACCAACGACTGAGGGTCGGCCTGGGCGCCGCTTTCCAACATACCGTGGAACGTTTCGCGCAGCGTGTTGCCTATCAGTTCGATTCCGTTTAGCGAGACAAACAGCACAACGGCCAGCGCACAGCAGCATACGGTCCAGACGCGTGCCAACAGACTGCTATGGTCGGGCAAGCGGCGCATCACGCGGCGGGTGAATCCGCTGTCGGCTATCTCTTGCCGGTTTGAGGCGAAGAATTTTTCTATTAATGTATCGTCATTTTCCATCATATCCATTCTTTTTTAAGTAAGACGCCATCTTTTCCTTGGCCCTCGAAAGGTGGCTTTTCACGGTTCCCGTGGGGCAGCCGGTGATTCCTGCAATCTTCTCAATACTTTGGTCTTCCATGTAGAACAGCGTGATGCAGGTACGTTCTATTTCTTTCAGCGTGGCGAGCGCGCGGTACAGGTCCATCCGTTGCCCGATGTCCTCTTGTCGGACGCTGCACTGGGCATCCACCAAGGCGATGTCCAAGTCGTCCGTCTCCTTCCGGCTGCGAAGGTAATCATAAAATTCGTTGTACGCAATACGGTACAGCCAAGTGGAGAAGCCGGACAGGTTCTTGAACGAAGCGATGTGTGTGTAGGCTTTGAGGAAGGTTTCCTGTGCCAGGTCGTCGCTCAGTTCCCGGTCGCCGCAGGTCAGGTTCAGGAAGAACCGCCTGACGGGCGACTGGTATTTGCGCACCAGTTGGTCGAAGGCACGGGTGTTGCGGAACACCGCTACCTGCGTCACCAACGCTATGTCGTTGAGCTGGCTCATTGTTGCGGGTCGTTATGCGGCGTTTCGTCCGTTGTCGGGTTATTGTCCTCCGGCTTCTTGCGGTTGCTGATTTCTATTCCGCCTATTTTCACTTTCCGCTGACCGGTGGTCTCATCCCGTTCGATGTGTATGTCCGGACGGTTTTCGGGACGGGTGTAGTAAGTGACCAGTTGCCCGAATCCGGTGAACATGATGAGCAGGCCGATGCAACCTAAACCGAAATTTTCAGTAATGGCCCACAGGAAGATGAAAAGACCTATTCCCAAAAAGATATTCTTGATGCCTTTGCTGCGCAAATCTTGTTTCTCCATGCCTTCGAAGAACTCCGGAGGAAGTTGTTGGCCGCTTGCCAAAGCCTGCTCTGCCAGTCGGTATTTCGCCTTTCGGTTTTTGTAGCGGAAATAGAAGATGATGAAAATAAGCAGGGCGGGCAGGCCAAAGACAAATACGATAGCCACGATGGGCACGATGGCCAGATTCCAAAGATTTTTTTCAAGTCCGAAGAGGTAATCGCCCTTGAAGCGGTAAGTTACTTTGTCTATCTGTTCTTTTGTGACAGATTGGGTTGGATCTTCGTAGGTCGTGATGCTCAGTGTGTCGGTCACGGCTTTTCCGTCCACCACGGTGTCTTGCAGTTCAATGACTCGTTTCTTTCCGTCCACGCTGTCGGTCACGAGACGGTTTCCCGCTTGCGAGGGCAGGCAACTTGCGGCCATCAGGCCGAGGATTAGTAGAATTTGTTTCATCATATGATAGCTTTTGTTATTGTCCTTTGTGTGTTAGACGCAGTGAGGCTGGTAAAAGTTGCAAGGAGACGAATTTTTTTCTGTTATCTTCCGCCCGGATATCCCCGCAATGGACGTAACAAGTAGCTTCAGACGACATGATGCCGTGCCGCATCCCTGCGGCACGGTATCATGTTCATTTCATTACGGAGAGTCGTTTTTCTTAAGAATGGCGGTATAGTATGTCTTATTCCGTAATAACCGAAAACTCCGCCATGCCGGTCCGTTCCGCATCGTCCACGTTCCTCACCGAAACAAGTTCCAATGTCTGTCCTTTCACCGGAGCAAAGCGGACGGTTTGCATAATCGGATTGGCTTTGATGTTTGAGAACTCACCACTCGACATGAGTTTCCCATCTACGTAGAATTTATAGCTGGAGATGGTTCCCGACGCATATCGGTTTTGGTCCGGCAAGTAATGAAATCCGCAAATGGTTCTCGGCTCCTTCAACCGGACTGTCAGTTTACGTTGTCCTTTGGGAAGATAATAAGCCGTATAACCGTTACCGTCGAACAACACGTCCGCTTTGGAATCCGATACCCGATACGAAAGATTGGAAATGTCAAAACGTTGCGCCGACACCGGGCTATATTTGTCGAACGTGGCATCATAAGCAATCGCTTTGACGATTCCTTTCTGATTGAGGACAAAAGGATGCTCGTAGCGTAAGGACTCTTTGGTCGGGTCGGTACCGTCCACCGTATAATAGATTCCCGCTCCCGCATCTCCCGCGTGAATGCTTACCTCGTCTTTGCCGTTTCGGGTTATCTGCGGCTCGGTCAGCAATGCCGGTGCCAGATAGGCTTCCACGTTATTGATACAAAGCGGGCCGCGGGCGTCCAGGAAATTCACCCGAATCTGTCTGGTATGAACCGTTTGAAAACGAACGATGCGCTTATAGCCCACAGTTGTGGTAGAGTCCGTCGGTTGCACTGGCAGCCATTGCCCGTCTTTCAGATACTCAATCGTAAAGGCACGGACACGTTGCCCCAACGGGATATATTCTTGAACCAGCAACCGATTTACGTCAGTTGTTTCCGGCAAGGTGAAGGTAAGTGAAGCCTTTGTCACGCCGTCCTCCGTAGCCCAATACGTATCCCAATCGCCGTCAGTCACATTAGATGCCGCAAACTTCTTCCCGCGTGTATGGTCGGCTTTCACGGAAGCTCCTTGCAACAGGTTTGTTTTCAGGTCGTTCTGAATGGTTTGATGCCATTCTACGGCACGGATGGAATCTGTCGGTGCAATCTTTCCGTTCAGAGCGACCGGAAAGTTCAACAGGAAGTTCGCGTTATGCCCTACGCTTCGATAGTATAGGTCCACCAAGTGGGGCAGTGACTTCAACTGATGGTCTTCCCGTTTGTGATAGAACCATCCCGGACGAATGGAAACGTCACATTCTCCGCCTAACCACTTTTTCTCATGTTCGCTGCCATATGCGCTGTTGCGGTAATTGCCAAGGGCTATCTCCGTGTCATAGATGCTCCATTGCGTGTCGCCGGCCCAACCTTCTTCGTTGCCAATCCAGCGAATGTCGGGTACCGTTCCTCCGAAAATCATCGCTTGCGGATGCTTGGACTTTATCTTTTCCCGTGCTTCTTCATACTTATAATAAGTCTTTGCCACAATGGAACGTTTCTCGCGGGCGCCGCCATAATATCCGTCGCCTCCATTGGCTCCGTCAAACCAATACTCAAACAGCGGGCCGTAATTACTGATCAACTCTTCCATCTGCGCATGAAACTTGTCTACATAGCCCGGTTCACCATAGTTTGCGCTATTGCGGTCCCAAGGTGAAAGATAAATGCCGAATTTTAGTCCATACTTGTGACAAGCGTCGGACAACTCGCGCACGAGGTCGCCTTTCCCGTTCCGCCAAGGAGAGTTCTTGACGGAATATTCCGTTGTCGCCGTAGGCCACAAGCAGAACCCATCGTGATGTTTGGCTGTCAGGATAACGCCTTTCAGTCCGGCGGCCTTTATGGTGCGTACCCATTGCTCGCAATCCAAGTCCGTAGGATTGAAAGTAGAGGCCGGTGTATCGCCATAGCCCCATTCCAAGTCATTGAACGTATTTAGTCCGAAATGCACAAAGGCATACGTTTCCATCTTATGCCAAGCCACTTGCTCCGGAGTAGGAACCGGCAAGACCGGCGCGGGCGCTTCCGCCTCCTGGCAGGAAATAAAATGAACCAGGCTTAAGCAAACAACTAATGATGCGCATAAAGAGGCGCAATTTAATTTCGTATTCATTGCACGTAGAATCTATATAACATAATGATTATAATTGCGATAGCGTATCGACAGCCAGTTTATCCCCTGACAAGTCAACCTTGAAAAGATGGGGCACACGGATGTAACGGCCTTTCTCGTCCACCCGATGACTATGCGCGGAAAGCATCCATTGTCCGTCGAAGTCGCGGAACAACATGCCGTGGCCGAAGTTCGGCGGAGTGACAGGCTGAGGCTCTTGTACCCAAGGGCCATCCAACGTGCCGCTTTCGGAATATGCCACTCCTTGCGTATAGACATCAAATATCCAGCTGGTCCAAAGCATGCCCAAGCGTCCGGTGCCGGTGCGGAAGAGCCAAGGGCCGTCGGTCACACGATTGGGCACTGTCTTCCCGTCCAGCTTCTCACGGCTCCAGGGCGAGTCGCTGGCACGGAAAAGCAATTTCCCTTCGCCTATGGAACCGCTTAAATCGGACTTCAATTCAATCTTCTCAATGGTGCCGTTGTTGTTTTGCAACCATTCGTGGCAATAGACCATGTAAGGTTTACCGTCCCTATCTACCCAAAAAGTCCCGTCCAGTGTCGGCTTGTCGGCAGGCAGGTAGGTAGGGTCGGCCATGGGGCGGTATGGCCCTTCGGCTTTGTCGGACACCAAGACGTGACTGGCGCGACGGGGAATGACGTTATTTCCTACGGTGTCTATGGCAATGGAATTGTTAGTAAAAGTAGCGAAGTAGTAATACTTCCCGTTGTATTCGTGCAACTCGGCAGCCCATATCTGCGGACGGCTTCCCATCCACGAGGTCGTGTCGATGTCTGCCACTCTGTAAGGCCCTTCCCACAAGGCCAAATCCTTGCTTTTCCATAACAAGCCGCCTGTGCCGGTCATGTAATACTGGCGGGTCTTAGCGTCAGCCAGGATACAAGGGTCGCTCAAGATGATGGAATCGAGCGGGACGTCCGTACGGAAGCTGGCTGTCTTCTGAGGAAGAGCGTCTTGTTCTACTTTGGGATTGCCGCAGGAGGCAAAAGCCAATAAGAGGCTGATGAAAAGGATGAGTTTCTGTTTCATGGTTCTTTTATTTGTGAAAGGTTATAATCTGCTTGTCAATGCCGACGGTTCCCGGCGGGTGTCCCATAAATCGACAATGTAAAGGGTATCACGAACGGATTCTATGTAGTAGATGAGTTTAAAATGCTTATGCACTACTAAGGAACGATATTCATGACGTTTCTTATGGGTGAGCAAGGGTTCTACTCTGCCCATGAATGGATAAGAACTTAAAAGTAATACTTGTTTATTGATGCTTTCGATAAAGTTCAGTGCAACATGCGCATCAAAAGTGTAGGTACAATAACGCACCTCTCGTTCCATTTGCCTTTCAGCCTGTTTTCTCCATTGATATTTCATAGTGTCGCTACTAAGGTCCGCATTCTTTTCATAACCTCTTCATGAGATGCGGCAGACGTCCCAGCATCTTCTTCCGCTTCCGCCTCATCTATCCTTGCTTCCAGTTCCTCCATCGTATAGGGCGTGAGGTCCTCTTTGACCACTTGGGGCATGTAGTTTGTGCGGATGCGGTTGAAGCTGCGTTTCAGTTTCTTAAGTAGTTCCGGGTTGTCAATGTCAAGTATGTCCCGCAGAAGTTCGCGGCGCAATGTTTCGGTTTCTAATGTATGCATGGTCTGTCAATCTCCTTTCTGACGGACAAACTTAGGCAAAAGTTGGGTAAGTACAAAACAAACTTTCCTTTTTCTTGTGCTAAAATGCTGAAACCTATCGGAAAAACGCATCGTTCTTCCAAAGTTTTCTCTATCTTTGTGCGGTTTTATTAAAAATAAGGTGATATGTCATTACATGAGTTTCATACATTCTTGTGGGTGATGAGCGGCGTGGCGCTGATAGTCTTTATAGCTCTTTATTTTGTAAAGGCTGGGTACGGCATGTTCCGCACGGCGTCGTGGGGCGTCTCTATTCCCAACAAAGTGGCTTGGGTGCTGATGGAAGCGCCGGTGTTCTTCGTCATGGCCTGGCTGTGGATGCGGAGCGGCGTAGGTCTTGCCGTGCCCCAAGTCGTGTTCTTACTGCTGTTCGAGTTGCACTACCTGCAACGCTCGTTTGTCTTCCCTTTATTGATGAAAGGACGCAGCCGCATGCCTGTGGCCATTATGGCGATGGGCATTGTGTTCAACGTGCTGAACGGCGTGATGCAGGCGGGCGGACTATTCTGGTTCCCGTCGGAAGCCTACGCCGAGGGAACGGCTTATTTGTTGCGGCCTCATGCCATTGCGGGCTTGCTCCTCTTCATTATAGGAATGGGCATCAACCTACATTCCGACCACGTCATCCGTCATTTGCGTAAGCCGGGCGACACACACCACTACCTGCCGGCAAAAGGCATGTACCGCTACGTCACTTCAGGCAACTACTTTGGTGAGCTGGTAGAGTGGACGGGCTTTGCCGTGCTGACAGCTTCGCCTGCGGCTTGGGTGTTCGTATGGTGGACGGCGGCCAACCTTGTGCCTCGTGCCAACGCCATTCACAAGCATTATTGCGAGGAGTTTGGCAAAGAGGCGGTGGGACAACGGAAGCGTATTATACCTTATATATATTAATAAAGCGTTTTTTTACTTTAAATGAAAAGCCCGGTCCCTTTAAAGGGGACTGCTGTTTTCTTTAAAGGGGACTGCAGTCCTCATTTAATGGGACGGACGCTCGCATAGATTGAACATAATAATAAGATACGTATGGAAGAATCCAAACTTTTCACGCCCGTGACTATCGGCCCGCTGACGTTGCGCAACCGCACCATCCGTTCGGCGGCTTTCGAGAGTATGTGTCCGGGAAACAAACCTTCCGAGCAACTGCTCGACTATCACCGTTCAGTAGCCGCAGGCGGTGTGGGTATGACGACCGTGGCCTATGCGGCAGTGACCCGTAGCGGACTTTCCTTCGACCGGCAGTTGTGGATGCGGCCGGAGATTGTGCCCGGTTTACGTAAACTGACCGAAGCCATACATGCCGAGGGAGCCGCCGCCTCTATTCAGTTAGGCCATTGCGGTAACATGTCCCACAAGAGCATCTGCGGTTGCACGCCTGTAGGCGCCAGCACCGGTTTTAACCTATATTCGCCAACGTTTGTACGCGGGCTTCGGACAGACGAACTTCCCGCGATGGCGCGGGCTTACGGACAGGCGGTCAACCTGGCTCGTAAGTCGGGCTTTGATGCAGTTGAAGTCCATGCGGGCCATGGCTATCTTATCAGCCAATTCCTTTCGCCTTCTACCAACCATCGTAAGGATAAATTCGGTGGCTCGTTGGAAAACCGCATGCGATTCATGGATATGGTGATGGAGGAAGTGATGAAAGCCGCCGGAAATGACATGGCTGTGCTGGTGAAGATGAACATGCGTGACGGTTTCCGGGGTGGTATGGAGATTGACGAGTCCTTGCAAGTGGCCCGGCGTTTGCAACAATCGGGCGCCCATGCTTTGGTGTTGAGCGGCGGCTTTGTAAGCAAGGCTCCCATGTACGTGATGCGCGGCGAGATGCCTATCCGCACCATGACCTACTACATGAACTGCTGGTGGCTGAAGTACGGCGTGCGCATGGTAGGCAAGTATATGATACCCACCGTTCCTTTTAAAGAGGCCTACTTCCTGGACGATGCACTGAAATTCCGTGCCGAGTCGCCCGACATGCCTTTGGTTTACGTAGGTGGCCTGGTAGCCCGTGAGAAGATAGACGAAGTGTTGAATCAAGGCTTCGAAGCGGTACAGATGGGACGTGCGTTACTCAACGAACCGGGCTTTGTCAACCGCATGCGCGCTGAGGAGAAGGCGCGTTGCAATTGCCGCCACAGCAACTATTGCATCGCCCGCATGTACTCCATTGACATGGCTTGCCACCAACACCTGAAGGAAGAACTTCCACCGTGCCTCAAAAAGGAAATCGAACAAATAGAAAGCCGGGGGTAAGCGATGGAAAAGAAATTAGCGATTATCACAGGAGCCGATGGCGGCATGGGTACGGAAATCACCCGTGCCGTAGCCAAGGCGGGTTATCGGGTTGTGATGGCATGTTACGACTTAGCGCGTGCCGAAGTCAAACGACAGATGTTGGTAAAGGATACAGGAAACCAGGATATTGAAATAGAATTCATTGACCTGGCTTCGCTGAAAACGGTAGCTGACTTCGCCCGCCGGATGGAGGCAAAAGGCGAACACGTGTCCTTGCTGATGAACAATGCCGGGACCATGGAGACCCGCCGCATCATTACCGAAGACGGGCTGGAGCGTACGGTCAGTGTCAACTATGTAGGACCTTATCTGCTTACCCGCAAACTGCTTCCGTTGATGGGGGAGGGTAGCCGGATTGTGAATATGGTGTCGTGTACCTATGCTATCGGCACACTTGACTTTCCTGATTTTTTCCGGAAAGGAAAGAAAGGCGGCTTTTGGCGCATCCCCATTTATAGCAATACCAAGTTGGCTTTGACACTCTTCACCATCGACCTCTCACGAAGGGTCCGGGAGCGTGGCATCACGGTCAATGCCGCCGACCCGGGTATCGTGTCTACAGACATCATCACGATGCACATGTGGTTCGACCCTTTAACAGATATCCTTTTCCGTCCCTTCATACGCACACCCCGGCAGGGAGCCGCCACCGCCATCAGCTTGCTTTTGGATGAAGAGACTGGCAAACGTACCGGGACTCTGAACGTCAGTTGCCACCCCAAGCACCTGTCTGACAAATACCTGCATCACCGACAAATGGCGGAACTTTGGGCACGGACGGAACAAGAGGTGAAGAAGTGGTTGTAGAAAAAATGTCCTTTCCTCTTAGAATATTAAAAAGCTGGAGGAAGAAAGTTGTAAGGTATTCCGATTTTTCGTACCTTCGCAGCTCCTTTTCAGAAAGGGCACTACTTAACCATTAAAACTTTTTATTTATGACAATGAATTTCAAAGAAGGACGTTGGAACAATGAAATCAACGTTACCGATTTCGTGAAGACGAACATTACCTCTTACGAAGGCGACGCTTCCTTTTTGGTTGGTCCAACCGAACGTACCAAAGCTGTCTGGAACAAGTGCTTGGAAGCCCTTGCCGAAGAACGCGCCAACAACGGCGTGCGCTCGCTTGACCCTTCTACCGTTTCCACCATCACGTCGTTTGCCCCCGGATACATTGACAAGGACAACGAAGTGATTGTCGGTTTGCAGACTGATGAACTGCTGCGCCGTGCCATCAAGCCTTTTGGCGGCATCAAGGTGGTGGAAAAGGCTTGCCGTGAAAATGGAGTAGAAGTAGATCCGAAAGTCAAGGATATATTTACGCATTACCGCAAGACGCATAACGACGGTGTGTTTGACGCTTACACGGATGAGATTCGCTCGTTCCGCTCATTGGGCTTCCTCACCGGACTGCCTGACAACTATGCGCGCGGACGTATCATCGGCGATTACCGTCGTCTCGCCTTATACGGACTGGACCGCTTGATTGAAGCCAAGCAAAAAGACCTGAAGGCACTTGTCAGCCCGATGACTGACGAACGCATCCGTCTGCGTGAGGAAGTGGCCGAACAAATCAAGGCGCTGAAAGAAATCAAAATAATGGGCGAACAGTACGGACTGGACTTGAGCCGTCCGGCCGAGACAGCGCAGGAAGCCGTACAATGGGTATATATGGCTTATTTAGCCGCCGTCAAAGAGCAGGACGGCGCGGCGATGTCATTAGGAAACGTATCTTCGTTCCTCGATATTTATATTGAATATGACATGGCGCATGGCAAATTAGACGAGATGCACGCACAGGAATTGATAGACCAGTTTGTCATCAAATTGCGCATGGTACGCCATTTACGTATGCAGGCTTATACGGACATCTTTGCCGGCGACCCCACGTGGGTAACCGAGTCTATCGGTGGGCGTTTCAACGATGGACGCACCAAGGTGACCAAAACATCCTTCCGTTTCCTGCAAACGTTGTACAATTTAGGCCCGTCGCCCGAGCCTAACCTGACGGTGCTGTGGAGCCCGCAACTCCCCGAAGGCTTTAAAGACTTTTGCGCGCAGGTTTCCGTTGATACCTCTTCCATTCAATACGAGAACGATGACCTGATGCGTGAAGTTCGCGGGTCGGACGATTACGGAATAGCTTGCTGCGTATCTTATCAGGACATCGGCCGCCATATCCAGTTCTTTGGAGCACGTTGTAATTTGGCGAAAGCGCTGTTGCTTGCCATCAACGGCGGACGTTGTGAGAATACGGGCACAGTCATGGTGAAAGACATCCCTGTATTGCTCAGCGATGAGCTTAATTTTGAGGAAGTGCTTACCAACTACAAGAAGGTACTTAAGGAAATGGCACGTGTCTATAACGACGCAATGAACATCATTCACTACATGCACGACAAGTATTACTACGAGAAAGCGCAGATGGCGTTTGTTGATACCAACCCGGTCATCAACTTGGCATACGGTGTAGCAGGCATGTCCATTGCGATAGACTCGCTGTCCGCCATCAAATACGCCAAAGTGAAAGCACGCCGCAACGACATCGGGCTGACCGAAGGATTTGACATTGAAGGTGAGTTCCCTTGCTTTGGCAATGATGACGACCGTGTAGACCACTTGGCAGTCGATTTGATTTATTATTTCGATGAAGAATTGAAGAAACTTCCCGTGTATAAACACGCGAAGCCTACTTTGTCCATCCTTACCATCACCTCGAACGTCATGTACGGAAAGAAAACTGGTGCTACCCCGGACGGACGCGCCAAGGGAGTGGCTTTTGCTCCCGGAGCGAACCCGATGCACGGACGCGACAAGAACGGAGCCATCGCTTCACTCAGTTCTGTAGCCAAGTTGCGCTACCGCGACTCGCAAGACGGTATCAGCAACACGTTCTCTATCGTACCGAAATCGTTGGGGGTAGACCGTGAAACGCGCATTGAGAACTTGGTAACCATGTTGGACGGTTATTTTGTAAAAGGAGCGCACCACCTGAACGTGAATGTGCTGAACCGCGAAATGCTGGAAGATGCCATGGAACATCCGGAGAAGTATCCTCAACTCACTATCCGTGTCTCCGGTTATGCTGTTAATTTCATCAAGCTGAGCCGTGAACATCAGTTGGAGGTGATTTCCCGCAGTTTCCACGAACGGATGTAAAAAGCTACGGTAAATATTCACTACCAGCCTCTTCCCATCCCCTTTCCATAGGACTGGGGAGAGGCTTTTTTTAATTCGTTGTTTTATGATACGCGTACATTCCTACGAATCTTTAGGCACTTACGACGGTCCCGGCATCCGGTTGGTCGTCTTCTTGCAAGGATGTAATTTCCGTTGTCTGTATTGTGCCAATCCCGATACCATCGACTGTAAAGGCGAGAGCAAAGAGACGGCTCCCGAAGAAATATTGCGCATGGCGGTCAACCAAAAGCCGTTCTTCGGGAAAAAAGGAGGCATCACTTTCAGCGGAGGCGAACCTACCTTTCAAGCCAAGGAGTTACTTCCCCTGTTCCGGCAACTGAAAGAGGCAGGCATCCACATCTGCGTAGACACAAACGGCAGCATTTGGAACAATTCGGTGGAAGAGCTGTTGAGCCTCGCCGATTTGGTACTGCTTGATGTAAAAGAGTTCAACGAGGAACGCCACCGCCAATTAACCTCATGCAGCAATGTACAGACTCTGCGAACCGCCGCTTGGTTGGAAGCGAACGGAAAGCCTTTTTGGCTTCGCTACGTGTTAGTGCAGGGGCACACGGCTTTTCAAGAAGACATCGAAGCATTAGGACAGCACTTTAAAGACTACCGGATGATTGAACGGGTGGAAATCCTGCCTTATCACATGTTGGGAGTACATAAATACGAAGCGATGGGATGGGAATATCAGTTGAAGGATGTCGGACAAAACACGCCCCGTCAACTGGAAGAAGCCCGCTCGCTGTTCGAGACTTATTTTACCAAGGTGTATGTGAATTAGTTTCAATACTCATCTACTCCCAAGGAAATACGGAAGGTATCTAACTGCTGCTGCAAACGCTGTTGCACTTTCGTGTAAGCCGGATTGCCATAGAGATTGTTTAACTCGTTGGGATCGGCTTTCAGGTCATAAAGCTCGTTACAGTCCACAAAGTCTTGCTGGGAGTCTTTGTCCCCATAAAAATGAATCAACTTATACCGTTTGTCGCGCACGCCGTCATGACGCCTTACCATGTGGATAGCCGGATAGTCATAGTAATGATAGTAAAGATACTGACGCCAATCCGCAGGAGTCTTCCCATCCAGCAACGGTACCAAAGAACAACCGGACATATAGTCCGGTTTTTCAATGCCGGCAATGTCTAAATAAGTCGGAGCATAATCAATGTTCTGTACCAAGTCATTGTTTTCCACCCCTTGTTTTTTCCCGGGATAGCGGATAATCAGGGGGGTACGGAACGACTCTTCATACATGAACCGCTTGTCGAACCATCCATGTTCGCCCATATAGAATCCTTGGTCAGATGTGTAAACAATCACCGTGTTGTTCATCAAGTCATGCTCCTCCAAATAAGCCATCAAACGCCCTACCTCATCGTCAATCGATTTGATGCAACGAACGTAATCCCGGATATATGCCTGATATTTCCATTTGACTAAATCCTTTCCTTCCGGCTTTTTCTTCAGGAAGTCTTCGTACCGATCGGCATAAGCCTCCTCCCACGAGCGGCGTTGTTCCTCGTTCATGCGGTCAATGGAGGCTAATATGCCTTCCTTATACCATTCGTGGTTGTAAGGAGGAATATCTTTTAGTCCGGTCAGTTTAAGGTCGTACACCAATGTCATGTTCTCGTCAATACGCATTTCCTGTGTGTGGGCGGGTGAACAACGAGTTTCATAGTCATCAAACAAAGTCGCCGGATAAGGGAACTCGACATCCTCATACAAGTGCAGGTATTTTTCTTCCGGCATCCAGTTTCGGTGGGGCGCCTTGTGGTGTACCAATAAGCAAAAAGGTTTGCCGGAGTCACGATGTTCCAAGAAGTCAATGGCATAGTCGGTGGTGAGCCGAGTAGCATATCCTTCACGCTTCACATACTTGCCATCCGTATCCTTACTCCGGAATTCAGGATTGTAATACTCACCTTGATCCCATAATATCTGATAATAGTCAAAGCCCTTTGGCTCGCACTGCATGTGCCATTTGCCTACCACCGCAGTCTGGTAACCCTGTTGTTGTAATAGTTCCGAAAAGAAGGTCCGGGTCGTGTCGATGCCTGCGCCTAACTGACGTTGCCCATTCTGATGGCTGTACAGACCGGTCATCAGGCATGCGCGACTGGGAGTGGACAAGGAATTCTCCACAAACGCTTGCCTAAACAGCATACCTTGCGCGGCTAACTTGTCCAAGTTGGGCGTAGGAGCCAGTTTGCCTAAGGCATGCCCATAAGCACTTAACGTCTGATAAGAATGATCATCTGTCATAATATGAACAATGTTGAACGGGCGTTGTGCCCCAGTTTCTTGCTGCCCGGTTCCACAGGCGGCAGACAAGAAGGCAGATGCTGTAAGCGGAATGATACCGAGGATTTGTTTCTTCATCTTTTTCATGGATTGATAGTCTGTGGACAAACTTACGAAATATTTATGACTTTAGCACGATTTCACCAACAAAAAGCGCATACCATTTTCCCTCTTTCTGCTACCGGGAAAAAATGATATGCGCTTTACGTTATAGTAAAGGAGCGGACAACGTCTGCTTAGATGGAAAGCTCGCGCAATACGTTTACCAGTTCTCGTTTGATAGGTTTGTCGTTCTTGATGGCCTTGGTGAAAGGTACATAGACGATTTCATCGTGATCGACACCAATCATGACGTTGCGTTGCCCTTCCATAATGGCGTCAATGGCAGCGGCGCCTAAGCGGCTTGCCAAGATGCGGTCATGCGCCGTAGGACTTCCGCCACGCTGCAAGTGGCCGAGGATAGTAACGCGCACGTCATATTGCGGATATTCGTTCTTCACACGCTCGGCATAGTGCATGGCACCGCCCGTCAGTTCGCTTTCTGCCACTAATACGATACTACTGTTCTTCGATTTGCGGAAACCGTTCTTAATGAACTCTTCCAACTGGTCTACTTCCGTACTGAATTCCGGAATGATGGCTGCTTCCGCTCCCGAAGCAATGGCGCCGTTCAGCGCAAGGAAACCGGCATCACGCCCCATTACTTCTACGAAGAACAGACGTTCGTGCGATGTAGCCGTATCACGGATTTTGTCAACGGCATCAAGAATCGTGTTAAGTGCCGTATCATACCCGATGGTTGTATCGGTTCCGAACAAGTCGTTGTCAATGGTACCCGGCAAGCCGATGCAGGGAACATCAAACTCTTGCGCAAAGATGCGGGCGCCCGTTAACGAACCGTCACCGCCGATAATTACCAGCGCGTCAATACCCTCTTTTTTCATGTTCTCGTATGCAATCTGGCGTCCCTCAGGAGTGGTGAACTCCTTGCAGCGGGCCGTTTTCAAGATGGTACCGCCCAACTGAATGATGTTGCTCACATTCTGGCTTTTGAACTCTTTGATTTCACCCGTTACAAGTCCTTTGTAACCTCTGTAGATGCCTTTTACGGAGAGTCCGTTGTAAATGGCAGCGCGCGTCACGGCACGTATAGCCGCATTCATGCCCGGAGCGTCGCCTCCGGATGTCAAGATTCCGATGCACTTAACTGTACTCATAACTATTCTATTAAGCGTTTAATGATTGATGTTCAAACTTCTGTGGGACAAAGATAGTGAAAAGCTAAGGTTTTTACGAATAAACTGACATAATTTTGCAGTGCTTTTTTAAGCTCCGATGTCCCGCAATTTGTCGAGAATGGCCTTTTGCACCTCCTCCATCAGCCATTTGGGGGTAGAAGTAGCGCCGCAGATGCCTATAGAGCGGACATCGTGCAACAGGTTACTGTCTATTTCCGCCACGTTGTCAATCAGATGCGAGTTCGGATTTACCTTCAGGCATTCGCTGAAAAGCATCTTGCCGTTCGAACTTTTCTTGCCACTTACGAAGAATATCAAGTCGTGCGCTGCCGCAAATGTGCGTATATTGGGAATGCGGTTAGCCACTTGGCGACAGATTGTGTCGTAATACTCAAAAGACACGTCGGGAGCAATGTGTTCCTTGATATATTGTACTATCTGCTTAAACTCGTCCAATGACTTGGTGGTTTGCGAATAAAGGCAGATACTCTTGCTGAAATCCAACGTTTTGGCTTCGTCCAGTTTCTCTATCACGATGGCCTTGCCGCAGGTTTGCCCCACGAGACCCAATACCTCGGCATGTCCGTTCTTGCCGTAGATGACAATTTGCCTTTCTCCGTTGTTGTCATACTCCTGCTTGATTTTCTTTTGCAGGCGAAGTACGACCGGGCACGTCGCGTCAATGATTTCTATGTGGTTGCGACGGGCTATTTCGTACGTTTCGGGAGGTTCGCCGTGCGCCCGAAGCAACACCTTTACGTCGTGCAGGCGTTCAAACTCCTCATGCCCGATGGTAATAAGTCCCATATTCTTCAGTCGCTCCACTTCGCGGCTATTATGCACGATGTCGCCCAAGCAATACAAAATACCACCCTTGGCCAACTCTTCTTCCGCTTTTCGTATGGCGGTCACTACGCCAAAACAGAAGCCTGAACCTTCGTCTATTTCTACTTTTGTCATAATCATTCCCTTCCCTTTGAATAAAACACCTGTCCGACCCGGTCAATGTGTCCTCCTAACGGAGTGCCGGCTACTTTTTGGTAATCTACGATATCTACTTTATATAGCAAATCCAGATCGTCTATCCGTAAATTCAAATCCAACATCAACTTAAATGAAATGTCTTCGCCTATCACCGCCAAATCAATGTCTGAACCTGCCGTATAATTCCCTTTGGCTCTTGAGCCGAAGAGAATGACCTTACGGATGGAGGGAAAACTGCGAAATACTCGGCAAATATCTTCTCTTACTTCATCGCTTAGTCCATACATGGTTAAAATAACGTATTCATTTCACTTCTAATTTTTTCTTCATTCAATCGTATGTCAAGCTGTTTTAGCAAGCCGGAATATTCTTCATAGATTTGCTGCACGATTGCTATGGCATCTCCTTCATTATAAGTATGCGAAGTTGTGATGCGGGCTTTTGCCATTCGTCTCCATCCGTCATGATCGGTGATAAGTCCGTCTTCCAGTGCTTTTTGCAGTGTTCCGTTTGGACCTTGCACAAATTCGTATCCTTTGTATCTTAATAAGTCCTGAAGCACTTTCCAACTCAATTCAAACGTATATTCGAACCGTTGGATTAATCCTTCCATTTCCAGTTCGGATAAGTCACTTGAAGTTCGTCCTGATTCTGTAATTTCCAATATTCGTTTGTTGGCACGGTGAAAGTTGTCATAGCGTTGCAGCCAGCGAATATCTTTCTCCTCACTCTTTGCCGGAGCAGTTAATCCCACGACCCGTTCATATTGCTGCATCAGCCACGCTTTTTGTTGCTCAATGCTCAAGTAGCTGTTATCCAGCAGCAGGGCGTCATCAGCCTTGCGTAGCGGGCTTACTTCACGGTTTTGGTCAATATAGTCTCGTTGTTTCACGTTCTCCAATATTTCCTCATAGCTGGCTGGTTGTCCTTTTTCTTTCAGCTCATCATAGCGGCGTTGCGCACGGATTTCCGGTGAAGCGGTTACAAAAACCTTCAGTTCAGCGTCCGGAAAGACCGTTGTGCCGATGTCCCGCCCGTCCATGACGATACCTTTCTCCTTTCCCATCTCCTGCTGTTGTGTCACCATGGCTTCGCGCACAAAGTCCAATGCGGCGATGGGACTTACATGTGAAGACACTTCCATGGTGCGTATTTTGTCCTCCACGTTTGTCTCATTAAGGTATGTGTCCGGGCGTCCTGTAGCCGGGTTGAGCTTAAAGGAAATTTTGATTTGCTCTATTTGCTTTTTTAATCTTTCCGTATCAATATAATCAGCCTCAAACATTCCGTTTTCCAAAGCGTATAAAGTTACGGCACGGTACATGGCGCCGCTGTCTATGTAGATGTACCCTATCTCACGAGCCAAGTCTTTGGCCATAGTGCTTTTCCCGCACGAGGAAAAACCGTCGATTGCGATAATTATTTTCTTCATATTTATATATATAATATGGTATATGGTTTGCTTTAATGAAAAATATTTGTTTTTCCCAAAAAAACATGCCAAAGATAAGGCTATTTTTAAAATATCTTGCTACATTTGTGGCACAAAAGTATAAGTTGACTTTTGAAGGATTAAAAAAATAAAAATGCAACGGTTTGCGGTGTAAAAAAAAGCATTTACGCATGAGCATTCATGGGAAAAGTGCTATATTTGCCCCCAATGAGAAACACTAAAAATTAATAGATAAATTATGGAAGTAAAAAAATCGCCTAAAGCAGACTTGGAGGGCAAGAGATCAACCTGGCTGCTCGTCGGTTATGTCATTACGCTTGCTATCATGTTCGTGGCCTTCGAATGGAGTGAACGCGACGTGCAGATTGATACAAGCCAGGCCGTAGCCGATGTCGTGTTTGAAGAGGAAATTGAAATTCCTATTACGGAACAACCGGAGGAAGTTACGCCTCCGCCTGCTCCAGTTGAAGCACCCGCAATCGTAGAACAATTGACTATCGTGGATGACGACATGGAAATTGAGTCTACTCAGATTGCATCTTCAGAGGAGACCGGTCAGGCCGTTGAAATCTCCTATGTGCCTCCTACGGTAGAGGAAGAAGAGGAAGTTGCCGAAGAGGAAATCTTCGAGGTTGTAGAACAGATGCCTGAATTCCCCAACGGTGGTATGGCGGGCTTGATGCAGTTCTTGAGCAAGAACATCAAGTATCCGACTATTGCACAAGAGAACGGTACGCAAGGTCGTGTAACGGTACAGTTCGTCGTAAACCGTGACGGTAGTATCGTGGATGCCAAGGTTATCCGTGGTGTAGACCCCTACTTGGACAAAGAAGCCCTTCGCGTGATTAACTCCATGCCGAAGTGGAAGCCGGGTATGCAGCGTGGTAAACCCGTGCGCGTAAAATACACGGTGCCTGTGATGTTCAGATTGCAGTAATAAACGAAAATAGAATAAAAAAGAGGTTGCCGTATGTGCAGCCTCTTTTCGTTTCTACCCGATAATTATCATTTTTTTATTATGTTCAAATCCTCCGAACTTCTCGAACTAATCAATACGCATATCGCGGAGCTGGCTTTCACTCGCAAACCGCAAGGGTTGTATGCGCCCGTGTCCTACGTATTGTCCTTAGGCGGCAAACGCATCCGTCCGGTATTGATGCTGATGGCTTACAACTTATACAAAGAGGATGTGGAGTCCATCCTCGGTCAAGCCACGGGCATTGAAGTCTACCACAACTATACCCTGCTACACGATGACTTGATGGATCAAGCCGATCGCCGACGCGGGAAAGCTACCGTCCATAAAGTATGGAACGAAAATACGGCCATCCTGTCAGGTGACGCCATGTTGGTATTGGCCTACCAGTTTATGTCGGCTGATTGCCCGTCCTCCTCGTTGAAGAAAGTAACCGACTTGTTCAGTCTGACCGCACTTGAAATTTGCGAAGGACAGCAATATGACATGGAATTTGAAACACGTAACGATGTGACGGAAGCCGAATACATCGAAATGATTCGGTTAAAAACGTCCGTCTTGTTAGCCGCCAGTCTGAAGATTGGAGCCTGGCTGGGAGGCGCCTCCGAAGAAGATGCCTCCCGCCTGTATGACTTCGGCATGAATTTGGGTGTAGCTTTCCAGTTGAAAGATGATTGGTTGGACGTGTACGGCAATCCGGAAGTCTTTGGCAAGAACATCGGTGGAGACATCCTGTGCAACAAGAAAACCTACCTGCTGATTCAAGCCTTGAAGCACGCCAATGAGGATCAGTCCCGGCAGCTTCAACAATGGTTGGATGCTACGGAGTATGAGCCGGCCGAGAAGATAGCCGCGGTTAAGTCACTTTATGACGTAATTGGGGTTGACCGTATGTGCCTGCAAAAGATAGCGGACTATACGGCGTTGGCCGCAAAATCGTTGGAACAGGTCAGCGTCCCGGTTGCCGCCAAAGCGGAATTAAAAGATTTGATGAATCAATTAATGAATCGGGAGGTGTAAATGGGAATTATCATTTAATTTGTAACTTAAAACTTTAAATCATGCCTTACAGAAGATTGCCCAATACAGACCAAGCGCGCGTGCGGGCCTTGAAAGCCGTATGTGAGATGGCCGATAAAAGCGACGACCTCTACGAGATGCCCGTCGACCTGAAAACGTTGACCGCGGTGCGGAACTTTCTTCCTCACTTTGAAGCGGCGCAAGTGTATTACAAGGAATGTTTTGACAAACAATCGAAAGAAGGCCATAAGCACCAAAACAACGTAAAGACCGCCCGCCTGTATGTTTCGCACTTCATTCAGGTGCTCAATTTGGCGGTGATTCGCTCGGAGGTACGCAGGGCGCACAAAGAGCTGTATGGGCTTGATCCGAAAAGCAACACTATTCCCGACCTTACCAGCGAAGCGGCCTTGGTCGACTGGGGACGAAAAATCATCGAAGGCGAGAACAAACGCATTGCCCAAGGCGGTATCCCCATCTACAACCCCACGATAGCCAAGGTAAAAGTGCACTA
Source organism: uncultured Bacteroides sp. (assembly GCA_949300425.1). GTDB lineage: Bacteria > Bacteroidota > Bacteroidia > Bacteroidales > Bacteroidaceae > Bacteroides. The sequence goes on from CASGED010000002.1 coordinate 48,004, forward strand.
CGACATCTTCTACGAAAGCTACAGCCGGCAAAAGAACCTGCAAATGCTTACCGAACGAAGTTTGAACGAGTTGTCGGCCATGCGTCCCGAAGCGGATGCCTTGATACTGAACGTATGGAATCAGGTGGAAAAGAAGTTCGAGTTTGTTACCCCCAATGAAAAGCGGTTGGAGGCGTGTCGGAAATACGGTATGATTTACTACTACCGTACCAGCGAGAAATTGAAAGCCGAAGAAAAAAAATCCTGTCCTCTCTTTCCCAGTATGCAATTATGATAGACACCCATTCCCATCTCTTCTTGGAAGATTTTAAAGACGATTTGCCGGACGTCATGGCGCGCGCCCGCGAAGCGGGAGTCAGCCATATTTTTATGCCCAACATAGACAGTACTTCGATAGCCTCTTTGCTTCGCGTTTGCCACGACTACGCCAAATATTGTTTCCCGATGATCGGGCTGCATCCTACTTCGGTCAATGAAGGTTATGAGGACGAACTCCGTATGGTAGAGCAAGAGTTGTCTACGCGACGGGACGAGTATGTAGGCATCGGAGAAATCGGCATGGATTTGTATTGGGACCAAACCTATGTAACCGAGCAACAAATCGCGCTGAAGCGCCAACTCGATTGGGCATTGGCCTACGACCTCCCCGTCGTGATTCATTGCCGCGAAGCCTTCTCCTATATATATAAGGTATTAGAATCTTATCGGCACACTCCCTTGCGGGGGATTTTCCATAGCTTTACGGGCACACGTGAGGAAGCCGGGCGCATTTTAGAGTTTCCCCGCTTTTTGATAGGAATCAACGGAGTGGTCACGTTCAAGAAATCGACCCTGCCGGAAGTCCTTTCCCAGATTCCTTTGGAAAGAATCGTGTTGGAAACCGATTCGCCCTATCTGACCCCGGTCCCCTATCGCGGCAGGCGGAACGAAAGCTCTTTTATAAAATATACCTTAATGAAGGTTGCCGAAGTATATGGGCTTTCTCCCGAAGAAGTCTCAGTTGTTACTTCTGAAACCGCTTTAAAAGTGTTCGGAATGCCCCAATAAGGGCGCAAAGGTTTTAAAGTTTATTAATTTTGGTGCTTTCTCAAAGATTTAAAGCAAAGAATGTAACGTGAGAACAAAAAAAAGAATACATTTGTAGCTGAAAACATTCGAGGGTCGTAAAAACGAAGAGAAAAGCGGCTCACAAAAGAAAAAGGAGAGATGCTCGAGTGGTTGAAGAGGCACGCCTGGAAAGCGTGTATACTCCTAAAGGGTATCGGGGGTTCGAATCCCCCTCTCTCCGCGAAGTGGAAAACATGAAGTGAATGAAAAGGAAACAATAAATAAATATCATAAGTAATTCAATTAATTAATCTTAAAAAATTAGACACACAATGAAAAAGTTATTTGCAATTGTTGCTGTGATGGGAGCCTTGACATTTGGCTCAACTCAATTGGCTCAGGCCCAGGATGCTCCTGCTGCCGGTCAAACTGAAACTGTCGCTCCTGCTGAGAGTGGCGGTATTCACAAAGAATTGAAGATTAAGTACATCGAAGGTTCTGCATTCTTCATGAGCTTTATCTCTATTGCTTTGGTGATTGGTCTTGCATTCTGCATTGAGCGTATCATTTACTTGAGCTTGGCCGAAATCAACACGAAGAAGTTCGTTGCTTCTATCGAAGCTGCTATGGAAAAAGGTGATGTAGAAGGTGCTAAGGATATCGCACGTAACACTCGCGGTCCTATCGCTTCTATCTACTATCAAGGCTTGATGAGATTGGATCAAGGTTTGGACGTTGTTGAGAAGTCTGTTGTATCTTACGGTGGCGTACAAGCCGGTTATTTGGAAAAAGGTTGCTCTTGGATTACGCTGTTCATCGCGATGAGCCCGTCTTTGGGATTCTTGGGAACTGTGATTGGTATGGTGCAGGCATTCGATAAAATCCAGCAGGTAGGTGATATCTCTCCGACGGTTGTTGCAGGTGGTATGAAAGTGGCCTTGATTACGACTATCTTCGGTTTGATTGCAGCCTTGATTCTGCAGGTATTCTACAACTACATCTTGTCTAAGATTGAAGCTCTGACCAGTGATATGGAAGACTCTTCTGTAACATTGTTGGATATGGTTGTTAAATATGAACTGAAGTACAAAAAATAATAATCTTATTGCAAGATGAAAAAATTTAAAATACAAAGAGTTTCAGGACTCATCCTGTCTGTAATGCTCCTCATTACACTGGTCATCCTGGGCTTGTTCTTCTTCGGAGGAGAGACCCCCATGGATCAGCGTGTAGTGGCAGACCCGTCACTGTCGGAGCCGCTCTATACGGACGCTATCCTGTATTGGAATTATATTTTGTTTGTATTGGGAGTTGTGGCGATTGTTATCGGCGTGGTTTATCAGTTTGGCTCAACGTTCGCTGATTCTCCTAAGACTGCTCTTAAATCTTTGGTAGGTGTCGTTGCCCTTGTATTAGTCCTTGTCATTACTTGGGCTGCAGGTAGTACAGAAATATTGGATATACCGGGATACGAAGGAACAGAAAATGTTCCCTCTTGGTTGAAAGTAACTGATATGTTCTTGTACACTATTTACATTGAAGTAGGTGCAATGATTTTGCTGATGTTGGGATTTGGCATCTCAAAGAAAATCAAATAATCAAGATTAGAGGAATTTAATATGGCTAGAAAGAAAAGAGACGTTCCCGAAATCAACTCAAGTTCTACGGCGGATATGGCTTTCATCTTGCTGCTGTTCTTCTTGCTTACGACTTCTATGGATACCGACCGTGGTTTGGCAAGACGTTTGCCCGAACCTCCTCAGGAGAACCAGAAAAAAGAAGATGTAGACATCAAGGAACGCAACATCTTGCAGGTGTTCGTCAACTTCCAGGACCAGTTGATGGTGGGCGATAGTTATCTTTCTGTTGACCAGCTACGCGATAAAGCCAAAGAATTCATTGCCAACCCGAACGATGATGAAAAGTTACCGGAAAAGGTGGCAGAAGAAGTTCCTTTCTTTGGAACTCAAAGAATTACAAAGAATCATGTAATATCTTTGCGTTGCGACCGCGGTACGTCCTATAAGACTTATATCGCCGTTCAAAACGAACTGGTAGCAGCCTACAATGAGTTGCGTGACGAACTGGCACAGTCAAAGTGGCAGGTAAATTACGCAGACTTGAATGAAAGTCAACAGGAAGCAATACGTAAGATTTATCCTCAGGTGATTTCTGAGGCAGAACCTAAAAAGTATGGAGAACAAAAGTAATGGGAAAATTTAATAAAACAGGTAAGCGCGGTATGCCGGCATTGAATACCTCTTCATTGCCTGACCTTATTTTCACGTTGTTGTTCTTCTTCATGATTGTAACGACCATGCGTGAGGTGACTTTGAAGGTGGAGTTTAGAGCTCCGGCTGCCACAGAATTGGAAAAACTGGAGAAAAAATCGTTGGTAACGTTTATCTATGTAGGTAAACCGACTAAAGAGTTTCGTAAACAATTGGGTGAAGAAAGCCGTATTCAGTTGAACGATGCCTTTGCCGAAGTGTCTGAAGTTCAGGACTACGTCATCGGTGAGCGTGCAAGTATGAAAGAGGTAGACCAACCAAACATGACTGTTTCACTGAAAATCGACCAGGACACCCGGATGGGTATCGTTACCGAGATTAAGGAAGCGCTCCGTAGAGCGTATGCGTTGAAGATAAACTACTCTTCCGTTGAGCGTAACGACTAACGTAGTTTAGACTATAACTTTAAAAAGGCTGTTTGCTTGGCAGACAGCCTTTTTTAGTTGTCTTCTTCGCGCACGGAAGACAGCTTGCTTCCTTGTACGATTACTAATCGTCACGCTGCACGATTACTAATCGTCATGCTGTACGATTACTAATCGTCATGCTGTACGATTACTAATCGTGTCAAGGATGAGGCTATATTACTGGCAGAATTATTAAAGTTGATGTTGGATATTTGATTATTCACAAGCAGTTCTTATCTTTGTCTCGAATTATAAAGAATAGAGATAGGACCATGGCTGACATTCTACTTGTCATTTTAGGACTTCTTTGCCTGTTGGTGGGGCTGGCAGGTTGTATCCTTCCGGCTTTGCCCGGCCCGCCATTGGCTTATGGTGGCATGTTGCTTCTGCACTTTACCGACCGTGCGCAATTTTCCGCAACCGAGTTGATTGTATGGTTTGTTTTGGTCGTTATAGTCCAGGTTCTTGATTATTTCGTTCCTTTACTGGGCGCCAAATATAGCGGAGGAAGCCGGTGGGGAGAACGGGGCTGCCTGGCCGGAACAGTCATTGGTTTGTTCTTCATGCCTTGGGGAATTGTCCTCGGTCCGTTTTTGGGGGCGGTGATTGGTGAACTGTTAGGCGGACGCGAAACGAAAGACGCCTTGCGTTCCGGTTTTGGCTCTTTGCTCGGATTCCTGTTGGGTACTTTCGTCAAGTGCATCCTTTGCGGCTATTTCATCTGGAAGTTTGTAGAAACTTTGGTGGCGTAAACTTGACACCATGAAAGGTGTAAAACTATTAATCTTCTCCAAAGGAGTGGTTAAAAACAGGCTATTTTCAATATTAATCAGTATATTTGCCGACAAAGCCAAAGGGCTGCGAAAACCTTGAAGGAGAGATGGAGCCCGAGACGATGCGGATAGTTATTAACAGAAAAGGCAATTTATCAACCGTTTTTGCAATATCTTCCGCTTTTGTGCAGGCCCTTTCAGAAATAATCGCTTATTTCGCCGCCGATAAAAAGTAAGTATATGGGAAAAATTATTGCTATGGCAAATCAAAAGGGTGGGGTAGGTAAGACTACGACAACCATCAACCTGGCTGCTTCATTAGCCACCCTTGAAAAGAAAGTGCTTGTTGTAGACGCTGATCCGCAGGCAAATGCATCATCGGGATTGGGCGTGGATATTAAACAAGCCAAATGTACCATCTACGAGTGCATCATCGACCACGCTGATGTACGCGAGGCTATTCATGATACTGAAATTGATACGCTGAAGATTATTTCTTCGCATATCAATCTGGTAGGCGCTGAAATCGAAATGCTTAACTTGAAAAACCGGGAGCGAATCTTAAAGGAAGTACTCGCACCGTTGAAAGATGATTTTGACTATATTTTGATAGATTGTTCTCCGTCGTTAGGACTGATTACGGTCAATGCGCTTACGGCTGCGGATTCGGTGATTATTCCTGTTCAAGCCGAGTATTTTGCTTTGGAAGGTATCAGCAAGTTGCTGAACACCATTAAAATCATTAAATCGAAACTGAATCCTTCTTTGGAAATAGAAGGTTTTTTGCTCACGATGTACGATTCACGCTTGCGACAGGCAAACCAGATTTACGATGAAGTGAAACGTCACTTCCAAGAATTGGTTTTCAACACGGTCATACAGCGTAATGTGAAACTGAGCGAAGCACCCAGTTACGGATTGCCCACCATATTGTATGATGCGGATTCGACGGGGGCTAAAAATCACATGGCTTTGGCTAAGGAATTGATTGAGCGAGAAAAGAAAAACGAATAAGAAGTTATGGCACAGAAAAGAAATGCATTAGGACGAGGACTGGACGCGTTGCTTTCCATAGACGATGTGCAGACGGGCGGTTCTTCTTCCATCAACGAAATAGAATTGTCAAAAATCAGTGTCAATCCCAATCAACCGCGTAGGGAGTTTGACCCTACCGCCTTGCAGGAGTTGGCCGATTCTATTGCCGAAATCGGTGTCATACAACCTATTACGTTGCGACAAGTTTCGGAGGATGAATACCAGATTATAGCGGGGGAGCGGCGTTTCCGTGCTTCCCAAATGGCAGGACTCACTTCTATTCCGGCTTACATCCGTACAGCCGATGACGAGAATATGATGGAGATGGCACTCATCGAGAACATTCAGCGTGAAGATTTGAACTCGGTAGAGATTGCTTTAGCCTACCAACATCTGTTGGATCAGTACGGACTGACACAGGAACGTCTGAGTGAGCGTGTAGGAAAAAAACGAACGACCATAGCCAACTACCTGCGCTTGCTCAAACTGCCGGCTCCCGTGCAAATGGGGTTGCAAAACAAACTGATAGACATGGGACACGCCCGGGCGTTGGTGGCGTTGGACAATCCGAAATTGCAAGTGAAAGTTTATGAAGAGATTTTGGAGCACGGCTATTCGGTACGTAAGGTAGAGGAAATCGTAAAATCGTTGAGTGAAGGCGAGACGATTAAGAGTGGTAACCGTAAGATTGCGCCCAAACGCGGCAAACTGCCTGAAGAGTTCAATCTGTTGAAACAACAGCTGTCACATTTCTTTGACACAAAAGTACAACTGACCTGTTCGGAGAAGGGAAAAGGAAAAATCAGTATACCGTTCAATAATGAAGAAGAACTGGAACGTATCATTGGAATCCTTGATGCGCTAAGAAACAAATGATGGGGAAAACGTACATATACCGCTTCTTGAGCATCCTGCTGTTGTGTTTCGTGCAAGCGGCAGGAATCATCGTTTGTGGACAGGAACTTTCGCGTGCCGCCTCCAAACGTGCGCATGTAGTGACCAAGGACTCTGCGCGGATAGGCCGTCCGCTTGTTGTCGCATCCTCGGACAGTCTGGCCAACGTGCAAGGCGAAGCTGCTATAGCGGACAGCATTTCGGAGGAAAACTACAGACATCTTCAAGAACTGACTGAAAGCCCGGAACTGAAAGCGGATGGTTTGTCGACGGACAGCCTGACGCGCGAACTGAACCGTAAGCAGTGGGTGCCTAACCCTACAACGGCCACTTGGCTGGCGTTGGTGATTCCGGGCGGGGGACAGATTTATAATCGCAAATATTGGAAGCTTCCCATTATATATGGTGGCTTCGCAGGTTGTGCATACGCGTTGACGTGGAACGGGAAAATGTACAATGATTATCAGGCTGCCTACGTGGATGCTGTAAACGAAAATTGGAACGCAACCAGCATCACCGACTTGTTGCCACCGGGCTATCTGGACCGGGTAGGGAAAACACAAGTTACCGAAACATTACGAAGACGAAAGGACACGTACCGCCGTTGGCGCGATTTGAGTATTTTTGCCACCATAGGTGTTTATCTGATATCAGTTATCGATGCTTACGTGGATGCTGAACTGTCCAACTTTGATATTACACCAGATTTGAGCATGAAAGTGGAACCTGCCGTTATCAGCAACCACAGTAACGGTTTCCGCAACAATGTAGGCTCGTTGAAGGACAATTCGGTGGGCGTACAATGTAGTTTCCGTTTTTAAAAATGTTGTTAGCAAATGATTGTGATTAAGTTTAAATACATCTTAAAATATCCCATGAAGAAAACCCTATTCGGTCTGGCCGCACTTCTGATGAGTCTGCATGCAGGACTTCCTGTGTATGCCCAAAAAAGTATAAACGTCACCATCCATGAGAATGGGACTGAACGTCAGGATACCATAGACTTGCCTCTCAGCATGACTTATCCTTTGGACAGCTTGCTGAATGATTGGAAGGCAAAGAACTACATCAACCCGGCCAAAGATTGCCAGACTTCTCAGGAAAACCCGCAATTCAGTGATTCGGTTTACATAGACCGCCTTGCCCGGATCCCGGCTGTGATGGAAATGCCTTACAATGACATCGTACGCAGGTTTATTGACCAGTATACGGGACGGTTGCGTACACAAGTGTCTTTCATGCTGAGTGCCTGCAACTTTTATATGCCTATCTTTGAGCAAGCTCTTGACGCTTATAACCTGCCGCTTGAATTAAAGTATTTGCCCATCATTGAGTCCGCGCTCAATCCGTCGGCGATGTCGCGTGCCGGAGCTTCCGGCCTATGGCAATTTATGTTGCGTACTGGGAAACTATACGGTTTGGAGAGTAACAGTCTGGTGGATGAACGTCGTGATCCTATCAAGTCCACATGGGCCGCCGCCCGTTACCTGAAGGATATGTATGACATTTATAAAGATTGGAACTTGGTCATAGCTGCCTATAATTGCGGTCCGGGCAATGTCAACAAAGCCATTCGCCGTGCCGGTGGAAAAACGGACTATTGGGAAATTTATAATTTCCTTCCTCGCGAAACACGTGGTTACGTACCGGCTTTTATTGCCGCCAACTATGTGATGACATATTATTGTAAGCACAACATTTGTCCTATGGAAACCAACATCCCGGAGGTGACTGATACGGTACAAGTGGACAAGCAGCTTCATTTCCAGCAAATAGCCGACATTTGTCACTTGCCTTTGGAAGAAATCAAGAGCCTGAATCCCCAATATAAGCGTAATGTCATACCCGGCCATACTAAACCGCAGACCTTGCGCCTTCCTTTGGACGCCATCAGTTCTTTTATCGACAACCAAGACACTATTTATGCGCACCGTCAGCAAGAACTGTTCAAGAACCGGCGTCTTGTTGCCGTCTCAGATACCCGTCCGCGTGCTGTGGCGGGCAAAGGGAAGCCTACTATTTACAAAATACGCCGTGGCGACACATTGGGACAGATTGCCGAACGTTTTCATGTCCGCACCAATGACATCCGTTTGTGGAATGGCATTGTCGGAAATCGTATCACGGCAGGTAAGACACTAAAGATATATAATAACTAAGAATTTTATTTTTTATTGGCAGAATCGCTTGTCCGGTGTCAAAATTTGCTTATTTTTGCGGGAAGAGAAGTAAATGGATACGGATATGGAAGAGAACCTCAGTCTGAAAGAGAAAGAAAAAGCCGAAGAGGCGATGATAGAACAAGCGTTTCAGGAACTGCTAAACGACTATCTTCACACCAAGCACCGCAAACGTGTGGAAATCATTACGAAGGCATTCAACTTTGCCAACCAGGCGCACAAAGGCATAAAACGCCGCTCAGGTGAGCCTTACATCATGCACCCCATTGCGGTGGCCAAAATTGTGTGCAATGAAATCGGCCTGGGGTCTACGTCCATTTGCGCCGCTCTGTTGCACGATGTAGTAGAAGATACGGACTATACGGTCGAGGACATTGAAAATATCTTCGGGCACAAGATTGCGCAAATTGTGGACGGACTGACTAAAATCTCCGGCGGTATCTTTGGCGACAAGGCGTCAGCGCAGGCAGAGAACTTCAAGAAACTGTTGCTGACCATGAGCGATGATATCCGCGTCATCCTCATCAAGATAGCCGACCGCTTGCACAACATGCGCACCTTGGGTTCCATGCTACCCAGCAAACAGTACAAGATTGCCGGCGAGACTCTCTATATCTATGCTCCTTTAGCTAACCGGTTAGGCTTGAACCGTATCAAGACGGAATTGGAAAATCTTAGTTTCAAGTACGAACATCCTGAGGAATACCACGAGATAGAAATGAAGTTGGCCGCTACCGCTGCCGAACGTGACAAGGTCTTCCAGGAATTTACCGCTCCTATCCGTGAACAGTTGGACAAAATGGGGCTGAAATATCATATTTTGGCTCGTGTCAAATCCATTTATTCCATTTGGAACAAAATGCAGACCAAACATGTGCCTTTTGAAGAAATCTACGACATATTGGCCGTGCGTATCATCTTCACTCCGCGCAGTATGGAAGAAGAATTGAACGACTGTTTTGACATCTATGTGGCCATTTCCAAAATATACAAACCTCATCCCGACCGTTTACGTGACTGGGTAAGTCATCCGAAATCTAACGGATATCAGGCCTTGCATGTCACTCTTATGGGCAACAATGGACAATGGATTGAAGTGCAGATACGTAGCGACCGGATGGATGATGTGGCAGAGCAAGGTTTTGCCGCCCATTGGAAATACAAGGAAGGCGGAGGCAGCGAGGATGAAGGGGAATTGGCCAAGTGGCTTAAGACAATCAAAGAAATATTGGACGACCCGCAGCCGGATGCCATTGACTTTCTGGATAATATCAAATTGGGCTTGTTCGCATCGGAAATCTTCGTGTTTACTCCGAAAGGCGAACTGAAAACATTGCCTCAGAACGCTACCGCATTGGATTTCGCATTTTCTCTTCATACGGATATAGGTTGCCATTGCATAGGAGCGAAGGTAAATCATAAACTGGTGCCTTTAAGCTATAAACTGAAGAGCGGGGACCAAGTTGAGATATTGACTTCCAAGTCGCAACGCGTTCACCCCGAGTGGTTGAACTTTGCCACTACCTCACGAGCCAAAATCGCCTCCATCTTACGCAGGGAAGACAAGGCTAACCAGAAAGTTGGTGAAACCATGTTGTCCGCTTTCTTGCAGGCTGAAGGCATTCGTATGGATGAATCTTCTTTGGATAAGCTGACAAATTTACACAATTTCCATACTCCTGATGAACTCTTGGCTGCTATTGGAGCCAAACGCATTACGCTGGGTGATGCTGACCGAAACGTATTCAAAGAAAAACAGAACAAGAGCTGGAAAAAACTGCTCAGTTTCACATTCGGAGGCGGAAAGGATAATAAAGATGGTAAGGACAGTAAAGAACAGGCTCCATCTGAGACTAAACCGGCTGAGAAGATTAATCCGAAAGAGATACTGAAAATTACCGAGGAAACCATCTCCAAGGATTATATCATGGCCGATTGTTGCCACCCCATTCCCGGAGATGATGTATTGGGGTATATTGACGAGAACAACCGCGTCATCATCCACAAACGCCAGTGTCCCGTAGCCGTCAAACTGAAAAGCAGTTACGGAAACCGTATTATCGCTACACAATGGGATACCCACAAAGAATTGTCTTTCCTTGTTACTATTTATATAAATGGTATAGACACCATCGGGCTGCTGAACGAAGTAACCCAAGTCATCTCAAGGCAACTGAACGTCAATATTCGCAAGTTGGACATTGAGTCTAATGACGGTATCTTTGAGGGGCGTATCAAGCTTTACGTACACGATGTGGACGATGTAAGAACCATTTGCAATAACCTGAAGCAGATACAGAACATCAAACAGGTAACACGCGTTGAAGACTGATGCATCATTTCTCCCCTAACTGCATCACGTATTGCTTGGGCGAAAGGTGCATTTTCTTCTTGAAGGCGTCACGGAAACTCTTGATGTCGTTGAAGCCGCACTTCACACAGACGGAGCTGACATTGGTCTCACCACTCTTGAAGAGCTGGACGGCCTTGAAGATGCGGTACTCGTTGATGAAGTCGATGCCGGTCATGCCTGTCATGGCTTTTATCTTCCGGTAGAAAGAGGAGTGGCTCATGCCTAATTTTTCCGCTAAGAAAGCGACACTGAGTTCGGGGTCCATCAGATGTTCATCTATCATCTCCTTGCATTTCAGCAGGAAGCGTTGCTCTTCTTTGGTATATGTCTTCTCGCTCTGTGCCAATGTGTTGGTGATGCTGACCGTTTCCGAACGAGCCAACAGATGATCAATCCGGTTTCGGAGGTATTTCAGCGAGATAGGTTTGGTAAGATAAGCGTCGGCTCCGCTATCGAAAGCCGTTATCTGGTCTTCTTCGCCCATCTTGGCAGTCAGCATAATCACCGGGATGTGCGCCAACGTCTTGTCCGCTTTCAGCAAGTGCAGAAACTCCATGCCATCGAGCTTGGGCATCATGATGTCGCAAATCACCAAGTCGGGAAGCTCCTTTCGTACTAATTCCAGACCATCCATGCCATTGGTGGCTTTCAGTACCCGGAAATCTTCCACTAACGAGCGTTCCAGCATTTCCAGTATCTCCGGCTCATCGTCTATCAACAGGATGGTATGCCCGGCGGCGGGAGAAGAAACCTGCACTTCCGGCGTTGTTGGCGTTGGAGAGGTTGCCGTGGAAGCGGGCGTTTTTATTTCTTCCGTCGGAGCTTCGTCGGCTGTTTCCGTCAGAGGCAAGGTAAAACTGAACTTCGAACCTTTCCCAGGTTGGCTTTCCACCCATACGTAGCCTCCGTGCAGTTCCACCAGATGTTTCACGAAAGAAAGCCCGATGCCGTCTCCGGTCGAAGTGGTGGAGGTAGGATTTACCTGGAAGAAACGGTCGAACACCCTATCCTGCAAATCCTTAGGGATGCCGATGCCGTTGTCCTCCACGCCAAATACTACTTCGTGTGCCGTCTCGTGGATGGACAATACGACTTTGCCTCCTTCCGGCGTGTACTTGAACGCATTGGAGATTAAATTAGACAAAATGATTTCCAACTTTTCCGCATCGAAAGCAACCTTGATAAGCGTCTTTTCGGGCAGGAAGTGGAATATAATGCTTTTCTGCTGGCAAAGTGCCTCGTAGTCGGGCACTAAGTCCTTGCAAAACGAAACGATGTTTTGGCTATGTAATGTCAGTTGCAGTTTCCCTTGTTCCAACTTCCGGAGGTCTATCATGCGGGTGATGAGTTTGGTCAGCTTCATGGCGTTGCGGTACATGGCAGACAAGTAGGACTTGGGTACAGAAACCGTCCGTTTGTTTTCGCTCATCAGTTCTTCCAAGGGGGCCGTTATCAGGAAGATAGGCGTGCGCAATTCGTGAACGACGTTGGTGTAGAAACGCAGCTTGGCTTCGTTGATGTTTCGGGCGGTCTCTTTCTCTATCTCTTTCAGCCGGACCAAATGTTTGATGTTCAGTTCGTGGCGGTAGAACAAGAAAGCGGAAAAAAGCGCGCCGGCTATGAGCAAGGTCCACAGGCACCATGCCCATCCCGTCTGCCACCAAGGCGGGGTTATAATAATCTGTAAAGATGAAACTTCAGGATTCCAATGACCCGACAGGTCGGTCGATTTTACATGAAAAGTGTATTTCCCTGGTGGCACGTTGGTATAGGACACTTGTCTGTCCGTACCGATTTCTTTCCAATCTTCTTCAAATCCTTCCATGTAACACGCAAACTGAATTTCCTCCGGCGCGAGCATCTCTGCTACGGAAAAGCGAATGCTAAAGAAATTTCGGTTGTAGGGGAGTGTAACTGTCTTTTCGCCTTTGTCATGCCAGTGTAAACTTTCTTTTGGATGATCCGGGAAGTCCAGCGCATGGAAACAGACGGGATTGTTATAAGAAACCTGCCGGATTTCCGCCGGATTGAAATAAATAAGCCCTTTGGTGAATCCCATATAAATGAATTTGTCATCCTTTGCGCAAGCGTGATAGTTGAACTGGCCGTTTTTCCAATTGTCCATTCCTCCTATATGGACGAAGGAGTCGTTAGAAGAGATGTATTTATACAGACCTTTATAGGTGCCCATCCACAAATAGCCTTGGGCGTCTTCTACGATGCTGACGACCCGGTTGTCCGCAAGTTCCCGCCTGTCTGCATAAGAAGTCAGGACTGAGTCCTTCAAGTTCAACTTGAAAAGACCACAATCTAAAGAAAGCCACAAATTGCGGGTCGTGTCCATATAGATATAACGGGCATCGTTGGACTCCAGCGGAAGTTTTTCCGCTCCGTCGTAATAATGAGCCAAAACGGAATGGGTCCTTTTATCCAATTTATAGAGACCGGAATATCCCGTTCCAATCCAAACGGTATCACCATCGAATGCGATACTGGAAGCCCCGACTATATTATTTATCGTTGTAAATGTCTCTTTCTGAGGATCTAATACCAACAAGCTTGGCCCCAATATCCAGATGTGTCCATTGTTGTCCCGATGTATCGTCCATATCTGATTGGCATTATGGTTCTTGCTTATCTCAGAAAGGTCATAAAGTTTAAAAGTATGTGTGGAACGGGAGAAACGGTACAGCCCCTTCTCGTAGATGCCCATCCAAACGTATCGGTCGTCGGCACACATGGACATGACATTGTTTCCGCTCAAATCACTGTTTCGGCGTGAGTATACGGTAGTCTGTCCGGTGGCTCTATCGTAAACATTGAGTCCGCCCCCGTCCAAGCCGATGTAAATTTCATCTTGTGTCGGACAGATGGAAGTAACCATATTGTGTGACAACGTACCGTCCGCCGTGCTGAGCGTGTGGAAATTATCGAAAGAAGGTGAATAAAGATTCACTCCGCCCCGATAGGTACCTACCCATAACCGTTCTTCCCGGTCCACGAACAAGGCGTGCACCGCATCGTTGCTGATGGAACTGTTTTGCGGAACAAGATGAGTCCACTTACCACTCTCCCACTCTACCAATCCTCCCCCGTCCGTACCGAACAGGACTTTCCCTGCATAATCAATTGTCGCCTTGATGTCCGAAACTTTAAAATCATTCCATCTTTCAACAGTTCCTGTTGATGAGACCTTGTAAGCTTCACCCTTGTATCCGATACCGACACCGACAAACAGCATTTCCGCTGTGGGGCTATAATACATATTATACAAATCAAAATTGACAGTAGACGAATTAACCGAAGGGAACCAACTGACAATTGTTCCTTTCTGCGCATTGAGCAAATAAAGTCCGTCTGTCGTATATGCCCAAAACTGATGGTCTTTATAAGGAGCAATAGCCAAGTAAGTCAGGTTTTTCCTGAAATCAATAGAGGTGAACAAATGCCCTTCCTTACAAGCCCAAAGCTCGCCCGCACTTGTATACACAAGCACCTGCCCGCCGCAATCTATAATTTTCCGGACAGGCGAAGTGAGTGGTCTTTCACCATCGAAAGTCCGGACATAGCACGGATAGAACTTATCTTCTTCGAAAGAATATCGGTTCAACCCGCTTTCCGTGCCTACCCATAAATCGGCACCCGACGCCAAGATGGCTTCTATATGGTTGTTCGCGATGGAGTTTTCATCAGCCGGATTGTGCCTATACGTAATGAATTCCTCCCCATCGAACCGGCACAGACCGTTGAAAGTGCCCATCCAAATAAATCCCAAACTGTCTTGCGTGATGCACTTCACGGTATTGTCCGGTAATCCGTCCGAAGTGTCGAACACTTTAAAATCTTTGATTGTCGCGTGGAAAGGAATCGACACGAGTAAGAGGAATAGAGATATAGCGATCGTTCTCTTCATGGAAATTCAATCTTTTGGTCAGACAAATATATTTCTTTTTCCAAAAGAACGAATTAAAAGATAAAGAAAAGAGTGGATTTTCGTCAAAAAAAGGATATTTTTCGCATCCGCCGGGTGAAAGTTTCACGCTTTCACCGTCCAATATCCTTCTGACTTTTAAGCATCTGTTGTGAAACATCCGTTCTTTTCCTTGCACCCTTCACAAGGGCGGTGAAACATACTGTGAAAGATATATCTTTCACAGTATTTCGCTTAGAATCAGGAGGTTGAAACGATGTGAAGGCGTGAAACTAAAAACGGAAAATTTTGTGTAGAGGGTGAAGCATTCTGTCTTGCCGGTTCAAATACGGCATGTTTTCAGGCGGTCAAATTACGTTTAATCAGAAGGCCGCTCTCATTTAAGGGGACGGGGCGTGACATTAAATGATATGGGACGTAACATTAAATGATAATTCCCATTTGTCTGCAATTTTTCCGGAAACACTTTTTTAATACCACCGGATGTTGCTCTGCGTCTGGCTGCGCTGCTCCCACTTGAGGTCTTGCAGGATACTGGCATTGGCGCGGATGGTGAAGTTGTAGTACTTCCAACGGCCAAAGGGTGAAAGACTGGCGGACATGCTGAAGCAGTGCAAGTCGCGGGTGATGTTGAAGGTGGTCTGCACAATCTCCTTGGCGTCGAAGTCGTAGCCGGAGTTGAAGCTGATGGCCCACTTGTTGGATATCTTGATATTACCGTTGATACTCAGATTCTGCGTATAGCGATAGGGGTAACGCATCTTCTTCTTATTGATTTCCTTGGAGCGGTCTTCGGAGATGCTGAAACCGTAGTTCACGTTGATGGACCAAGGCATCTTGAAGGTCTGGTAGCCGTCCTCGTCCACTTCCGCCTTCTCTTTCTTCTTTCCGCCTATGCCGGAACTGCCGCTGTCGCCTTCCTCGGAGTTCCCGTCGCCCGAAGCGCCTTCTTTGTCCGCTCCCTCTTCATCCGGGTCTTCTCCTTTGAAGAAAGCGCGAACCTTGTTCCACGTGTCGTTATTGAAGGTATAACTGAAGGACGAGCTGTAGTTCTGGAAGATACCGAAACGCCCGTAGGACCACTCCGTGCGGTCGTTGTCCACCACGTTACCCCGCTCATCGAACTTATAACCGTAAGTCTTGAACGTGGAGTTCATGCTGAAAGTATAGCTTTTGGTCAGCTTCAGACGCAAGTTCAAGCTCAAGTCACTCCACGGACGGGTCTGTGCCGCCATGTTGTAGGATAGGTTGGCACCAAACTCGTCTATCAGGCTGATTTTGCGGATGGAGTCGTTCTTGTCCTTGTACTTCATCTCCAAGTTGTTGGAGATGCTGAAGTTTATGGCTCCTTGCCTACCTCCGCTGGGCACGCCGAAAGGACTGTCGGCATAGTAGGAATAGCGCACCGTGTCCTGTCCTCCGTTGTTGTTAGGACGATAATAAGTACCGTAGTAACCATACTTGTCGGTCGTAAAGTCCGGAGCCGCACTGATGCTGACGGAGGGTGTAATGATGTGACGGATTTGGATTTCTTTCTTGGGGAAAAGCAAGGGCTTATACATACCGTATATCTTGGTATTGACACCCAAGCTGGCGTTGTAGTTCCACACGCGATGGAAACCATAAACCGTGTCCGTATTGACTACCTCACCGCGCTGATTGTCCCATCCTTGCTTTACCTTGCGGGTGTACCAGCGTTCGGTATAGTCCACGGAAGGCGTCACGTTGAAGTACTTGAAGAGGGTAAACGTGGCGCTGATAGGTATTTGGTGCTGCATGCCGTTCTCCCAATCTTTTATCAGGTTGGACTTGAAGAGCAGGTTGTCTTTCGTCTTGATGCTGTTGGTGAAGCGTCCGGTGTAGCGCACCGAAATCTTCTCGTACCACCGTTCGTCTCCCACCGCTTTCTTGCGTTTGAAGGGGTAAATGTTGCTCAACGAGATATTTACGTCCGGCAAGGTGAGCGAGATGGAAGAGTCGCGCATAGTCTGGGCGATGTTCGAAGTGGCCGCGATGGTCAGGCCGATGTCGGGGAACGTGCGCGAGTAGCTGATACTCGAGGTCTTGGTGTTCTGCGTCATGGCCTGTGGGTTATAGAGGTTGTTGATGTTGGAACGCTCGTAACTGCTGGTCGAGAAATTCACGCTGGCCGAGAACGAGGAGTTCGGGTTGGCCTTGGCGTCCTGGCGGTGGCTCCATACAATCTTGAAGTCCTTGCTCACGGCATAGTCCGGCAAGCCCTTGTCGCCCGTCTTGGTCACCTGGTAGCTGGCCTGCAACAAGCCCGAATATTTGTAACGCTTGGCGTAGTTGCTCTCCATGTTGAGCGCCCACGAGCCTTTAGTGAAGATGTCGCCGCGGAGTTTCAGGTCCATTTGGTCGCTGATGGCAAAATAGTAGCCTCCGTCCGTGAGGCCGAAACCGCGGCTGGAGTCATCCATGTAGGTAGGCATCAGGAATCCCGAAGCGTAACTGCTGTTAAAGGGGAAGAAAAAGAACGGCACCGCCAAAGGAAGCGGAACGTCCTCTACTACGAGATAAGCCGGACCAGTCACCACGTTCTTCTTGGGGCGCACCTTGGCGTAGGTCATCTGCATGTAGAAGTGGGGATGCTCGTGGTTGTCGCAGGTGGTGTACATACCGTCCTTCATGTAGAATTCGTTGCCCGTGCCTTTCTTGGCGTTGTTGCCCACGACGTAGCCTTCGCCCTGCTGGGTCACCACATTGCTGATGATGCCTCGCTTACTTTCGAAGTTATAGCGGATGGTATTGGTTTCGTAAGGAGTCTCCCCGTCCTTGAACACCGGTGTCCCGCTCTTGTTGCCCAATGTGTCCTCCACACCGTGGGCAAACACCGTGCTGCTGTCCATGTTCATGGAGATGACGGCGGCCGTCAGTTCCACGCCCGGATAGGTCACCTTGCTTTCGCCAAACAGATGGGCGTAGCCGTCTTGTGTAAAGATGATGGAGTCGTTGGCCTCGTACACCACAGGGGCATCCAGTCCTTCTTCCTTTTTGGAAGTAGTGTCTGCCGGCAGCGTATCGTTGGCCAAGGAGTCGTTCGGTAGGATGGAATCCCCCACTTGCACGGTGTCTCGGCTGGAGTGTGGCGGAGGTGTAAATCCTCTACCCCGGCGCTGGGATACAGCTCCGGCCGAAAGAAACAACAACGCAAACAGGACGACGAATATGGTAGCTTTTGATTTCAATGACGCCAATTAACTATACAATAATATGCTTGAACGGGGCAAAAGTAAATAAATTCCACGGATAAACCGCTTCTTTTTAGTTTATTTTAGATTGCTACAAGAAGAGTTCGCACCAATGGTCGAAGCGGGCCAGCCCGTCTTGACCGTGTTTTTCCAAACTTTTCCTCGCTTTTTCCACGCTTTTCTCCTTGTCCAGCTTCGTTTTGGAGTAGAACTTGTCGGCAAAGCAGATAACCTGTTCTTCGGGACTGACCGGTACTAACTCCCGATGGGGGATGGGCAGGTCCTGTTCCACGATTCGCTGCAAGGTCAGTCCGGCGCCCGTGTGGCGTTCGCATACCAAGGCGTGACGCGGATAACCTTCGGCACGCATCAGGTCGGCTCCCAAGTAGCCGTGGCAGATATAAGGCTTGTCGCCAAAGCAGAAGATGTCCGGCGCGTTGGTCAGAAAGATGCCGATGTCATGCACCATCGCTCCCTCGTACAGGAACTCTTTGTCCAGGTGAAGTTCGGGATGGCGTTCGGCTATCTGCAACGCTTTGTCCGCCACCGAGCGGCTATGGGTCAGCAAAATGTGCTTCAGCTCCCCCGCTTCCGGGTAATATTTATCGATTATTTCCAAAGGATTCATGTTCATTTTCAATTATTCGGCGACAAAAGTACGAATTATTCTGTTACAATGGTTAACTTTGCCCCATCAAATCCTATAAAGAAGAGTAGATGAAGAGAAGGCAAAGACACGCGAGTTCCCGCAGAAGCCTGTTCCGGGGTGGATGGGCAATCCTTTTATGCGGTTTACTCTTGTGCGTCTCTTCCTGCCGGCGTCATCCATCACCTGCCGTTTCCTCCGAGATGGTGGCTTACGAACGCTTTTTCGCGGAAAACATCGATTCCGTCGCCTTGGCTCCCCGTTCGCTTAGGGGCAAGGCGCAGGCGCGGATGGACGGTGTAAAAGATAGCCTGGTACGCCATCTTTATTTGGGCATGACGTTGAAGACTTACCTGATAACGGCCCAATACGATTCCGCCTGGATGGTGATACGGCAAATCGGGCGTTTTATCCAAAGCCGGCCTATGTCGCCCCGCCTGGCCGACCTTTATTCCGATTGCCTCAATATGGCAGGCAACCTGTACGGGCGTACCGGGTATAGCGACTCAGCCCGGCATGCCTTCCGTCAAGCCTATGAATGGCGGATGCGGGGGGAACATATGGATGTCGTGCCGGACATCCTGATTAATCTGGCTGACGCCTGCAACCGCTTAGGCCAGTTGGACGAAGGGGCTGCCTGGTACAGGCGGGCCTTGTACTTGTGTGACTCCCTGCAACTTTCCTCCGCCCATAAATATCCTATTTATTATGGATTGGGGCAGGTTTACGTGGCTTTGCGCGACTTTGACCAGTGTGATTACTATTTCAATCTTGCCGCCCGCTACTTCGACCGCATGATGCCCTACGAGAAATACATCTACCTGAATAACCGGGGAACTTCCTATTATTATCGCAGCGAGTACCGGAAAGCGATGGAGTATTTTCAGCTGGTCATTCGTTTGGCCGGGGAATATCCCGATATGCTTTTTGAGCAGAATTTGGCCCGCCTGAACCTGAGTGATTGTTATCTGCAACTGGAACAAGCGGATTCGGCCCAGCGTTGCATGCAGGCGTGTCGGCCTTTCTTTGAGGAAATGGGGGTGACGACCGCCCTCTACTATCTGGATACTCAAGCCATCGAACTTTCGCTCTTGCAAAAAGATTTCGCCAAGGCTCATGAGATTTTCCGGGAAAGCGTTACCCCTGCCGGCATTGACCCCGAAATGCTTCACATCCGTTATAACTATTTGCGCCAATATTGCGAGAAAACAGGCGACTATCGCCGGGCTTACCACTATCTGAGCGAAAGCCGCCGATTGGACGACTCCATCCGTAACGAACGCGTCAGTATGCGTACGGCCGACCTTGCCTTGCGCTATCAGCAAGACTCTACCTTGCTGGCTCACCGGGTGCAGATACGCGAAGCCGAGAATGAAGTGTTGCTCCTGCGCCAATCTCAAATCATCGTGTGGGTCGTGGCAATCATACTCCTGTTGCTGGCCGGCTTTACCTATTTATATAGCAAGAAAAAACGTGCTTTGCTGCAAGCCGAAAGCCGTCGGCAGATTTCGTCCTTGCGCTTGGAGAACATACGAGGACGCTTGTCGCCCCATTTTGTATTCAATGTACTCAACCAGGAAATCTCAAGCCCTGAACGGAGAACTACGGAATCAGGACTTCCGCTATTGGTAAAACTCATGCGGCGCAACCTGGAATTGGCGGAACAACTCAGCGTGACCTTAACCGAAGAACTGGACTTTGTAAAAACTTACATAGACTTGGAACGGAAGACGATGGGGCCGGACTTCCATTTTACAATTCAAGTGGAAGACAACGTGTGCCTGGAACGACAGATTCCGTCCATGTTGATACAAATACCTGTAGAAAACGCCTTGAAGCATGCGCTCCGGGGGAAGGACGGTGAACGCAATCTGCGGATTGACATCTGTCGCTTGGCGGACGGAAGATGTCGTATAGAGATAACCGACAATGGGGGCGGATACCGTCCTGACAGTCCTGCGCGAGGGACAGGTACAGGCATGAAGGTGGTCATGCAGACCATTCAGATATTGAACGGCCGGAATAGCGAGAAGATTGACGTCAGTGTGCATAACGTTACCCTTCCGGATGGCGAAACGGGGTGCCGGGTCTGTTTCTCTATCCCCTCCAACTATCGCTACGAATTATAAAAATAGACGCTTTAGTCGCGGATTTCGACATCATAGTACGGCTTTTTGCCCACATAGTCCATTTTTAGGCATTATCGGTTTTGCAACTCACAAAGAAAATCTTTATCTTCACCCACAGAAAACAAGTGCTTTATTTTTATGTATTTATACAAGGTGGTTATCGTGGATGATGATGAGCTGTCGCTGGAGAACTTGAGTTCCTCGCTGGGCAAGCAATCTGACTTTCTGCTCGGGGCCGTGGCACGCAACGCCCGCCAAGGCAGGAAACAGATTATGCTGGCACAGCCCGACTTGCTGTTTCTGGACGTTGAGCTGCCCGATATGACCGGCATGGAGCTCCTACAGGAGATACGTGACGAAGTGACATGGCCCATGAAGGTGATTTTCTACACTGCCTACGACAAATACATGATTCAGGCTATCCGTGAATCGGCTTTCGACTATCTGCTGAAACCTTTTGACGAAGAAGAGTTGGGAAACATCCTGGAGCGCTTCCGCCAACAACAAAAGCGGACGACTATCCAGCCAGAAATTCGTAACATCGCCCATGTCCCTACGGGACAATCATTCATGGTATATACTCCTACGAATGATATGCGGGTACTCCGTTCGGCCGAGATAGGTTTCTTCCGTTACAGCTCCGACCGCAAGATATGGGAAGTCATTTTTACGAACGAGGCTCCACTGACCCTGCGCCGCGGCATAACGGCCGAACAGATTACTTCGAACCTGCCCAACTTCATACAGATACATCAGTCCTACATCATCAATATGGACTATCTGATGTTGATAAAGGACAATCATTGCGTGATGTATCCGCCCTTTGACCAAGTGACGGAACTGTTGGTGTCGAAAAAGTATAAGAAACAATTACAAGACCGCTTCTGCTTGTGAAAGTACAAAGTGGCCATTTATCATATTAGTGTTAGGTTAGGGTGTTGACATCTCTTTGTACAGAAGGCGTCAACAAGCAATAAAGGCGCGGAATGTGAATTCCGCGCCTTTATCCTATTCTGTAAGTTCGCAAAGAAATGAAGCGGATTTACTTCACCTCGATGCCTTTGTTACGCAATGTTGCATTTAATACTTTGGCATAATCGGCGTATTGCTTTTCGTCCAAAGTCTTTTTCATCAATTTCAAGTTACCCAAGACTGCGTTGCGCACTTTTGCGTCACGGTCTTTCTTGGCGTTTGTAGCGCGTGACATTTGCACGTTGAAGTATTCGCAGATGTTCGCTACTTCTTCTTGCTGCTTGCCGTTGAGTTTCAGATATTGGCTCAATTTAGACACATTGATGTTGCCATCCCACTTAGCTGACTCAACGACAGGTTGGTTACCTGCTGCGAAAGACGCAGCCATCAGGCAGAATGCTGCCACAAATGTTAATCCTAAACGTTTCATAATACCTAATTAATTTAATTTGTTAATCCTAAAAACTACTCTCTGTTTCTCTTAAATCTTCTAATACCTATTGAAAACTCTCGCCTAACGTCAGGTCTTTATCTTTTTACCGCTGCAAAGATAAAAACATGTTTTATAACATAAAAATGAATACTTGAAAATCTGTCCTTCTTTCTTTTCTTTTTTGACCTGCGTCAAAAAAGAGTCGGCGTATAGGGCGTTTTGTAAGCGTTTTGTAACCTGTTTGAAATAATCTATAACATTAATTTCGAAATGCCGCTGATATGATAGAAACTTGTATAAAAAGGATAGAACTATACTTATATTAATATATGAGCATGTCGAAGGGAGTTAAATAAGTCCACTTCGGATGTTCATGCGAGGGTATTTAGGAATATGTCGAGGAGTTTCGTGCCATTTATATGGAAGGAATAACAAAGAAATTTGTAATTTTGCGCCGCATCGAGGTGACATTAGGTGCGTAAAAACGGTTAGAATAAGTTTTTTTTGTATGTACACAGTTATCAAACGTATGGAGGTGTCAGCTGCCCATAGCTTGCGCCTGTCTTATCCCAGCAAATGTGAGAATCTGCATGGTCACAATTGGGTTATCACAGTTTATTGCCGTTCGCGCGAACTGAACGCTGACGGCATGGTCGTGGATTTCAGTCATATCAAGAATGTGGTGAAAGGCAAGCTTGACCATAAGAATCTTAACGAAGTGCTTCCTTTCAATCCTACCGCGGAAAACATTGCCCGTTGGGTATGCGAGCAGATACCTGCTTGTTTTAGAGTAGAGGTGCAAGAGTCAGAGACTAATATAGCGGTGTATGAGAAAGATTAATGAGATATTCTATAGTCTGCAAGGCGAAGGGTATCACACGGGCACTCCGGCGGTGTTTGTGCGCTTCTCCGGCTGTAACCTGAAGTGCTCCTTTTGTGATACTCGTCATGAGGATGGCGTGAAGATGAGCGATGAAGATATTTTGGCCGAGATTGGGAAATACCCCGCCCGTATGGTTGTTTTGACCGGTGGAGAGCCTTCGTTGTGGATAGATGATGCGTTGGTAGATGCGCTTCATCGGGCGGGAAAGTATGTCTGTATTGAGACGAACGGCACTTGTCCGTTGCCTCCCGGCATCGATTGGGTGACGTGTTCGCCCAAACAGGGTGGGGCGTTGAGGCTTGCCCGGATGGATGAAGTGAAGGTGGTGTATCAGGGGCAGGCGCTTGCCCCTTACGAGCAGTTGCCTGCCACTCATTTCTTTCTGCAACCTTGTTCGTGCCAAAATACGGCAGAGACTGTGGCCTGCGTATTGGCTCATCCCCGATGGCGGCTCAGTTTGCAGACGCATAAGTTGATAGATATTAGGTAGATATTAGGTAGAGTAGGTGGAAATGAAATTTTGTTGTTCTCAAAGCGGAAAATGTCTTCGTTTTTAGGTAATTTTGCACTTTCATAACATGAATCATTAAAATATAGCTTTTTGACTTTTGTTCCCGATACTGACAACCATGAGTTCCAGGATGCGCTGAACCTCGTGAAGTATACCCGCCAATCGCTCTTTTTGACGGGAAAAGCGGGTACGGGCAAATCAACCTTCTTGCGCTACGTCACGGATAACGTGAAAAAGAAATACGTGGTGCTGGCTCCTACGGGCATTGCCGCCATTAACGCGGGAGGATCTACGCTGCATAGTTTCTTCAAGTTGCCTTTTCATCCTCTGCTACCCGACGACCCTAACCTGAGTCTGCAAAAGGGACGCATACATGAGTTCTTCAAGTACACCAAGCCTCACCGTAAACTGTTGGAACAGCTTGAACTGATTATCATTGACGAGATTTCGATGGTACGGGCAGACATCATAGACACGGTAGACCGAATTTTGCGCGTCTATAGCCGCAATCTGCGTGAACCTTTCGGGGGGAAGCAATTGCTGTTGGTAGGAGATGCTTTCCAATTGGAGCCGGTGGTGAAGGGCGACGAGCGGGAGATCCTAGCGCGCTTTTATCCAAATCCGTATTTTTTTTCGGCGCGCGTGTTCGGACAGATAGACTTGGTGTCGATTGAACTGAAGAAAGTGTACAGGCAGAGTGATCCGACTTTTATCAGTGTTCTCGACCACATACGTGGGGGAACAGTTGGGGCTGCCGACTTGCAGTTGCTCAATACACGCTACGGAGTGGCCATATCTCCTACGGCGGATAGAGAGAGAGACCTGTACATAACATTGGCCACACGTCGGGATAATGTGGACTATATAAACGAGCGTCACTTGGCGGAACTTCCCGGAGAACCGGAGATTTTCCGGGGGGAAATACGCGGGGACTTCCCCGAAAGCAGTCTGCCGACTCAGCTTGAACTGGTCCTGAAGCCTGGGGCGCAAATCATCTTTATTAAGAATGACTACGAGCGCAGGTGGGTGAACGGTACTATCGGTACGGTGAATGGGTTTGACATGGATGGAAGTACCCTTTATATTACTACGGACGATGGGCGTGAGTGTGACGTAAAGCGGGAGTCTTGGCGCAACATCCGGTACATCTACAACGAAGAGAAAAAACTGGTAGAGGAAGAGGAATTGGGTACGTTCACCCAATTTCCCGTGAGATTGGCATGGGCTATCACTGTGCACAAGAGCCAGGGACTGACCTTCAGCCGGGCGGTCATTGACTTTACGGGTGGGGTCTTTGCCGGAGGACAGACTTACGTGGCGCTGAGCCGCTGTACTTCGTTAGAAGGCATTCGCCTGAAAAAGCCTGTTAGCCGGGCCGATGTCTTCGTGCGACCGGAAATCACGGAGTTTGCCAACCGTTTCAACGACCGGCAGACCATCGACCGTGCCCTGAAACAGGCTCAAGCAGACATGCTGTATGCCGCAGCCTCCAAAGCATTCGACCGAGGGGAGTTCCAGACATGCTTAGACGAGTTTTTTAAAGCCATACATGCCCGCTACGACATCGAAAAGCCCAATGTCCAACGCCTCATCCGTCGCAAGCTGGACATCATTAACCGTTTGCGTGAGGAGAATCGGATCTTAAAAGCCGCCGCTTTGGAGAAAGAGAAAACATTGGTGAAGTATGCGCGTGAGTATATCACGATGGGCGATGAATGCCTCAAGCACGATATGAAAGAGGCCGCCATGCGCAATTATGAAAAGGCCGTAGCCCTCTGCCCTAAGTTCAAGGAAGCGTGGCAGAAGATAAAGAAATTGGATAAAGATTTGAAAAAAGCCGAATAATATATGTTACTGAAACTCTACAGCAAGAACAACAATCCCGACGACCTTCAGCGGGTGGTCGATATTCTGAACGATGGGGGAATCATTATTTACCCTACCGATACGAAGTATGCCATTGGTTGCCACGGTTTGAAGGAACGGGCTATTGAGCGTATCTGTCAACTGAAGCGCGTCGACCCTAAGAAGAACAATCTCTCTATCATCTGCTACGATCTGAGCAGCATCAGCGAGTATGCCAAGGTGGACAACCGCACCTTTAAATTGATGAAACGTAACCTGCCGGGACCTTTTACTTTTATCCTGAACGGTACCACGCGGCTGCCCAAAATCTTCCGCAACCGCAGAGAAGTAGGCATTCGTATGCCCGATAATCCCATTATTCAGGAAATAGCGCGCCTGCTCGACGCTCCTATCCTTACAACGACCTTGCCGCACGAGGAGCATGAAGACATTGAATATTGCACTGATCCCGAACTGATAGACGAGAAGTTTGGGGATGTCGTAAACCTGGTGATAGACGGCGGCATTGGAGGTACGGAAGGGTCTACCGTAGTGGATTGCACACAGGAAGAACCGGAAATTATACGCCAAGGCATTGGGTGGTTGGAAGAATGAAAAAAATAGAGAACTGAAAATGAAGAATGAAGAAACATCTTCGTCCGGGAACGTCCTTCATTCTTCATTTTATATTCAGCCCTTATTTGAGCAGCGTTTGCGGGTCGAGATTATTGGCTTCGATGTCCTTAAAGTAGCGATAAGTGCCGACTTTCAGTTCGTCGGTGGCTGCATCGTCACAGATAATCATGCCTTTCTCATGCGTCTGCAAAGCGCTGATGGTCCACATTTGCATAACGGGGCCTTCAACGGCATGATAGAGAGCGCGTGCCTTGTTGTGCC
This sequence comes from uncultured Bacteroides sp., assembly GCA_949300425.1. Lineage (GTDB taxonomy): Bacteria > Bacteroidota > Bacteroidia > Bacteroidales > Bacteroidaceae > Bacteroides. Next base: position 74,443 of record CASGED010000002.1, read on the forward strand.
CGTTGACGATAATCATCACTTCCTTGGCACTGAGCACGGTGCCTACGCCTACGGTCAAAGCCGTCTTGGGCACTTGGTTGACATCGTTGTTGAAGAAACGGGAGTTGGCGATGATGGTGTCCGTAGTCAGCGTTTTCTGACGAGTACGCGATGCCAATGATGAGCCCGGTTCGTTGAAAGCGATGTGGCCGTCAGGACCTATGCCTCCCATGAAGAGGTCAATACCGCCGTAAGACTTGATTTTCTCCTCGTAGCGGGCGCATTCAGCCTCCAGGTCGGGAGCGTTTCCGTTCAGGATATTGGTGTTTTCAGGCTTAATGTCAATGTGGCTGAAGAAGTTATTCCACATGAAAGAGTAGTAACTTTCAGGATGTTCCTTAGGCAAGCCCACGTATTCGTCCATGTTGAAAGTCACCACATTTTGGAAAGAAATGACTCCGGCCTTGTTCAGGTCAATCAACTCCTTGTACATGCCCAGCGGTGATGAGCCGGTGGGACATCCCAATACAAAAGGTTTCTCCGGTGTCGGATTGGCTGCTTTGATTCTGGAAGCCACGTAGTTGGCCGCCCATTTCGATACGGACTTATAGTCCGGTTGAATAATAAGTCTCATAGATTTACGATTTTAAAATTTACTATTTTATAATTTATCATTTTACTTTCTGTCTTTTTTCAGACGGTCGGCCATGGCCTTTGCCAAGTGGGCGCATTGCTCGTAGGTAAGTGGCTTCATGGCTTGCTTCATCTCTACGGGGTCGCCTACCACCTCCAGCTTGCTTTTCTCGGCAAATTCGCCCATCCGCTTCACGGCGGCGCCTGCCCAGCAGAAAGAACCGAAGTAGCCCAAGTAGCGGCCTTTCACCTCGCGAAGCAATATCTTGGAGAGCAAGGCTTCCACCTCCGGATATATCTGGTTGCAATAGGTAGGACTGCCAATGATTAATCCGCGGTATTTGAAGATGTCCATCAGGATATACGAAGGGTCACTCTTGCTCACGTTGTGCAACACGATGTTTTTAATGCCTTGCGCCGAAAGTTCCGAAGCGATTGTCTCAGCCATTTCTTCCGTATGTCCATACATGGTGCCGTAGGCTATGACCACGCCCTCCTCGGCCTCGTAGCGGCTCAAGCGGTCGTAGACGCTTACCACGCGGGCGATGTTTTCCGTCCATACAGGGCCGTGGGTCGAGCAGATGGTTGTAATGGGCAGACTTCCTAATTTGGTCAACGCTTTCTGCACGGGGTTGCCATATTTGCCCACGATGTTGGAGTAGTAGCGCACCATCTCGTCCCAATATTTGTCCAAGTTGATGCGGGTGTCGATGAATCCGCCATCCAACGTGCCGAAACATCCGAAAGCGTCGCCCGCGAACAGGATACCGTCCGCTTCGTCAAACGTCATCATTGTTTCCGGCCAATGCACCATCGGGGTCAGGTAGAAGCGCAATTTGTGATGTCCCAAGTCTAAGAAATCACCGTCTTTCACTTCGTAGCGTTCGCCCGTCAGGCCGTAAAAACCTTCTATCATCCCAAATGTCTGCTTGTTGCCTACCAGGATGATGTCGGGATATTGTTGCCTGATGAGCCGGATGGAGCCGGAATGGTCAGGCTCCATGTGATTGATAATGAGGTATTGGATGGGGCGGTCGCCGATGACGCTCCGTATCTTGCGCAGATAGCTCTCGAAGAAACAGGCGTCTACCGTGTCAACCAGCGCCACGATGTCGTCGTCTATCAGATAAGAGTTGTAAGAGACGCCATAGGGTAGGGGCCACATGCCTTCGAAGAGGTGTTTGTTGCGGTCGTTCACGCCTACATAATGTACTTTACCTTTAACTAATGTATTCCCGTTCATAGCTAATATCATATTAATATGCTCTGCAAATGTACGATTTTTTATGGATTTCCAATTAATTTGCCTTGATAAGCTCCAAGTTCTTTCATTCTTTTTTGCAAACGGTGGTTGAACTCGTAGTTTTTCAATCCCCAATCGGGGGCGATGAGCAGTTCACGGGGAGATTGGGAGACGAAGCGTTCCAACACCAAGTCGGGACGCAGGCGTTGGATGTATTCGATGACCAGATCTATGTATTCGTCCACATTGTTAAAAAGGTGGAAGTCGGCAAGCGATGTTTCGTATTCGTGTGCCATGCGCGTGCCGCGTATCAGTTGAAGCTGGTGCAGCTTTAATGTGGCCAGGGGCAGGCTGGAAATGTCTTTGGCTTGGCCGAGGATGTCCGCGCGTGTCTCGCCCGGCAAGCCCAATATGACATGCCCGCCTGTCAGGATGCCCCGTGCCGAAGCCTGGGTGATGGCGTCTACGGAGCTTTGCCAAGTATGGCCGCGGTTAATGCGAAGCAAAGTGCGATTCAAAGTACTTTCAATGCCGAACTCCACCAAAAGAAATGTCCGTCGGCTCAGTTCCTCCAGGTAATTCAGCAGGGCGGGAGGCATGCAATCAGGGCGCGTGCCGATAACCAACCCCACCACATCGTCCACCGCCAAAGCTTCCTCGTATTTACGTGTCAGTTCCTCCAGCTCGCCGTACGTGTTGGTGTAGGCTTGAAAATAGGCCAAGTACTTCATCTCCGGATATTTGTGGGCAAAGAAAGCCTTTCCTTCCTCCAGTTGCACACGCACGGGCTTCTCCGTGTGGCAATACCCGGGGCTGAACGTTTGATTGTTGCAATACGTACATCCGCCATAGCCGCGCGTCCCGTCCCGGTTGGGGCAGGTGAATCCGGCGTTCAGCGAAATCTTTTGCACTTTAAAGGGAAAGAATCGCCTGAGGAAAGTGGGAAAATCATTGTAGAATGTATGGACATTCATTTTGTTGTCTCCTTTTGTTGTTCGCGCAAAGGTAATACAAAAAGTGGCTCGTTCGACAAACTTATAGTTATCATTTCCCAAAGAAGGACTTGGACGGTCTGATAACTTTATTCGATTAATCTCCCGTTGTCATTCCATTCGCCGTACATGATGCCGAGACGGGTATTGTCGATGAACTTTTTCAGACGGCTTTCAAAGAGAGGACGTTGTTTTTTCTTAATTTGTATCGTGTCAATGCGCACACGCCGATATAAGGGTGGGAGGTTCTGGAAGTTCTGCCACACAATGGGGTCTTGCCGGATGGCTGACAGGATTTCTTCGTCGATGGTGAAACCTCCGGGCGACATATCGGGCAGCACGGCGCGCCCCATATCTGTCATGCGCCCCAACCGCTCCATGCGGCGGCATCGCTCCTTGTTCAGTTCTGACCACAGGCTACCTTTCGCGCGTGGCGCAAACCGTTGGTATGCCTCGCCGTCCAGCCGTTTCAAAGTGCTGTCAATCCAGCCGAAACACATCGCTTCTTCCACTGCGTCGA
>CASGED010000003.1 GCA_949300425.1 uncultured Bacteroides sp.
CCGCTCCCTCGCAGCTGATGGAGATGCCGAACGTACCCAGCTCGCCCAGTTGGACCTTGTTGCCGTTGAGCAGTTGTTCCACCAGACACTCGCACATGTCCGATATGACACCCTTCACCGTACCGCGTGAATACCCGCCGTAATGGTCGGCGATGTGCTTGGCGAATTGTTCCAGCGACCAAATGTCAGACACTTGGCTTCTGGCATACGCCTTCGGGGTTTCGTCCTTACTGAAAGTAGGCACCATCATGTAAACAGAATAATCTATCATACTACTAAAAATTTAAGTAAAACATGTTGTTCATTTGCCATCCGTTGATGCCGGTTCCTGAATGTCCCGGGATGGAAAAGGCGTGTGCCGCATTCCTTGTATTTCATTCATCATCCCCCATCTTTCCGATGACGGTGCAAAGGTAAGACGCCGGAAAAGCGAAAACAATTCGGTTGAAAGCCGTTTAAAAAGCATTGAAGTTTGGTTGAAGAACAGTTGAAAAACCACTGAAACAAATCCTAAATATGGAAGAATACATACTTCCCACAGTCACCATTAACATCCACGGAGGCAATGTTCAGATTCTGCCCAACGCCGCCAAGGCTGAGCAGCATTTTCATTTCGCTTCCGATGAGACGCACCGTTACGGATGTTCGCTTCCCACTCGCCGATGGGCGGAAGAGGACGAAACGCGCCTGTCATTCTATATAGGGAATAAGGAAGACTTGTCCGCCTACATCGCCACACTCGCGGCGTGCAAGACGGCGCGTGAAGTAGGCGAGGCGGTTGCCCGCATGTGCGCCGACGACCCCAAGCTCACCCAAGAGCAAGTAGTGAAAGAAAAGTTCATTGAGGTGCTTCTGCCCTTCCTCACCGGAGTCGGCAAAGGCAAAGGCATAGACAACCTTCGCCTCCACATCAATGACGCCTGGGCGGACTACAAGAAAAGCAGGCAAAAAAAGTAAGTAAGCTGACTTCGTCCAGACAGCTTACTGAAATGCCCAAGACAGCTTACTTACTTTGCCAAGTTAGCTTGCTTACTTGAAAAGCGGTAATTTCTGTATGTGGGAGAAGTTTGTAATTTCTGAAAAGTTCCTTTGTCCGATGAAGATTAATCGCTAACTTTGTAGGAAAGAGTAGATAAAGACATTGGTTATGAAAATTGTTTTTTTAGACATAGACGGCGTGCTTCAACCTGCGTGGAGTCGAAAACGCTTTGAACATATCAATGAAATAGAAGAAGTTGCCAGTCGGCTTGAAGCCCGGAATCCTGACTATGAGTATCGTGCCTATGTCACTGCCGGGCAAGGTCCTCACGGCACACCTTATTCTCGGAATATCCGCAGGTATAACTTGGCAGCCGTCTACTTTGATTGGTCAAAGTCGGCTGTAGCCTACTTTACCGATATTCTACAGAAGAGCGATGCCAAGATTGTGATTTCTTCCGATTGGCGCGATGAAGGAGAATATGCGATAAAATTGTTTTTGTCTGTATATGGTCTTGACAAGTACTACTACGGTTTGGTGGATGCCAGTTACTACGTTTCGGTGGGCGACAGGTACATCAAACGAGATTTTCCCCGGCAAAAACAAGCAGAAAAGTATTTCCAATCCATCCGTCCTGAAGGTGTGTATTTTGACTCCCGCGCTTCCGAGATACGCGACTATCTTGACCAACACCCCGAGGTCACTTCCTACGTGGCTATAGACGACCGCAACTTAGGCTTCCCTGTAGACGGTCACTTTGTGCATGTGCGTCGCGGAGAGTTGAAGGCAGAAGATTGCGAGCTTGCAAAAAAATTACTTCAGCAAGAAGACGGACCATATCCGTTACCCCGAGAGATATTTAAAACGCCTGAAAACTCTTGATTGAAAGAATAAACGATGGTCATTCTTAAGCAATTGCCTTTTATCGATACCCTTGCTTCTATGCAGGAGATTGTGGCATTGGACACTTTGGCAAATCTGAAAAAACACTTGGCCGCACTTCACAGCTGGGTTCCCTCCGGCTATCGCAAGGCGGATTATGTGATGGTCCTCCACGCCATGTTTCTCACCGACCCTATAAGGCTGGTCGATGCGTTGCCTGTAAAAGAGCAGAAAACCATTGTCAGTCTGCTGGGTATGAAAGCCAATGAATATCTCACCTGGCCTTTGAAGGAAGACGAGGAGTTGGTGATGCAGACCCTCCACTTGGTCATTTCCTATGAAGATGGCAAGCGGTGGCGGCTCTACATGCCCGACTGCATCCGTCAGGAATTGGTACGGGCCTACAACGCCAGGCTTATGGATTTGTTTCGCAGGATGTAATGCGGTAAACAAATTCTCAAAAGACAGGCTGCATACACCATATTATATATAGTATCCTCCCATAGTAGGTGCCGCATCCCTGCGGCACAATATCAACATGTTGTTTTGAAATCAAAATATGATGAAAAGCAGCAAAGAACAACTTTATGCTTTATTGGGCTATATCAGCGACCTGCTGTACAGCCCCAAGTATGCGGAACTGAACCGCTCCAACCGGGTAGATTTGGACAAAATAACGGGAAGGTTCGATTACGCCCGCAACAGGCTGAACAAACTGCCGGAGGACATCATCCTTGAAAATGAAGATTACCTCCCGACTGACATTTATAAAGCGTGGAAACGTTTTGACGCCGCTTTTGACGGCAAGGTAACAGAACAGGTGAAGAAGTCTTACGGCATATTGATAAAGAGAACCTCATCTTTCTTAGAATATCTTAAAAGCCTTCCGGGGGAACAGAACGGTAGGCGTACCGCTTATAACGCCCGTTCCATCAGCGTGGAAGATGAAAAGGAGAAACGAGCGCGGCTGAAAAAGCAGTATGACATGTTGAGGGAATCCATCGCACGTGAACGGAATACTGGCAATCCCGATGCGGGAGAGATGGAGGCTTTACGCAAGCAACTGGACGCGGTGGCCGGGGAAATGAAGAAAGTGCAGGACAAGGTGGAATCTGCGGAAGCCGACCGGAAAACCGAAGCCCGATGGACAGACAGAATCGAACTGGCGTTCAAAGATTTAGGTAATTACACCCGCTCCATTGAAGACGAAAAGGACAAGGCGACGGCGGAATATTGGTCGTTCCTTATAATAACATGGATTTTGGCAGCTTTGTTCTGTCGCTTTTACTATTTGTTTATCAAGGGAGTACAGTCGCACGACATCCTTCTCAATACCTGGTTGGACTATCTTCCTTATGGGATGATGATTCCGCTATACGGATTATTGATCTGGCTTTGCGTCTACCAAAAGAACCGGGCGCACAAGATTTCCATCGAACTGACCACCCGCCTGTTCAACATACACTATTTGGAAGGGCTGTTGAAACTGACCAACACTTTGTCCGCCAACCCGGACGAAGCCATCGGCAAGATAGACCACGCCGTGGACTCTATGTTGAGAAGTTACCTAAAACAGGTAGACCGCAATCAACTTACGGAAACGGAACTCTCCCGGATGGAGGCGAAAGAAATGGAGGGCAGCCCCCTCTGGAAACTGCTCCAAGAAATAAAAGAACTCATTAAAACCATCAGACAATGACCGAAGAAGAATACAACCGCATGGTGGACTTGTTAGTTAAAGCCACGCAGGCGGGAAATTTGGAATGGGTAGAGCGCAAAGGACGTTTCACCGCCACCGTCAACGGATGCGGCATCGCCCTCTATCCCGATTACGATCCTATGATAGGGAACTCCAACTATACGTTGGAATTAGTAAACGCCAAAGGGATGGTATTCAATACCTATTCCATTGACGAGCTGTCCGACAAGTCCGGGTATGACCGTTTGGACAAGTTATACGCATTGGTCAAAGACTCCGTTTATCAGATTGCCGAGTCGGAGCGGAAGATACTGGAGGGACTGGAGGAGTTGGCGGAAAAATAATCCCATACACACATGGATTACTATCGGGCATGAACTTATATTTATAATGAGATTGCCGAAAAACTCGAAAAGAAACAATAAAATGAACTGATATGTTTGTACAATCATTGGAACGGGTAAAAAAAGAACTTCCCGTTAATAGGATTGAGGATAAAATGCTTGTTTTAAATCCATTGTATTTACGCGAGGGATTCTCTTCCTTGCAAAAGAAGGACAGTATTTTATTAAACCATAATACGGTTTGCATAAAAGAAAAGGAATCTCCCGATGCAAAATTCATTTTTTATTGGGGAACAAGCCACGATGAAGGAAAAGAAAGTGCTTATTTTTTTAAAATTCAATTATCAGTTTACTATCAAGTGTTGGAGTTGAGTATTGATTTGGGTGATTATTCCGATTTTATTTTTTCGATAGCGGAAAAGGAAGATGGGAAATACAAACCTACCCGAACCATGAGGAACTCTCTGATTAAGACTGCGGCTACATTGTACTATAGTGACCGTACTAACCAGTTGTGGAGTTTCCTATGCCCTTCAGATCCTGATTTTGAATATGAAGACGATATTCCCCGCAGTAAGCTTTTCGGTTTCTTATATCACATCTATTTTGATATTTCCGAATCCGGTGACAAGCGATTGTACACTGTGATGAGGTTACATGATGGGGAGAATATCCTTTCTCAGTCTGTCCTATCCCAATGTAAGAGGTTAGTAAACGCCGGTTGTGTGATATGCAATGAAATACAAACCAATGGGAAACAGGCTGCACTCAACAGCTTGGGAACTTCCTGTTTAGACCTGTTCACCCAAAGTATGCTCACCGGATTGGGGACGATAGCGGGTGTATATAGAAATGAAATCTTTGATAAAATAAAATCAGATATTTCCGCCGGGAAATTTAGATGACGGAGTTGATGAAAGAGTCCAATGCGGATATGTACAAACGGAGAGCTATTTGAAGAGTTCAATCCGAAAAAAGAGTACAAACAATTTATATCTCAATCGAATTATAATAAGAACATTTGTTCATGGAAGAAGTTGCATTAAGCCTATCAGGCGGCGGATTTAGAGCCGCCATGTTCCATCTGGGGACATTGTCCTACCTAAACCATCTCCAGTTACCGGACAATCGTCCGTTTTTAGAAATAGTGAACAGCTTGTCCACTATATCCGGAGGAACGATTACCGGACTTTGGTATCTCATGAATTATTGCGAGGGCAAAGACACGGACAAATCCCTGAAAGAATTGTATTCGATACTGACAAACTGCGACCTGCCCGTTGGTTTGCTGGACTCGTATTTACAGGAAGGAAACCGCAATGCTTCCGTCATTAAGGAAATGATTCGGCAGTATGACAAGGTATTCTTTCATGAACGGACATTTGGGCTGATTATGACAAAGGTGGAGGAAGGGCATATCCATCATTTCAGCGCCAACGGAACAGATTTCTCTACCGGCTTGGCTTTCCGTTTTCAGGCTTCGCGAAGTATTAAAAACACAAAGCCGGAATACAAGCATGGCATTATCGGGAACAATATCCATAGAGTGCCGCGAGACATAGCCTCCCAAATCAGATTGTCCGAGATTTTGGCTGTGTCCAGTTGCTTTCCCGGTGGTTTTGAGCCGGTTGTCTATCCGGATGACTTTTCTTTCTTCAAGGAAAAGAAAGATACGTCAGACTGGCCGGAGACGGAGAAGTTCAACCTGATGGATGGTGGCATTGTGGACAATCAAGGCATCGAACCGCTTTTGTTGGCAAGCCAACAGATGGCGTGCGACCATCCGCAAGCCCAAGGCGACAAGGATTATCCCTGCCATGACTTGATTCTCATTTCGGATGTTTCATCCGCCAAGGTAAAGACCCAAACGCCCATGGGCGTTCCCTTGTCCTTCCCCCATTGGAGTTTTGCCTCGATAGAGAAGTGCTTGTACATATATATGGTGATAACCATCCTACTGTCTATTGTTTTATATATGGTTGGTATGACTGTCCTTTGTGGCATATCCGTAGTCCTTTTCTTGGTCGGCTTGTTGGGAAGGTATGGCTTGCTCAAATTAGAAAAGTTCATCGGGCAAGTACTCCAGACGTATGTACCCTTTTCTTACAATTGGAGGAGATTGAAACATTTGGATTTATCCAAACTCGTACCTTTGGCTCAAACCCGGTTGGCTTCACTACTCGATTTGGCCCAAGCAGTCTTTATGAAGCCGATACGGCAAATGCGGTATAGTTCCCTCTATCGGAATCCAAAGTGGAAAAACCGATTGATTTCAAACATTATCTCCGAGTTGTCCAGTCAGGGTAGTTGGCAGCGAAAGGGGAATCTCCCCCAAGAATTAATTCCTTCCGAAGAAATGAGGAAGAACAGCGACAAGGCTTGCGGCATGGGTACTACGTTATGGTTTACCGAAAGCGACAAAAAGGAGGGAGTCCCCGAAGCGCTATTCACCACCGGGCAATACACCATCTGCATGAACTTGCTCGAATACATTATCAAGTTGGAAAATGACAGCAGTAACACTACTCCGGCTCATGAACTTATTAGGAGCTGCAAGGCGCAGTTGCTCAGCGATTGGAACGAATTTCAGCGAACCCCGCAATTCTTATTGCACAAAGTTTTATGAATATGAATCACTACACACGTTTTAGGGCGTACCAGTTAGGCACATGCGGAGCATCATTCTCCTTGTCCGTGGACGACCATTTTACCTTGATAGAAGCCCGGTACAACGATACAAACAGCCCCCATATCCTATGGGAAATGCGAAATTTAGGCATACAGCGTATCAATACCCTTCACATTACAAGTTGGGATGATGACCACTGCCAAGCGGAGGAATTGCAACGTATTTTAAATGACTTACGACCATCGAGAATTGAATGCCCCGCTTATATGCCCCATACAGAAAATGGGAAAAAAAGTTTGAATATAATAAGAATTTATTTATGTGACGGTTTATTTCCAATAGGCCCTAAAGTAGTAGCCAGTCAAGTGAAGACGCGGCTTCAAGGACGAGACATATTCTATAATCCGATACAACTTGGAGCCAAATCCAACGACAACTCCGTGGTCAAGTTCTTCCGCACAGGTTCTTTCCAAATCCTTAGTTTGGGCGACTGCGAAGATGGTAGTATACGTGACAGGTTGATGAACGACGACATCCTCCAAAATGAGGTTGACATCCTCATCCTTGCCCACCACGGCGCGGATAACGGATTCACCACGCCGGAATTCCTTCAGGCACTTTCCCCCAAGGTAGCGATTTGCGCTTCCGACTACGGGAACCAGTATGGGCATCCCGATTCTGCCATTGTGAGCAGATTGGCTAATGCCCATATTAATTATTACTCCACCAAGACAGGGGACATCATAGCTCAGTCTGTGGACAAATACTACTTCAAAGTTTCCAATTATATAGGTAACAATGAGAAGAAAGGAAAAGAAGGAACTTATCCGAACAAAACTTATTACATAAATGATTGACAGATTATATACCAATAAAAATAGAACATTATGGGTAAAATTTCGCAGAAACTGAATTTTCATTTGGACGGTAACGGTAACGGACAAGTAACTTATTCTAAGTACACGTTAGGAATCACCATCCAAGCGCAAGCCAAGATCCTTCAACCGAAAGGGAATTATCATGTAGAGCTGTTTGTCAACGGCAAGTCCAAATTGTCCAAAGACATTTCGGACAATCAAAACATCAGTGCCAAGATCAAGACATCTTTTTGGAAGACGACACAAATTAAAGTTACGATTCATTCGGACAATGTGCACAATCAAAAAGGTTCTATCCAATTGGATGCAAGTTATTGATGCTTGTTCTATCTTTACTAATTGAGTGCTTACGTGTGGAGAATCATTCTATGAAACATCAGAAGAGAAACATAGACGAGCACTGCAATTACTTCGACGACATGTATTCACCCGATTATGTTTGCCAAGACATGATGGAGGCGATCATCGATTCCATCAAGAGTGGGAATTTTCCCGATGAGGAAATGCGGCGGTTGAAAGAAGGATTGGAGAAGTTGAGGCATACAGAGGCATACGAGGACTATGGTGTGCCGTTTGCGTTGGATATGTGGAAGAAGTTTGAAAAGCAAAATAAGTATAATTAGCGTATGCTTAAAATATCTGCTCACTCCTTTAGTAGAGATTTACTTATAATGATATAAAAGCAATAAATAGTATGAGTACTTTTTCAGAACGATACGGCTATGTGGTTCCTAACGATGCAATTATAAAAGAGGACACGCCGAAAGAAATTATCAATGCTTTCTGTTCTCTTTGGGACTATATTGGGAGCGATTATGATAATCAGAGATACAAGTACATTCCATGGGAAAACCTGGAAATGGAAGTATGGTGTCATTTCCTTAATTTGCGTAGGAATGATTTTTACAGTAAACAAGTGGTTATAACAAGTGTTCTGTATGATGAGAATCAACCGTGGTACAAAAAGTTGGATTTGATAGAATTTATCATTCAAGCTATGTTTGATGGAGCGTATAGACGTAATGATGGAAGGGCAATAAACTATTGTGAGGCTTTTGTCAAATCTCTGAACGCAGAGTTTGAGCGATTGCATTACGGATATCGCATTGTAGATAAAAAAGTGACCCCGATTACTTCAGAGATGGAAATCCAAGCCATTGAAGAGGCCATATGTGTTTCCCAAGACAATATTAAAGAACATTTGTCTAGAGCTATCGCATTATTTGCGGACAGGGAAAGTCCGGATTATGTGAACTCCATTAAGGAATCCATTTCTGCGGTAGAAGCCTTTTGTCGGGAACTGACTGGCAAGAGCACGTTGGGAGTGGCTCTTAACGAGCTTGAGAAAAAAGGCATTAAGATGCAGGCACGGCTAAAAGAAGGCATAGAACAACTTTACGCTTACACAAATCAACCGGATACGGGAATTCGTCACTGTCTGATGGATGTCACTTCAGATTATCGTCCATCATACAACGAAGCTTATTTTATGTTAGTATCCAGCTCGGCTTTCATTAATTATCTGAAAGGCTTGATTAGCAAGTAAGCGTCCCAAACTGATGTATTGCGCTTCCCGATTTGAGTGGCTACCTTCGCGCCGTAATCATAAAAATAGGATATGTACAGTAGTGAAGATTTTGAGCGGCTCTTCATCCGTCACAAAAGTGAGATCTATTCGACTACGGGAAAACTTATGCCTTCTACTATTGACACAAGTCCGAATAAATTTCAAATCCCAATCGAATTTTAATTTTGTTTTAGACGTACCGCCTAAAAGACAGGGGAACGTCAGTTCGGGACGCTTATGTAACGCTTCCTATTTCATGGGCATCATATAAGATTCAAAACTGAAATATTGGTATTCCATGCAAAATACTTTCGCCAACAACAAGCGCATCGCCAAGAATACGCTCTTTTTATATTTCAGGATGTTGTTCTTGATGGCAATCTCCTTGTACACAAGCAGGGTAGTACTGGACAAGCTTGGCGTGACAGATTTTGGCATTTATAATGTTGTAAGTGGCATTGTCGTCATGCTTGGCTTTTTGAGCGGGTGCATGAGCAATTCCGTCCAAAGATTCCTCTCGTTTGAGATGGGCAGGAACAATCTGGAAAGAGTTAACCGAGTTTTCAATGTTTCCTTATTGGCGCATGGCGGAATTGCGTTGTTCGTATTCGTGGTTATGGAATGTGGTGGTTTGTGGTATCTGAATACGCATATGAACGTGCCTCCGGAACGCATGGACGCGGCAAACTGGGTTTTCCAATGTTCTTTGCTGACCACAGTGTTCACCATCATGCAGGTACCTTACAATGCGATTATTGTTTCCAAGGAACGGATGGGCATTTATGCCTATATTTCCATTTTGGAAGCGGTTTTAAAGTTATTGGTAGTGTATGTCCTCAGCGTAGTCAGTTTTGATCGCCTAAAATTGTACGGCATACTCGTTATGTCAGTCACCATAGGAATACTGATGATCTACAGAGTATATTGCTCAAAGAAATTTGTGGAAGCCAAGTTCCGTATCATTAAGGATTGGAAGCTGCTAAGAGAACTAATAAGTTTCTCCGGATGGAACATGCTCAGTGAAATTGCCTGGACATTTACGGGACCGGGCGTGAACCTTATTCTCAATTCATTCTTTGGTCCGGCAATCAATGCGGCAAGAGGATTGGCAGAACATGTCAATGGAGCCGTATCCCGATTCGTGAGCAATTTCCAAACGGCTGTCAATCCTCAACTTATAAAGATGTATGCTGCGAATGAATGGGAGGAAATGAAGAATTTATTGTTCAGAAGTACCCGTTTTTCGTTTTACCTCATGTATGCCCTCTCGTTGCCACTGATATTGAGAATGGATTACGTGCTTCATATATGGTTGAAGGAAGTTCCGGAATATACCACCATATTTTGCCAGTTGACATTGGCCTGTTCATTGGTGTCTGTGTTGTCCACGATGCTTCCTAAAATAGCATGGGCCAGTGGGAATATTCGCAATTACCAGATTGTCGTATCGCTTGTGTTGTTCCTCAACTTTCCCCTTTCCTATGTTGTCCTAAAGTTAGGGGCATCTCCTTATGCGACAAGCATTGTAGGTATAGGAGTCCAATTTGCCTTGATATTTGCAAGGTTTTTCCTGGTGTGCAAAATGATTGACATGCCAGCTCTGCAATATGTAAGAAGTGTCTTAAGGCCTGTTCTAAAAGTCTGTGCCGTGTCCATTATCTTGCCTGTATGGTGCCATGTCCTAATGGGAAATGATTTTATTGATTTTGTGTTTGTGGCTCTTGTTTCCATTCTCAGCGCTTGTTTGTCTTCGTTTTACATCGGAATGACCTCCAATGAGCGAATCTATGTGAAAGATGTTGTAAACAAGCTGGCAAACAAAATGATAAAACGCAACTGATTTTATTCTTCATCATACTTCAAAAACAGCAAACTTGGTACTGGTGAAATGTGCCATACAAAAACATCAATTTATGATACCCAAAATCATCCATTACTGCTGGTTCGGCCATAATCCGCTGCCGGAATCGGCCAAGAAGTGCATCGAATCCTGGAAGAAATATCTCCCGGGCTATGAGATAAAAGAGTGGAACGAAAGCAACTTCAACGTGAATGCCATCCCCTATACGGAAGAAGCTTACAGGTTGAAAAAGTATGCGTTCGTGAGTGACTACGCCCGCTTCTGGATATTGTACCATTATGGTGGATTGTATTTTGACACGGACGTGGAAGTCATTAAAGCCATGGATGACATCATAAATAGGGGAGCTTTCATGGGCCTGGAACAAATGCCTCCCGAAGAAGCGGATAGGTTTGCCGTAGCTCCGGGTTTGGGGCTTGGCTGCCGTCCCCATCATCCTTTTTATAAGGAAGTGTTGTCTTTTTATGAAGGAAGTCATTTTGCTTCATGGAAAGGGCAAATGACGGGAACGGTCGTTACCCATGTTTCCCGCCTGCTGCTTTCCCGTCCGTTGGAATACCGTGCGGACGGCATCATCCATTACGAAGGGATATACATCTATCCGACCGATTATTTTGACCCGTTCAATTACTATACGAGAGAAATGACCATAACGGACAATACCCGGTCCATTCATCATTACAGTGCAAGTTGGTCAATTAGGGGAATCAAAATGACAATTATTGATAAAATCAAGAGACGTTTAAGTTTTATTTCCTGTAGGTTATTGGTAACTATAAAAACGCATTTACGATAACATGTCCAGTCTTGACCATATTGTACTTTTTACGTTGTTGTTCGCCGTATTCTTTTTCATTACGAAGTGGGACCAGAAGTTCTTGAACAAACATTTTTGGGCGATTGCAAGCATCCCGATATTGGGGTATTCCGTTGTATTGGGATGCCGTTACGGATGGGGAAATGATTACTTGTGGTACAAGCGCAGGTTTGAAAATCCCTATTGGTACGCAGACGAGGATCCCGGATTTAGGCTTCTGAATTTGTTCTTGCAGGATATGGGCTTTAACTACGTTGGCGCATTCGTTTTCTATAGTTTTGTTCTGATAGTCGGCGCATATGTCTTGGTTAGAGACTATAAGGAGAACAAATACATGTTGGCTTTGTTCCTGCCCGCGACATTGATTTTTTCAACATTTCCTATCCGGCAAGCCGTTGCGCATGCGTTTGTTTTCTTAGGCTTTCATTTCTTAAATAAAAGGAAATGGATTTGGTGTGTATTCATGATTGTTTGCATGTATAGCATACATCCTTCTTCCATTATTACTTTTGCCGTGTGTGGCGCTTTGTTTTTAGTAGTAAAGAAGCCCTTCCCTTATCAGGTTTTGATACCGACTTACATAGTGGTTACAGTTGCCGCCGATATTTTCAGTGCCTATTTTTTTAATTTTTTTGGCAACATTTCTTCCTATTTGGTACTAGATAATAAATTCCAAAGTTATATAGACAAATCTGATGTCTGGTTTGGCGCGGAAGGAATGAATGAGGATTGGGAACAGGGTACGCTGGCTTTGTTCCTATCAATGGCTTTCCACATCTCAATGATATATATTGGTGGGATTGCGTTAAAATATCGTCCCAATAATTTAATCGTCTATTTTTATAATGGCATGATAGTGGGTCTTTTGTTACTAAGATTGTTTTTCACCCTTGAGATTCTAAAAAGAATAGCAAATCCTTTTGCCCTTCTATATTTTATTCCTACAGGATATGCCATATCCTTTATCTGTGACAACACTTGCAAGTTAGCAAAAATAGAAAAACTCTTGTGCCGATTTTCGGTAACATCAATTTTAATATATCTTGTTTTGTATTGGGGAAGGTTTATACTCCAATCTCCCGGTTACAAATTCTTCTGGAATTAGGATTACGTTCATATATCAATCGTTTCGAACAACTTTAATACTGTCTGATTAAAAATGAGACCAAAAGTTAGCATTATCGTTCCCATCTACAACGTAGAGAAATATCTCGACCGTTGTGTGCAGTCACTGATAAACCAAACGTTGCAGGACATAGAAATCATCATGGTGGATGACGGTTCGCCGGACAATTGCCCGCGCATGTGTGATGAATATGCCGCCAAGGACAAGCGCATCAAGGTTATTCACAAGAAAAATGCCGGCCTTGGCATGGCTCGGAACAGTGGTTTGGAAATCGCTACCGGGGAATATGTGACGTTTGTAGATTCGGATGACTTTATTGACTTGAAAACGTGTGGCGTTATCTATAAGAAGTTGGTGGAAAATGATTTGGATATTTGTTATTATGAGAGGTGCATGTATGATGATGGACGTATTACCTATAAAAAAACTGTTTGTAGTGGAGACTTGTTCTTTACAACAAGGACAGATATAGATAGTTTCCTGTTGAATATGATTGGTTTTTTACCATCGAATCCATTCGGACTCAGAACTAATATTGCAGTGTCAGTTTGTACCGCTTTCTTCAAATTGGATAAAGTCATATCAAGTGGTGTGAAATTTGTCAGTGAAAAGAAAATCGCTTCGGAGGATATGATTTTTCAAGTGGATTATCTTCCTACTGTTGAACGTATTGCATATACCCCATGTGCATTCTATTATTACTTTTTAAATCCTTGTTCTATTACTCATACTTGGACGGATAAAAAATATGAAAGATTGATGGCTACATTGAACTGCATGAGAAATAAATTGGATGCTTTATTTCTTCCCCAAGTCTACGAAGATCACTATAATAAACTGGTATTGAATTATTATAAGGTAATTATAAATTTTATTTCGATAGATAGTAGCCTTTCTGATAGTTATAAAAAAACTTTATTGCAGCGTATGTTTAATAATCCTTTGATGAAGGCTGTATATCGGAAAGAGACTTTTCGGAAATATTCTATACGTGATAAAATTATTGCCTATTGTCTGAAATATAAATTAATGTTTCCTCTGCTTTGTATGTATCGTATAAAGTACAAGAAATAACAAGCCGTTTTTACTCCCCATAAAATAATGTCTATATACTAAGAATACATGCAATTGTGTAATAAAAAGATTGCGATTTTATGAAAGACTTCATTAACAAGATTACACACTCTAATATTTCCTACACCCTCCGTCACGACCTTTGCACAGGTTGTGGTATCTGCCAATCCGCCTGTCCTGCCAATGCCATCAGCATAATCGTCAAGCAAGGCCGTTTTATTCCCCAAGTGGATGAAACGAAATGCAACAATGACAAGGGCTGCCACCGCTGTTCGGACGTATGTCCAGGGCTTGGCGTGGACTTGCATCGGATAGCCGAAGAGAGCTTTACGGATGCGGAAATCAAAACCGACCGCTTGGTAGGACGTTACCTGAAATGTTTTACCGGACATAGCAACGATTATGACATTCGTTACCATTGCGCTTCGGGCGGCATGGTGAGCCAGTTCCTGATATTCCTGTTGGAAAAGAACTACATAGACGGGGCGGTGGTGACGGCTTTTGACCCAGAGAATGAACTGTTGGTTCGTTCGTACATCGCCCATAACCGAGAGGAAGTGTTGCGGGCAAGGAGTAGTAAGTATGCGCCTGTGTCGCTTCACGGCATGGCGCAAGCCATCAAACAAGAGTCGGGAACACGTTATGTCATCGTGGGATTGCCTTGCCACATACAGGGGTTCCGTAAGTTGGCGGAAATAGACCGCAAACTTCGTGAGAAGGTGGCAGGCTATTTCGCCATTTATTGTTCGTCAGGACGTACATTCTATTTGACGGAACACATCTTTAAAGAACATGGAATCTGTAAGGAGGACTTGACATATTTCGCTTATCGTGACGAAGGTTGCCTCGGCTCTCTCGTTGCACGGCAACGACGCGGTATCAGGGTTCGTAGTAACTCTGAAACCACTCTTTATGATAAAGACGAAGTCTATAAAGAGCGGTATCAGAGTTACTACCATCCGCTGAGAAGTTTTTTCATTCCCCGCAGATGCCTGTTCTGCATAGACCATTACGGGGAATTGGGGGACGTATGCTTTGGAGACATCCATATCGAACCTTATAAGCAAGACACAATAGGAGTGAATTCTTTGATTGTGCGTCAACGAGAATGGTTGGAACGGCTGATGGAGGCCAAAGGTGAGGGCTACATTACATTGAATGAAATTCCAGTAGAGACCTTGAACCGTTCTCAGATGATGGCGTACAAAAAGAAGGGACGGAACGCACGATTCATTGCGCTAAATAAAATGTTGGGGCGCAAAGTGCCGGTTTATGATGAAGCCTTGCCTAAACATACTGGGATGAAAACAGCGTTGGATTATACGCAAAACCGCATTCAACAATTCTTGGGCGGACACAAGGGCTTGTGGTGGTTGGTAAAAATAATAAGGGATACTATTTTTAAACGATAGATGGATATGAAAAGGGAAAACAAAGTGGGTGCCGTTATCATCATGCATCCGGGACAAAATAATTATGGCACCTCGTTGCAGGGGCTCGCTACGGTTAAGTTTTTGCAAAAAGAAGGCATGTCTTTTGACATAATTAGATACAACAAAAGGCGTACGCTATGGGACATAATAAGTACGGTACCCTTTTTGTTGATGAGTGGCGCATTAAAAGCCATTAAACGTAAAAGACAAAAAGAAAGAGACAAGAAGGAGCATCCGGCTTATGGAGAATTACTGGAGATAAGAACTGCCAAGGTACAAACATTTAAAGACAAATATTTTGAACCTCTTTGTAGATATTATACGGGGTATAAGGATTTACACGAAGGCTCAAAGAATTACAATGTAGTGTTCGTTGGTAGTGACCAGGTGTGGGGTCCGCTTAGTCTGTATGCCAAATTCTATAACCTTTTATTTGTGGATAAGTCAGTTCCGACTTTTTCATACGCATCAAGTTTTGGTGTGTCGAATATCTTGAAGTGGCAAATACATGGTACACGCAAATACTTGAACAAGCTGGATTTGATAGGGGTACGCGAAATTAGAGGGAAAGAAATAGTTGATTCTTTATCAAACAAAAAGGCTACGGTCGTGGTTGACCCTACTATACTACTGACTCGTGAGGAATGGTCAAAAATTGCTGATGAATCGAATATCAATTATAAAGAACCGTACATTTTCTGTTATGTCTTGGGACAACGGAATTTTATCCGTGAGCAAATTAACGCGCTTCGGGATAAGACGGGTTGCAAGGTCGTTTACATGCGCCATATTGATGACTATTACGACCCAGATGAGGAAATGGGAGACTATGCGCCCTACGATGTGGACGCGATAGACTTCATAAACTTGCTTCGCCACGCTAAATATGTGATAACGGATTCTTTTCATGGAACCGTCTTTTCAATCCTCTTTCACAAGCAGTTTAGTGTTTTCTATCGGGTGAATCCTTCAGATCCTAAGTCAACGCATTCACGCATCCAAGGTCTGCTGTCAACGTATGGACTGAAAGAGAGGTTGGGCGAAACTGGCATTTTAGACAAAATAGATAATCGCATTGATTATGATTCTGTTGATGAGAAAATGAATCGGTTGAGAGAAGAGTCCATTGCCTTTTTCCGAAAAGGATTAAGCCTTGGGGCTACTCATTCGGGCGAAAAATAAAGTATCAATTTCATTTGAACAATCTTTCTTTTTCCTTACTTTTGCATAAAGTTTATCTAAAACATATGGACAAGCATCATTTATATAGTGAACAAAAGGAGCGGAAAACTGTTGTCTCCGAACCGGTGGTGGAATATCAACCCACAACTTACCCGCAACCTCGAATGGCAAGGACGGATAACCGTGTCAAGTCTTTTGAGGAAAGTTGGGAGGGCGGCTTGTCCATAGAGCAATTCAGGGAACACTGTATCGCTAAATTAAAGGCCATCTATGAGTGATATGGAAATTCGTTTGGATGCGGAGGCGGATTCTTTCTTGCAAGATTTGCCTTATGTATTGTTGAACGAAGGTTATAAAAGTTCTTTGGAAGCGGCTCTCGATTATGTGGATGACATTTTAGAGCAGGTTCGTCAACTCCCGTTTATGCCTCATTATCAGTTGTCACCTATGCCAAAACGTCATTATGCCATCTATGGAGAGGATTTAAGATATACTTTCTTTAAACGCAAAAGTGCCCCGCAGACTACTTGGTACATATTTTTTCAAGTAAAGGAGAACAGGTATTTGGTGAAGCACATCGCAAATAATTGGCTGGAAGGGCAATTCATACGATGAATTCCTGATGGCCATTGTTTATTATACAATCTTCCGAAATAATCCGAAAACTTTTTCTTGCCTTTTTTGAAGCACGTGAATAGTCCTACATACGATTGTGTTTCACAGATGAAACAATAAACATTATTTCTATATTCCCTATGACTTCATACCCGCTACCGGGCGTGAAGCCAATTTTTATGTCTCAAATTTTACCTTGATTTTTATGCTTAAAACCAACGTGTCCTTAGCGGGCAAGACCGTTTTCATCACCGGTGTTGCCGGCTTCATCGGCTCTAACCTTGCCAAACGGCTGCTGAATGAGGTTACTGATGTAAAAGTGGTAGGCATCGACAATCTGAACGATTATTACGATGTCCGCCTGAAAGAAGAGCGGCTGAAGCGATTGACCGATTTCAACCAGTTTGTATTCATCGAAGGCGATATTGCCGATAAAAGTACAATCAGTGAAATCTTTCGGCGCTATCAACCCCAAGTAGTGGTCAACTTGGCGGCGCAAGCCGGAGTGCGTTACAGCATCAGCCATCCGGACAGTTATATTTTTTCCAACCTGATAGGATTCTACAACATCTTGGAAGCTTGCCGACACAGTTATGACGGTGGGCAAACGGGGGTGGAACACTTGGTTTATGCCAGTTCGAGCAGCGTGTACGGCTCCAACAAGAAAGTGCCGTACAGCACGGAGGACAAAGTGGACCATCCGATCAGCCTGTATGCGGCAACAAAGAAGAGTGACGAACTGATGGCGCACGCTTACAGCAAGCTGTACAACATCCCTTGTACGGGCTTGCGTTTCTTTACGGTTTACGGTCCGGCAGGACGTCCCGACATGGCTTACTTCGGATTTACGGATAAGTTAGTAAAAGGGGAAACCATCAAAATCTTCAATTACGGCAACTGCCAGCGGGACTTTACGTATATAGATGACATCGTGGAGGGGGTGGTACGGGTAATGCGACATGCGCCCGAACGGAAGAACGGAGAGGACGGATTGCCTGTCCCGCCTTACAAAATATACAATATAGGTAACAACCATCCCGAAAGTCTGCTCGATTTTGTGACTATCCTGCAAGAGGAATTGGTTCGGGCAGGCGTGCTTCCCAAGGATTATGACTTCGATGCCCATAAGGAATTGGTGCCGATGCAGCCGGGTGACGTACCCGTGACGTATGCGGACACTTCGGCATTGGAAGAGGATTTTGGATTTAAGCCAAGCACTTCCTTGCGGGATGGGTTGCGGGCGTTTGCGGAGTGGTATGTCCAATATTATAAATGATGATAAAGTATGGAAAAGATTAGAAGTTGGTTAAAGTTGCCTTGTGAAAAAAAATAACAGCGTTATGAAAATCATTTTAGTAAACTACCGCTACTTTATTAGTGGCGGTCCGGAACGTTATTATTTCAATATCAAAGAGATATTGGAGAAGCATGGGCATGAGGTCATCCCGTTCAGTGTGAAAAGCAGCAGGAACTTGCCCAACGGTTATGAAAGGTATTTTCTGGAGATAGTGGATGACGAGGTGTATTTTGCGCAGGCCAAAAGGAAAACGCCCAAGATGATTCTGAAGTCCTTTACCAGAATGTTCTATTCGTGGGAGGCAAGGCGGAAGATGCGCCAGTTGATACGCGATACGCGGCCCGACCTAGTCTATGTTATGCAGATGCATAACAAGATTTCTCCGAGCATAGTGGATGCCGCCCGTAGCGAGGGCGTGCCTGTGGTGCACCGCATTTCGGACTTTCAATATATGTGTCCGAACGCTTTGTTCTATAATGACCGGATAGGAGTTTGCGAGGATTGCCTAAAAGGCAAACGGATGAGTTGCGTGAAATATCGTTGCGTGTTGAACTCTCCCGTGTATTCAGCCATCAAGATGACTGCCAAATGGCTGCATGACACGATGAAGGTGACAACAAAAATAGATGCTTTTGTGGTGCCTTCCTCGTTTACATTGGGCAAGTTGCATGAGTACGGGATTCCGATGCGGAAACTGAATCTCATACCTACCTTCTTCAACCTGAAAGAAAAAGAACCGATGGTAGAATATCGACCGTTTGTACTTTTTGTGGGTAGGATTGAGAAGCAAAAAGGATTGATGACTTTGGTAAAGACTTTTGAAAATACGGAATACAATCTGAAAATAATCGGCTTTTCAAACGACGGTTATGAGAAGGAATTGAAAGGTTACTTGAAAGATAAACAGCATAACATCGAGTTCTTAGGAAGGAAGCCGTTTGAAGAAATCGTGCCTTATCTGAAGACGTGTCTTTGTTCCGTGGTTCCGTCGGAATGGTATGACAACTTTCCCAACGTAATCCTTGAGAGTTTCGCTTATAAAAAGGCTGTCATTGCTACCAGCTTTGGCTCTTTGCCCGAATTGGTCAAAGACCACGAAACAGGGCTGACATTCAAGTATGCCGACATCATGGATTTCAGGCGGAAGGTGGAGTATATGTTCAATCATCCCGACCAAGCCCAATTGATGGGGGAAAACGCTTACAAGGTGTTGCTTGACAACTATTCGCCTGAAACCCATTACGAACGTTTGATGAATCTGTTTGAAGGTGTGTTGAAGGCGTAAACGCATTGTTAGAAGACAAACAATTATAATGATTATGACACATACAAACATTCCGCGTCCCACGGACGCGAGTATCATCTTGACGTATCGCTGCCCGATGCGTTGCAAGATGTGTAACATTTGGTGTAACCCTACCCCAAAAAGTGAAGAGATAAAAGCTTCGGACTTAAGGACCCTGCCGAAGCTGAAGTTTATTAACCTGACCGGCGGAGAGCCTTTCATCCGGGAAGACTTGGAGGAGATTGTGGAGGAGTGCTACAGGCATTCGCCCCGCATCGTCATCTCTACCAGCGGATGGTTTGAGGACAAAGTCATCGCCTTGGCCAAACGTTTCCCTAACATCGGCATCCGCATCTCCATCGAAGGACTGAGCCAGAAGAACGACGAACTGCGAGGTCATGCGGGCGGTTTCGACAAGGGTCTGCGCACGCTGCTTACGTTGAAACACATGGGGCTGAAGGACATCGGGTTTGGCTGTACGGTGTCGAACCATAACTCCAAGGATATGCTCTCGCTTTACCAACTGTCGCTTTCGTTGGGCATGGAGTTCGCCACGGCAGCTTTCCATAACTCGTATTACTTTCATAAAAGTGACAACGTAATTACGAATAAGGATGAAGTGACGAGTAATTTCAAGCAACTGATAGAGTGGCAGTTGAAAGAGAAGCATCCGAAAAGCTGGTTCCGCGCTTGGTTCAACATGGGGCTGATAAATTATATCGAAGGCGGACGGCGTATGTTGCCTTGCGAAGCTGGGTCCGCCAACTTCTTCATTGACCCTTGGGGAGAAGTGATGCCCTGCAACGGGTTGGAGGAAAAGTATTGGAAGGAAAGCATGGGGAACATCCACGACAAGCCTTTTATGGAGATTTGGGAGAGCGAGCAGGCGCAGAAAGTTCGCCAAATGGTACGAAAATGTCCGAAGAACTGTTGGATGGTGGGTACGGCAAGTCCCGTGATGCACAAGTACGTCAAGTATCCGGCCATATGGGCGTTGAAAAACAAGTTGCGCTCCCTGCAAAGCAAACCGGCTTGCATAGACCCGAAATGGTGTGACGTGGGACAGGACCCACAGCAAGGAGATTTGAGGGAGAAGTTCTGAACGAAGAAATCATTTTATTCTTTTCCCTTTGAGCAGGAGCCATAGTGCGGATAATCCTGCCAGGAGGATTATCCACAGATAGTGAGTGGTTTCTTTTAGATTCGTCAATAGATTCTTCATCGAAAGTTGGCTAAGAAGGAATACATTTCTACAGAGAATCATTCTCCAACATCCATTTCCAAATGGGCACAATCTCAATCGTTTGGTTGCCTATGGTAAGGGAATTTTCTTCGTTATAAGTGATAATCAGCGAACGTTGCAATGGCTTGAAAGCATGTAGTTTTACTAAGGCAGAGATTTCCCGTTCCCGTGTCTCTTGGTTAATCATCTGGTAAGAAACTTGGATGGCGAGCGACGCTGAAGGAACATAAAAATCGACTTCTACGTTTCGGTTGTAATAATATAGATTGTTGCCGTAGTTGCGTAACAAATAGATGGCTACAAGGTTCTCCAGTAATTTGCTTTCGGGATTGATGAGAAACAGATTCAAGATGCCGTTGTCATAGAAATAATGTTTCTGCATCACTTCACGTTGTGGAATCGTATCCGTAAAATTGGACACGGAAAAACAAAGGAACGCTTCCTTAAAATAGGACAAGTATGCCGATATGGTATTGCGGTTAATGGAAGTCCCGTCACCTTGCAGGATGTTCTGAAGCCGCTTAACAGCTGTCGGCTGCATAACGCTGTCGGCAAGCTTGCGTATGAGGAGCGTGATGCTTCGCTCGTTCCGGATATTTTTTCGGATGACAATGTCGGAGTAAAGCACTTTTTGATAAAGTGAGGTCAGCCATAAACGTTTGTCGATGAAAGAGAACGATTCGGCCAATCCACCGAAATAGAAATAATCGCCAAGTAGACGTATGACGTCTGCCTTTTGTGGAGAGAGGTACCAATGCTCATTCAGTGTCAAGCCTTTATATTTTAGATATTCAGAAAATGAAAAGGGCCAGATTTCTTGTATGAGAAATCTTCCGCCAAGTGTGGAGGCTATCTCCCGGCTCAACATATGGGCATTGCTGCCGGTGATGAATATGCGTCTTCCTTCATCGGCAAGCCTTCGGGCGAAGTGTTCCCAGCCATCGACGTTTTGAATCTCATCAAGGAAAATTATAGGTTCATACGCAAACAGTTCGCGGTATGCGTCGATCACCAAGTGCAAATCTTCTTTCTTTATGTCCGTGATGCGTTCGTCCTCGAAGTTTATGAACAGTATTTCGTGTATGTCATGGCCTTCGTTTAGCAACTGTTGGATGTATTGATAGAGCATATAGGTCTTCCCCGCGCGGCGTATTCCGACAAAAACGTAATTCCCGGCGGGGTCTATTGCAATGTTTCGCTTTTGCAACTTTATGTTTCTAATGAAATCTTGTTGCCACAAAATAATTTCCTGAATGATATTTTTCTCCATATAACGACGCTTGTTTAACCACAAAGATAATGCTTTTTGTTGTATAGAGAGCATAAATCGTCAAAATATGCACTCTATGGAGAGCATATTTGATGGAAATATGTACTTTTAACCATTGTTTTTATGAAAATTGTAGTGACCGGCACCCGTGGTATACCGAATATCATGGGTGGCGTGGAGACGCATTGCGAGGAATTGTTTCCCCGAATGGCGCGACGAGGCTTTGACGTGACCGTCATCCGGAGAAGCAACTATGTGAAGGATAATCTGACGGAATGGAATGGCGTCAGATTGGTGGACATCGAAAGTCCGAAAAAGAAATCGTTCGAGGCCATTATTCATACGTTCCGAGCGATAAACAGAGCGAAACGGTTGGGGGCGGACGTGCTGCATATCCATGCCATCGGACCGGCGCTGTTAGTGCCCTATGCCAAAATGCTGGGCATGAGGGTGGTTTTCACCCATCACGGTCCTGACTATGACCGGGACAAATGGGGACTGGCGGCAAAGACGATGCTGAAGTTCGGCGAGCGTTTGGGCTGCATGTTTGCCGACGAGGTGATTGTCATATCCGATGTCATCCGTAATCTGATAAAACGGAAATACAACAGGACGCAGCACGTACACCTTATATATAATGGGGTGTCGCAACCAGAAATGTGTGATTATCCTGAATATTTCCAAGAACTGGGCATCGAAAAAGGTAAGTACATCTTAGGTATGTGTCGGTTTGTGCCGGAAAAGAACCTGCACCACTTAATTTCGGCTTTTGCCAAAATGAAGAATGAAGAGTTAAGGATGAAGAATGCAGCGTCTGACATCAAGTTGGTTCTTGCCGGCGATACAGACTTTGAGGATGACTATTCACGTGGCTTGAAAGAATTGGCAAGGAAGAACGGAGTGGTGCTGACCGGTTTTATCAAAGGCCGGAAGTTGCATTCGCTATTGACGAACTGCCGTTGCTACTGCCTGCCGTCGAGCCATGAGGGACTGCCCATCGCATTGCTGGAAGCCATGAGTTATAGTGTTCCGGTTATTGTGAGCGACATCCCGGCCAACAAGGAGGTAGGTTTGCCGGAAGAGGATTATTTCCCGGTGGGCAATGTAGAGGCATTGGCTGAAAGGTTGAGCAATGTCATCAAGCGTCCTTTAACGCCTGTTCCTTATGACATGGCCAAATATGACTGGGAGAAAATCGCGGACCAACTGACGGGCGTTTACCGCTTGCTATCGTAAACGTCCCAAACAGACGTGTGGCATAACCAGTCCCTACTGAGAGACAAGACAAAAGCGATATCATAGCCGTAGTGAGCAAAAACGGCGGGAACAAGTAAGTCTCCCGCCGTTTTTTATATCCACACCTTATCAGGTTTGATCGATTGACAACGAAGCAGTTGTCATTTCCATATTTTTTACAACGCTTTCTCCTTAATCAGCCACTCCGCTATCTGCACGGCATTGAGGGCGGCGCCTTTCTTTATCTGGTCGCCTACAATCCAGAAGGCGAGGCCGCAATCGTTGGTCAGGTCCTTGCGGATGCGGCCTACGTAGACGGGGTCTTTACCGGCCAAGAACAAAGGCATGGGGTATTCCTTCTCGGCGGGATTGTCCATCAGCACCAAACCTTCGCCCTTAGAGAATGCCTCGCGGGCTTCTTCTACAGAGATGGGACGTTCGGTCTCTACCCAAATGCTTTCGGAGTGAGAACGCAAAGCAGGCACACGGACGCAAGTGGCGCTGACCTTCACATCGCTGTGCATGATTTTGCGCGTCTCGTTATACATCTTCATTTCTTCCTTGGTGTAACCGTTGTCCGTGAATACGTCAATCTGCGGGATGAGGTTGAAAGCCAACTGATAGGCAAACTTCTCCACGGTGACAGGCTCGCCGGCCAGCACCTGGCGATATTGCGTATAGAGTTCGTCCATGGCGGCGGCTCCGGCACCGCTGGCTGCCTGGTAGGTAGATACGTGTACGGTCTTGATGTGACTCAACTGCTCGATGGCTTTCAAGGCAACCACCATCTGAATGGTCGTACAGTTGGGGTTGGCAACGATGCCGCGCGGACGGTTGAGAGCATCGGCGGGATTGACTTCGGGCACTACCAAAGGCACGTCTTCGTCCATGCGGAAAGCGCTGGAGTTGTCTATCATGACTGCGCCATACTTGGTAATGGTCTCGGCATATTCTTTCGAAGTGCCCGCTCCAGCGGAAGCAAAGGCGATGTCCACGCCCTTGAAGTCATCGTTGTGTTGCAGCAACTTCACTTCTATTTCCTTGCCACGGAAAGTGTAGTGAGTGCCGGCGCTACGCTTCGAGCCGAACAACAACAGTTCATCTATCGGGAAATTCCGTTCATCGAGCACACGCAGGAACTCTTGTCCCACGGCTCCGCTTGCTCCAACAATTGCTACTTTCATATTGTTCCTTTCGTATTAAAAAATAATTCTATATTAATATGTATAACGGGCGCAAAGTTACAACAAATAGTTTCTAAACTAAAAACTTTTTTGTTATTTTGCAGGCCGAAACCTTAAAAACGCAATCTCATGGACTGGTTAGACTTCAGTTTGGAACTCCCCGTAACCGATCCCACCTGGATATTCCTCCTGGTGCTGCTCATCATATTGTTTGCGCCCCTGTTGCTGAACAAGTTGCGCATCCCGCACATCATCGGCATGATATTGGCAGGACTGGCCATTGGCGAACACGGTTTCAACATCCTGGCACGTGACAGCAGCTTCGAGCTTTTCGGCAAAGTGGGCGTGTATTACATCATGTTCCTTGCCGGACTGGAAATGAACATGGCGGACTTCAAGAAGAACCGGGGAAAGGCCATCGTGCTGGGTCTGCTGGCATTTATCATCCCCATCAGCATCGGCTTGGTGACCAACGTAGTCTTACTGAAATACAGCCTGATAACGTCCATATTGCTGGCCAGTATGTACGCCTCGCACACACTGGTGGCCTACCCTATCGTCATACGTTACGGCATCTCGCGCCAACGCAGCGTGAGCATCGCCGTAGGGGGTACGGCCGTGACGGACACGCTGACCTTGCTGGTGCTGGCCGTCATCAGCGGCGTGTTCAAGGGGGAAAGCGGAGGCTTGTTCTGGCTGTGGCTCATCGTGCGCTTCATCATCCTTGGCGTAGTGCTGACGTATGCCATTCCCCGCATCGGGCGTTGGTTCTTCCGACGCTACGACGACAGCGTGATGCAATACATCTTCGTGCTGGCCTTGGTTTTTCTCGGTGCGGGCCTGATGGAACTGATTGGCATGGAAGGCATCTTGGGCGCTTTCATGGTAGGCTTGTTGCTGAACAGGCTCATCCCGCACGTATCTCCGCTCATGAGCCACCTGGAATTTGTGGGCAACGCATTGTTCATCCCCTACTTCCTGATAGGCGTGGGCATGCTGATTGACGTGCATGTCATCTTCGGAGAAGGCGACGCCCTGAAAGTGGCCGGGGTGATGATTGTGGTGGCACTGGTAGGCAAGTGGATTGCTTCCTGGCTAACGCAGAAGATATACCGCATGTCCGTACTCGAACGCGAACTGATGTTCGGACTGAGCAACGCGCAGGCAGCCGCCACACTGGCCGCAGTGCTGGTGGGCTATCAGATTATCCTGCCCGACGGAAGCCGCCTGCTGAACGAAGATGTGCTGAACGGAACGGTGTTGCTCATCCTCGTCACCTGCATCGTCAGTTCCTTCACCACCGAGCGGGCCGCCCGCAAGATGGCCATGGGCGAGGTAAATCCGGAGGAAGACCACTCGCACGTGCCGGAGAAGATTCTCATCCCTATAGCCAACCCCGCCACCATCGACTATCTGATGAACCTGGCCTTGGTCATCCGCGACACCAAGCAGAAAGATAACTTAGTGGCCCTGAACGTCATCAACGACCACTCATCTTCCGACCGGCTGGAGCAACAAGGCAAACGCCACTTGGAACGCGCCGCCAAAATCACCGCCTCGGCCGGGGTAGAGCTTAGCTGCATCAGCCGCTACGACCTGAACATTGCGGCGGGCATCATCCATACGGCACGCGAGCATAACGTGACCGACGTCATCATCGGCTTGCACTACAAGGTGAACATCGTGGATTCGTTCTTCGGAATGCTGACCGAAAGTCTGCTGAAAGGCCTCCACCGCGAAGTGATGGTAGCCCGCTTCCTGATGCCCATCAACACCCTGCGCCGCATCATCGTGGCCGTCCCTCCCAAAGCGGAATACGAAGCCGGATTCTATAAGTGGGTGGAACACTTCTGCCGCATGGGCAATACGCTGGGATGCCGCGTACACTTCTTCTCCAACGAGCGCACCGGGAACTACCTGCAAGCATTGGTACGGAAGAAATACAGCAGCACTCTGACCGAATTCTCCCGGCTGGACGACTGGGGCGACCTGCTGCTGCTGACCGGGCAAGTGAACTACGACCATCTGCTGGTAGTCATCAGCGCCCGCCGCGGCTCCATCTCCTACGACAGCTCGTTCGAGAAGCTGCCCAACCAACTGGGCAAATACTTCACGAACAACAGCCTGATTGTGCTTTATCCCGACCAACTGGGCGACCCGCAGGAAGTAGTATCATTCTCCAATCCGCAGGGAAGCAACGAAAGCCAACACTACGAGAAGGTGGGCCGCTGGTTCTACAAATGGTTTAAAAAAGAATCGTGATGGAAGACTGGAAACAACGTACACGCCTCTTGCTGGGCGATGAGAAGATGGAACGTCTGAGGAACGCCCGTGTATTGGTAGTAGGCTTGGGCGGAGTGGGAGCCTACGCCGCCGAGATGCTGTGCCGTGCCGGAGTGGGACACCTGACCCTTGTGGATGCCGACACCGTGCAGCCGACAAACTTAAACCGCCAGTTGCCCGCCCTGCACTCCACCTTAGGAAGAAGCAAAGCAGAGGTGCTGGCCGAACGTTTCCGCGACATCAATCCCGAAGTCGAGTTAAACGTCCTGCCCGTCTTCCTCAAGGACGAACAAATACCCGAACTGCTGGATACGAACCGGTTCGACTTCGTAGTAGACGCCATCGACACCTTGGCCCCCAAATGCCACCTGATAGCCGAAGCCCTGAGGCGACGCCTCAAAATCGTCTCAAGCATGGGGGCGGGCGCCAAGAGCGACATCACGCAGATACGCTTTGCCGACATCTGGGACACGTATCATTGCGGGCTGAGCAAAGCCGTACGAAAGCGGTTGCAGAAGATGGGCATCCGCCACAAACTGCCCGTTGTATTCAGCACCGAGCAGGCCGACCCGCACGCGGTGCTGCTGACGGAAGACGAGATGAACAAGAAGTCCACCTGCGGCACCGTGAGCTACATGCCCGCCGTCTTCGGCTGCTACCTGGCGGAATACGTCATCAGGAGGCTGTGAAAACGCGTGCGCATGCCGTTAAAAACGCACCTATACGCAGTTACAACTGCGCCTATACGCCGTTGAAAACGCGTCTATACGTATTTTTAACGACGCCTATACGCATTTTTAACGACGTATAGGCGCATTTTAAAATGAGTAAAAAAGGTTGAGTAGACAGAAGATTATGATACAATTAGAAGGAATAACCAAAAGCTTCGGCAGCCTGCAAGTGTTGCGGGGCATTGATTTAGAGATAACCCAGGGCGAAGTGGTGAGCATCGTAGGCCCCAGCGGAGCCGGGAAGACGACCCTGCTACAGATAATGGGCACACTCGACCGCCCGGACAGCGGCACCGTACGCATAGACGGCATCGAGACCGGCCGCATGAAGGAGCGGGAGCTTTCCGCCTTCCGCAACCGGCACATCGGTTTCGTCTTCCAGTTTCATCAGCTGTTGCCCGAGTTTACGGCCTTGGAGAACGTGATGATACCCGCCCTGATTGGCGGACGCAGTAAAACGGACGCCCGTCAAACCGCCGCGGACATGCTGACCTTGCTGGGCCTTGCCGACCGTTCCGGGCACAAACCGAACGAACTGTCTGGCGGAGAGAAACAACGGGTAGCCGTAGCCCGCGCCCTTATCAACCGTCCTGCCGTGGTACTGGCCGACGAGCCTTCGGGCAGCTTGGACAGCCAAAACAAGGCAGAACTGCACCGGCTCTTCTTCGACCTGCGCGACCGTCTGGGGCAGACGTTCGTCATCGTGACGCACGATGAGACACTGGCACAGCTGACTGACCGGACCTTGCACATGAAGGACGGAAAAATGATTGACGATAAAGGATGAAACACATTATAAATAGCAAATCATAACATGATGAAGAAGATTTTTTTTAGCATCGCATTGGCACTGACGCTGACGGTCACCGCCTCAGCCGAGGAATTCCCCCTGACCAAGTACGTCGACCTGCGCATCGGCAGCGAAGGACTGGGACGTGTGTTCATCGGCCCGACGTGCCCCTTCGGCATGGTGAAGCCTTCGCCGGACTGCACGCCCGCCCCCAACAACGGCTGGGACCCCATGCCCACACGGGTGGACGGATTCGCGCAGACGCACATCAGCGGCACGGGAGGCGGACAAAAGTATGGCAACATCCTGGTACAGCCGTTCTGCACGGGCATGAACCAAGTCAACCACTACTACCACCGGGCGGAGGAACATTTCTCACTCGGTTACTACGACACCCGTTACCAGGAGAACGGCATCCGCACGGAGATAACCACCGCCGAACGGGCCTCGCTCTACCGCTTCACTTATCCTAAAGACTCATTGCAGTCGCTCGCCATCGACGCCGGCTTCTTCCTGGGCGAGAATCCCGTGCCGGACGCCCGCGAGGCGCAACAGTTCGTAGGCTCGGAGGTGAACATCATCAGCGACACGGAAGTGGAAGGCTACACCCGCATCCGCGGCGGATGGAACAACGGACGGGCATACACCGTCTACTTCTACGCGCAGACCGACCGCCCCTTCATCCGCACCGCCACCTGGAAGGGCGACAGTATCTACACCGACCGCAAGGAGCAATATGACTCCTACCAAAAGACAGGCGCCCTGCTGCGCTTCGGCAACGAGAGCGACCAAGTGCATCTGAAGGTGGGCATCTCCTTCCTCAGCACCGGACGGGCCAAGCACAACGCCCATGCCGACCTGCCGGACTGGTCGTTCGAGGAAGTGCATCGCCGCCTGCTGGCCCAATGGGAACACCTGCTGAGCCGCATTGAGATAGCGGACAACACGCCGGAGGAGCGTAAGCGCATGTTCTATACCGCCATCTACCACGCCCTGATGATGCCCGCCGACCGTACGGGCGAGAACCCGTTGTGGAACGACCCGCAACCCTACTACGATGACTACTACGCCATCTGGGACACTTACCGCACCAGCACGCCCCTGCTCACGCTTATCGACCCCAAGCGGGAAGCCGACCTCGTACAGTCCCTCCTCTATATATACAAACGCGACGGCTACCTGCCCGACGCGCGCAGCGGCAACTGCAACGGACGTACCCAAGGAGGCTCGAACGCGGAAATCATGATTGCCGACGCTTACGTGAAAGGACTGACGGGTATCGACTGGGACCTGGCGCTGGAAGCCATGCTGAAGGACGCCACCGTTGACCCGGGCGGACACCACGAGGCGGAAGGACGCGGCGGACTGGACGAATACCTCCGCCTGGGCTACGTGCCGTGGGGCATCCCGCGCGCCGGAAACCGCACCGTGGAGTACAGCTACTGCGACTACGCCATCTACCTCGTAGCCAAAGGCATGGGCAAGAAAGATTTGGCGGAGCACTACCTGAAGCAAAGCGGGAACTGGAAGAACCTGTGGCGGAGCGACTACGAGCACGATGGCGCACGCGGCTTCATCATGCCCCGCGACGCCGAAGGCAACTGGCTGGACAGCCTCGTGTATGGTCACAGCCGCATCCGAAAGCCCAAATACGTCTACACGCCCATCACCTCGGAAGGCCCGTGGTACACCCCCTGGTGGGACACCTTCTTCTACGAAGGGAACTCTTGGGAATACTCGCTCAGCGTGCCCCACGACGTGCCGGGGCTCATCACGATGTGCGGCGGAGCGGAAGCCTTCGAGCGCAGGCTGGACACCTTCTTCGACCACGGCTATTACAACGTAAACAACGAACCCGCCTTCATCGCCCCCTACCTTTACCACTGGATAGGACGCCCCGACCGCAGTTCGGACCGCGCCCGTGCCATCGTGGACCAACACTTCGGCCCTGAGGCGGACGACATACCGGGCCGGGACGACGCGGGCGCCATGTCCTCGTGGCTGGCGTTCCACATGATGCCCCTCTACCCCAACGGCGGGCAGGACTACTACCTCATCCACACGCCCATGCTCCGGGAAGTGACCTTCCACTTGGCAGGCGGCAAGGACTTCCGCATCGTGGCCGACGGCCTGTCAGAGAAAAACCGCTACATCGTCTCCGCCACGCTGAACGGTGTGGACTACCCCTACTCCGTCCTACGCCACGCCACGCTGATGGAAGGCGGCACGCTGGTGCTGAAGATGGGCAGTAAGCCCGGAGAGTGGGGGAAAGAGATGTTTCCCATATTATAAAACCATAAAACGATGAAAACAAAACTATTTACCCTACTGACCTTCGCCCTGCTGACCATGGGCGCCGCGGCGCAGACCGTGCCGGACACGCTGCTGTTCGTCTTCAAGCTGCACGGGCAGACGCGGCGATTCGAGATGAGCTTCGAGCAGCGGCAGGACAGCATCCGCCTCACCTGGGGCATCGAACGCAAACTGAAGTGGCTGAGCGGCACCTACACGATGACGCCGGAAGGCGTGGAGAACGGCACCTCGCTCAGC
Organism: uncultured Bacteroides sp.; assembly: GCA_949300425.1. Taxonomy (GTDB): domain Bacteria; phylum Bacteroidota; class Bacteroidia; order Bacteroidales; family Bacteroidaceae; genus Bacteroides. The sequence continues at coordinate 30,956 of CASGED010000003.1, forward strand.
TTCCTGCAGCCGGAGGACAAGCGGCACGTCGTGATGCCCGCCGCAGAGACCGTCTACCTCATTGGCCGCAAGGCGTACCGCACGCTGAAGGCTACCGGCCGGATGGCTTACAACCAAACGAACTACCGCCTGTTGGACACGGACCGGGAAGCACTGGGCCGCCCGCTGCTGCACGTGCGGGACGAGGCCGAAGGCGAAGAGATGTGGATATTGGACAACCCCGCCCTGCCGCTCGTCTGGCAGATGAAGAACAACCCGCTGGAGATAAACTGGACGGTGCAGACGATGGAGTAACCGTCCGGACACAATTACGAGCTACAAGCTACGAGTGACTGTAGAGAGTCTTTACTGGTAGCTTGCAGCTCGTAACTCGTAGCTTGCAACTAAATTATGTCAGCGGATCTTCCGTCACGTCATCGCCACCCTCGCCGCCGGGTTCTTCGGTAGAGCCACCGGGAGTAGTATCTTTCACGTCGGGCGAGACTTCCACCCACACCAGCTCATCGCTATCCACCAGGGCACGGGTATATGCCTTGCCGCTGGGCAGCTTGATACGCTCGGGGATGAACTCCACGCGCACGGCCTTCACCTGCTTCTCGAAGTCGAAATCGTCGAGGTTTGCCACGCCCACGGTGTCGAGCGTATAGCGGAAGTAACCCAACCCTTTGATGTGGACGCTGCGGCCCGCTGACATGCGAGTGTGCATCACTCCGGCTATATCGCCCAACACAGCCTGCACATCGCTGTTACTCACTGTGGAGATTTTTGCCAAATCCTTGGCGATGGTCTCCGTTTCCACAGGTTTGCCCTGCACCACGGCTTGAGGATAATAGACCCCTTGCCTTTTCTGATACGTTTTCTTCCAAAATGGCATCGTCGTAAAATTTAGAATGTTAATACAATGTTTGTTTATCGCCTGTTTCACCTTGAGTTTCCCGAAGTGGCACTTCGAGGCGGTCAATGTGCCACTTTGTGATGGTCGAAGTGGCACTTCGGGAAAACAGTGTCGTATTGGTAATGCCACCGGTGCCTTATGACCGGCGAATACTAATTCAGCTTTCTAACCGTACTGCTTTCATCCACCGTGGCATCAATCCCTTCGGGTGAATTTGCAGGATTCATCGTAGAACCGCCACTTCCTATGTAATCACTACGGCTTGATCCTCTTTGCACGGAAACTTGTGAATTGTTTCTAATGGTAATGGGGGAATAGGTACCTTCCGTGTTACCATATAATCCACCTCCAATGCCCGGTGTGGACATATTACCTGCTGCTCCATCGCTCGCTCCGTAGGCGAATATAGTGGCATTATCAATGGTAATGGTTCCGCATCCGTAGTTTCCTGAGCCTCCTATCCCGGCAGACAGGAATTCTCCGTTTTCGTTACTACCATGTGCATGGACTGTCATGTTGCTGATTTCTATGTTCCCACAAGTTGTATGATTGCCACCAATACCGCTGCCACCGTTTCCGCCTTGCGCTGTCAACACATCCTCCCGGCTTCCTCCCGTAATAGTCACGGTGTTACCCTGCGCAATAAAGATGCCTGCGCCATTGTTGCTGGAGACATTGCAATTTCCTACTACTTGAATGGTAGGCGAACCACTGGTGATATCGATGGCATTGCCGCCGCTATTGACGTTTATCCCGGCATTTTGCAGCGTCACCGTGGGCGAGCCGCTAATCTTGACGGCATGGGTTGTGGAGCCGGTCAGGCGGTAGCTGCCGTTATCGCTGATGGTGTAGTCCCCAGTCAAAGCAGAAAGGTCTACCACGGTGGCACTCATATCTATCTCCTGTTTGTCCCAAGAGTCCGAGATGTCGGCGGAGATGTCCACGTTCTGCGTAGCGAGACTGGCGAGGTCACCGCTGAGGACGGTGTGACGGCCGGGAGCGAAAGGAACCTTGGAGACGGTCATAGATTTGCCGCAAGTCAGCGTAAGGTCCTGCTCGCCCTCAGCGGTCAGGACGTAGAAGGAGAAGACTTCGCCGTCGGCTCCCGTGGTGACGGTCTGGGTATGCGTGTAGGAGGTAGCACTGCCGGTCAGCGAACCGCTTGCTACGTTGTAGCCGCTATAAGTGGCAGGAATGGTGAGGCTGACGGAAGCACCTGAAAGGGCGATGGTGGTCTTCAGCGTCACTTTGGAGACGACCAGCTTCAGCTCTGCGCTGACGGAAGAGGAAGAGCCGTCCCACGAGGCGGAGCCTGCATAGGCTATGCCCGTAGTGGAACCTTCCGTCACAGCGGCAAGGCCGTTGACGGTGTAGCTGCCGTCGTCCGCCCAAAAGTAGAAGTTGCAGCTTTCGCCGATGGTGAGGGTCGTGCTGGTAGTGAAGTTCTTGTTATCCGTGGTTGTCATCTGGACGGGTGTCCCGTCATCTATCTGCATGTAGCATCGGGTGAGTGCGTTGTCCTCCGTCTCGCTGACGGTGCGGGTGCGCATCTCTTCGGAGGCGGATACGGTGATGGTGACGGTCTGCTGCTCGCCCGGTTCGGGACCGATGGGGGTATCGTCACTGTGACACGAAGCCAACAGCAGGACAGACACCAGCAGCATCGGGAAAAACAGCCTGCAGAGGGCGAATTTGTTAACCCCTGTTAAGCAATAGGGAGGAGGCAAAATTAGTTTACATTTCATTTTGTTTTCCTTTCATTTGTTAAGGGATTAGACATGTCGCCAAAGGTATGTATTTCTTCGCAGTTGGGCAACAGTTGCGGGGGAAAATTTGCGGGAAAAACTTTCGCGATGAAAATATATGTGTATATTTGCAGAGTAAATCAATAAATCGCATAATGACAGAAGAAACAAATACCGAGAACTTACGCTACACTGAAGAGGAGTTGAAAGCTGCTATTTTGAAAAAGAAAGAAAAAAACGCTTCCTTCTTCTTCGCACTTGCCCAGTTGGTTTTTACCGCCTTCGTGATTGGCGGACTGGCTATCTACTTCACCGATTTCGTCCTATCATGGCGAGTTGCGGTGACCTTTGTTTGCGGCATCGTCATGGTCTGTGCGTTCTATTGGTTAGCCAATACGTTTTTAACTATAAAAAGATAGATACAATGAATGCAGGTTTTTTTGCTATCGTGTTGCTCACTGCTTTTGTCGTTGTGGTGGCACTTATCGCCCGAACAGAGAAGGGTCGCAAATGGATGACGGGCGAACACTAGAAATATAGCCGCCCATGAGAGATCAAAAGGCACAGTGCCCTACATCAATCAGGTAGGACGCTGTGCCTTTTGTATGTACTTATCAGTCGGTGATGAGCTTTGTCAGATACCCCCGCAAGTCCGTCCAGCGGTAGTAGGGGCCGGAAGCGGGTGCCAGTCCGGAAAGACGCACTTCATTTTCGTTGTGGAGCAGCAGCACCAGCACGTCGCCGTCCGAGGCGCGGCGGAAGAAGATGAACTGCAGGTTGGCAGCCATGGGCGACACGCGGTAGTCCTGCCAAGCAAGGTGGAACCGTTCGGGATCGGACTCGCGCCCGTCGCAGCCTTCCACGCCCATCAGAGCCAGCAGGCGGATGAGGTGCGTGTCGTGCCCGAAGCGCAGGTCAGCGCGGGGACGTCCGGAGGCAAGGGCACGGTCGGCGCTCTCTACGATGTTGCGCAACAAGTGTGCGGCCTGCCGGGGCATCAGTCCCTTGTTCAGCGGGGCGCAAGCGTTGCACACGTACATGCGGGCGTTGACCAGCCGCCAGAGGTCGAACAGCTCGTCGTAGGTAAAGAGGTCGAAGAAGCTGACGCCCCGCAGGTGGTCGCAGTTCTGCATGTCGATGGCTATCCAGTAAAGGCCGTCCATCAGGGCACGAGCCTCGGCCTCCGTCAGGCGGGAAGAGTCGGTCAGCAGCGCGCGGGTGAAACGGGCGGGACGGATGTGCTCCTGCTCGAACTGCCGCAAGCCGGCACGCCACGAAGCGGTGTCGCTACAGAAAGCCTCGGCCTCGGACGAAGTATAGGCAATATAGTCCATGTACTGCTGGTAGGCGCGGCGAGAGACCCGCAGGGCCGGATTCTGTTCCTTCAAGGCTTCCGTAAAGTAGCTCATGCTCATGGCGCAACGCAACGACGTGGACGAACGGGCGTCTACCACCGCACTGTCGGCAAAGACTTCGGGGTAAGCGCGATACATACGCAGGGCAATGTCATGATGTTGCCGCTCGCCCAAAGGAGTGATGTTGCCGCTACGTCCGCGGGCATCTTCCCACACCACGTGCAGGCGCCGGCGCACATCTTCGCCCAGCGGGGTCAGCCCCTTGCATTGATAAAGGGAGTCGAACGCATCCACCACCACTTTGTAGTGCTCGTCCGCCGTGCGCCAACGGGAGCCGTGACGGCCGTAATGGGAAATGTAGACGGGCACGTAGCCCGCGGGAGCCGGCGTCCGCACGCCCTCAGGAGCGGGATAGGCGTAGTAGATGCTGCCCAATTGCTCGGGCGTGGGTTTCGTCTGCGCAAAAGCCGACAGAGCCATGCAGAAAACTGCCCCAATAATAAGTAGTAGTCTTTGAGTCTTCATATTGTGTTTCTGTTTTTTGCTTCAATGAGTTTTTCCGTTTACTTCACCGTCACCTCCGCGTTGACCTTCTTCAATAACTGGCCGGAAGCGGCGGCGGGACGTTCATCCCCCCACGTCAGACGCGGACGATTGATAAAGATGTCATCGGCGGTATCGATGTAGAAGCCATACACTTGGTCGTGCACGAAGCCTTCGCCGTCGCAAGGACGCTTGTCGTACACGCCGCCCGGATAGTCCGTACGCTTCAACAGATGGATGTCCACGTCGTCAAAGTAGATGTGGTTCACCTTGCCGGGCACGTCACCGCCGACAAAGACGCCGTTCTCGCTGATGCACTTGACGCGGCTGAACCAGATGCGGCTCACCTCACCGCAACGGCCTTCAGTGGCCCCCTTGGGGAAACGCCAACCGGCATCCTTGTGGTTACCCACGGCACGGGGATAGGACGTGACGTAGATGGGTTCGGCCTTGCCCCACCACACATCCGACCACAGACGACAGTCTACAATCATGTTGTCGAACACAACGTTGGTCACCGTCCCTTCGTCACGGTTCTGGATGCCGATGCCCCGGTTGCTGTCGCGGATGATGCAGCCCGTGAACAGCACGTTGTTGATAACGTCCATATTCTCAGATCCTATCTTGATGGCGCACGAGCGGGAAACCATGGTGCAATTGGTCACCACAACGTCCTCGCACGAACCGTATTCCTCGAACTCGCGACGGTTCTTCAGGCAGATGCAGTCGTCGCCGCTCTCGATGTAGCAGTTAGCGATGCGCACATGGCGGGAATGGTCCACATCGATGCCGTCGCCGTTGCGTATCTTCAGGTTGTTGCGGATGCTGACGCCGTCTATCACCGCATCCTTGCAGCCGATGAGGTGCACCGTCCAATAGGGGCTGTTGCAGATAGTCACATCCCGGATGACAAGGCGGTCGACAGCCTCTAATGTCAGCACATGTGGACGAGGGTCGAAGTCGGTCACGGGCTTCAGTTCGTAGGAGTCTTCCAATTCCTTGCCCATGAAGGCCACGCCGTTGCCGTCGATGGTACCCGTGCCTGTTATGGAGACCTGCCGGAGGTTCTTGCCGCTGATCCACATCATGCCCTCGCCCCGGTTCTCGCGGAAGGCGCTCTCGGTATAGACTTTCTCGTCCGGATTGGCCAGCAGGCGCGCATTGGCTTCCAGATGCAGCTCCACGTAAGAGGCCAGTTTGAAAGGACTGCACATAAAGGTATATCCCGCAGGCACTAATACGCGCCCGCCGCCGGCCTGCGAACAGGCGTTGATGGCTGCCTGCACGGCCACAGCATCGTCCGTCTGCCCGTCGCCCACGGCTCCATAATCTCTGATGTCATACACATTACCCGCCTGACGGCCCGTCCCGCAAGCGGAAAGCATCACGCAACAAAGCGCGAAAAGAAACAACTTTGCATTTACCATTTTACTATTCACGATTTACTATTTATAGCTCTAATCATCTGTCATCACACAATTTTCGTAACGGAACGCCTCGTATTTACTGCCCGGGGCTTTCGTCCCTTCCACGTCCTCTAACTTCAGCCCGTCAATCCGGCGGAAGAGGTATGCGCTCTCCCAAGTCGGTTCGGGATGCCGCTCGTTCCAATGTACGCTGCAGTCGGTCAGCGACAAGCCGTCAATCCCGTCGAAAAGGAAAGCATTGCGCGAACGTTTGTCCACAGCCGCTTCCGGCTCCATGAACAGCTGCACACGGCTCAATCGGACGTTCTTCAGCCGGTTGCTGAAGCCTTCCATGCGGATGCCGCTCTGTCCGTAGGCTATCACATTGTCTATGACCACATTCTCGATGCCGCCGCCCGTGGGATGTCCGTCGCGCTGCTGGATGGTGAACCACAGCGGGTCACCGTTGCCCCACCAGAAGGTCTCCTTGCGCACCGTACGGATGACCAGGTTGGAGAATAGCACATTGCGCACCGTACCACCGTCGCGCACAATCATGTTCAGCCCCCGGTTCGCTCCGCTGATGACGCAGTTACTCACGGTGATGTCCTCGAAATCAGCATGCGACTCGGTCCCTATCTTCAATGCGGCCGATGAAGAGGTCAGGATGCAGTTTGTCACCGTTATAGCCTTACAGGGACTTGCCTTCGCGCTACGGGTCGTTTTCAGACAAAGCGCGTCGTCTCCGGTATCTATGCGGCAATTGCTCACCGTCACATAACGGCAAGCGTCTATATCCAGCCCATCGGCGTTGACACCGTTATGCCGGTCGGAAGCGATGTACAGGCCGTCTACGTTCACCCGCTCGCAATCCTGCAGATGCACGGACCAGAAAGCGGACTCCACCACCTGCACGTCACGGATACTGACGTCCGTACAACCTGTAAAGTTGATGATACCCGGAGAGGGAGGCACCCGCCGGATTTTAGTCCGGTAATCGGCACCGTACCTGACAGCATTGGCCACTTCGCGCCCCGTCACCGAGTCGGCCGGCGTGGTTGTAGCCGCTTCCCGCCGATATGACTCGCGCACGGCCCGGCCATGCAACGTGCCGCGCCCGCTAACCGAAATGTTGCAGGCGTCCGTCGCCCCTATCAGCATTTCCGCGGTGGTTTTATCTGTCGCCGTCAACGCACGTGAACCGGTTTGGAAGTCTTCGGCCCGACGGCTGGCATAGAGCGTCGCGCCACTCTCCATATGAAGGTTTACATGACTCTTCAGCACGACCGTCCCGCTCAGGTAATTCCCGGCCGGAATCACGACCGTTCCTCCTCCCTTTGCCGCACAAGCGTCAATGGCCGCCTGTATGCCCCGCGTGGACAACACTGCGGTATCGGCCACAGCACCATAGTCCAGGACATTGAATGTCTGCTGGCTCCAAAGCGGAATGCAACAGAGACTAAACAAGATGAGAAGACATTTATTCATTTACTATTTAACTATTTACTATTCATTCCTCATTCTTAATTCTTCATTCCTCATTCTTCGTCATCACGTCCGGCGGACAATCTTCCGGTCGGCTGCCCCATTCCTTATTGGGTTCAGGTCCCATCTCTAGTTCCAACGTGCCGCCTGCCACAATGTCGGCATGGCTGATGTAGTTGCGGGTGTAAGGCCAGCCGTTCAGCGTGGCGCGCCGGATGTAGATGTTCTCTTCCGAGCCGCCTGAAGTCCGGATGGTGAAAGGCTTCCCGCCTTCGGGACGCAAAGTAACTTCCGGGAACGACGGACTGGCTATCATGTAATAAGGAGTACCGGGGCACACGGGATAGAGTCCCATGGCGGCAAACACGTACCAGGCGGACATCTGACCGGCATCATCGTTGCCCGACAGGCCGCCGGGCACGTTGCCGTATTCGGTACGCATGATGTGGCGCACGGCACGCTGCGTTTTCCAAGGCTGTCCGGCGTAGTTGAACAGAAAAGCTACCTGGTGGCAAGGCTCGTTGCCGTGCCAGTAACGCCTCTCGCTGAACATGGAGTCCAACTTGCTCACATACGCCTCACGTCCTCCCATGAGCTCCATCAGGCCGTAAGGATCGTGGGGCACGTACCACGTGTAATGGCACGGCGCACCCTCGGTAATGAAACGGGCGAAGTGGAAGGCGTTATCCTCCGTAAGGAATGTGCCGTCGGCACGGCGGCCTTGAGCGTAGCCGGTACGCGGATCGATGACGTTCCGGTAGTTCCCGGCACGGCCAAGCAGCGTGTCGCAATCGGCAGTACGCCCCAATGCATCGGCCACCTGCGCTAAGGCGAAATCGTCGTAAGCGTATTCCATCGTCCGGGAAACTTGTTCGCGGGTATGGAAAGCGTCCAGAACACTGTCCTCCAACGGGATGTAGCCGTACTTCAGGTAGGAAGCCAGCGCACGCCGTCCCATGCCGTCGCGGTATTCCTCCACCGTGGCCGGACTCTCGAAAGCGTTCCGGCGCATACCTTCGTAAGCTTTCCGGATGTCGAAGTTACGGATGCCCTTTACGTATGCATCGGCCATGGCGGCGGTGCAGTGGTCGCCTATCATGGCGGCGGTATAGCTGTTCCAGCAGGGGAAGATGGGTAGCCAGCCGCCTTGCTCGTACTTCCGCACCAGCGACTGCATCATCTCGCCTCCCCGTCGGGGCGTTAGCAGGTTAATCAGCGGATGGAGCGCGCGATACGTGTCCCACATGCTGTAGTCTTCGTAATAAGTCTCGCCTTCCGCCAACTGCCGGACGGGTTCGCCCGTGGCAAACGACGGGTAGCGGCCGTCCGCATCGTTAAAAGTGCGGGGCAAGAAAGAGGCCCGGTAGAAAGCCCCGTAGAACTTGCCCAACGCATCGGCGTCATTGCTTTTCACCTCCAGGAGCGACAGACGTTCTTCCCAAATCCGCGCCAGTTCGTCACGGGTACGGTCGAAATCCCAATGCGGAATCTCCACCTGCAAGTTCCGTCCGGCTCCTTCTCCATCCACAAAGGAGGAAGCCGCCTTCACCAATACTTCCTCACCGGCCTGCACGTCAAACTCCACGTACGCACCGATGCCCCGTTCATTGCCCGCTTGCGCCACGCCGGGAAAACATTGTCCGCCCCGGTAAATGCCGTACGCCGTAAACGGTTTCCGCAGGGCCACCACGAAGTGCCCGCTATAACCGGCAGGCTGTCCCCAACCTTGGTAAATGCGGTGCACGGGGTTGTAACCGCGTATCACCCGGTTCAGCGTATCAATCTCGACAAGCCCTTGCCCCTCGTCGCTGTTGGGGTTCACCACTAAGTAACCTTTGCCGTCCTTGGCGTAGGTGAAACGGAAGATGGCCGAACGGGAGCGTCCCGTCAGTTCCGCCTGTATGCCTTCATCGGGAAGAAGGACACGGTAATAGGCCGGCTGCGCCACTTCGTCCGCATGGCTGAAACGGGAAGCCCGAGCCGCAGGCTGCGTGCGCAGGCTACCGTAAAGAGGCATCAGCGTCATTGATCCATAGTCCTGCGTGCAGCCGCCCGTAATCCAATGGGAATTGCGGAAACCTTGCAGCAGGCTGTCTCTATAATAATAGGGCGCGATGCATTTCTGCTCCGTGTCCTGCGTCTGCGGCGTCCAGAAGTTCATGCCGTTAGGCTCCAGCACGGCGGGAAGCGTCTGCCCGTATTCCTCCGAGCCTTTGCCGAAAAGGCCGGCCGTATGCATGGCGCTGGCCGCTGTACCCACACGGGTGTCTATACAGACCAGACGCCCGCCTCCGGAGGAAACCTCTCCGCACCCCGACAGCAGCAGGAGCGGAACCAATGAAAGAATCAATAATCGCCTGTTTCGCATAAAAATGATAATTTATCTTTTAAATGAAGAATGATGAATTAAGAATGAAGAATTACCATTCGGCGTGATTGTGTACACGGACAGCGCAGCCTAATTCTTAATTCTTCATTTAAAGCGCGCTTGCGCGCTAAATTCCCGTTTATATCTTAATATATATCTTCTTTTTATACAACGGATACCCCGCCGCTCCCATAACGGCCACAAACAGCAGGGAGTAAATGGCGGATGCCAAATACGGGTCCGTCACCACTGCGTGAATACCTCCATAAATCACCGGCTTGGCATCTGTAGCACCCAACACAATGGCAACCACTTCGCTCAACACATAGAGGAAAAGCGGATTGACACCGAACACTTCGAAAAAGCGGCACCAGTTCTTTTTGCCTTGCCCATCGATGAAGTACATCAACGCCGCTTGCAACGAAGCTGCCAGCCCACAGGTGACTAACGTGTACGAAGGCGACCAGACGCGCTTGTTCAGCGGCAGAGCTTCCGTCAGCAGGAAGCCTACAGCCATCAGCAGGAAGCCCGTCACGAACAGCCCGATGATTTTCCTGTTCAGCGTGTCGGCCTCCATGATGAGCCGTCCGCACAAGAAGCCTATCAGCGTATGGGCGATGGCCGGGAGCGTGCTTACGATGCCTTCCGGGTCAACGGGCATCTTGGCATAAAGGTGCCCCGTCCCCAATAGGGCACGGTCTGCCACGACCAGCACATTGTTCTCATCGTTCACATATCCGCCTCCAAGCATCAACAGGGCCGCATAAGCCACAAGGATAATCCCGGCTGTCCATCCCAACTGCCGGGGGCGCAGGTACAAAGCCAGAAGCGACACCACGCAGTAACACAACGCGATGCGCTGCAGCACGCCCGTAATGCGCAACGTATCGAAAGCGAAGAATTCCCCGCCGCATATTTGGTCGAACCAATGTATCGCTACTCCTATGAGGAAAATCAGCACCGTGCGGCGCAGAATCTTCCTCCACACAGCCGCGGAAGGCTGGAACTGGAACTTGCGCAAAGCGATGTACGTGGAAATTCCCATAATGAAAAGGAAGAAGGGGAATACCAGGTCGCAGGGTGTCAGCCCGTTCCACGCCGAATGTTGGAGCGAGGCATACGACTGCGGCCCGCCCGCATTGTTCACCAGTATCATGCCCGCCACGGTGATGCCCCGCAACACGTCGAGGGAAAGCAGGCGCCTTTTTTCATTTACCATTTGACAATTTACTATTTACTATTTTTTCCATTTAAGTAAGCGTACAGAATTAATTGATATCATTTGCAGGAGTTAAGAAGTTAAAGAGTTATCACTCCGCTTTGCTCCGTTAGGAGTTAAGCCAATACCTTTAATTTAGTGCATATGATAAGCCTGCTATCGGCCTAACTCCTTAACTTCTTAACTCCTTAACTCCTGAAATTCATCATTAATGCTCCCCAAACGCTTCGTTGAACACCGCCTTGGCCACATCCACGGCATCGCCTTCCCCGGCGGCCGGATACGGGTTGTGTGCCTTCGTCCAAGGTTCTTCCATGCCATACCAGTCTATATCCACCAGTTTCTGTTTGCCGTCCAACACGCCCTGCAGCATCTGCCACCAGGCCGCCCAACGTTTGTAGTAGAAGTCGCGCAGCAGGCCGTTCCACTCCTTGTGGGCATAGTCACGCAGGCCGCCCGTGTCAGCGCAGTAGCGGTTACCCCAGGTCGTTATCTGCGTGCGGGCGTTCCATTCGTAGAGGTCTTTCTCTTCAGGAGTCGTTCCCAAGTTGCGTGCCTTGGCTATCCAGCTGCCTACACGGAACTCCGTCCGAGTGGCCAGCAGGCTGTCCTGCAAAAGCAGCAAGCGAAGGAACCGTTTGGAATCTTGTTCATAGGCCTTCTTGTCGAAGCTCTTGAAGTCGGCTATGGCGCGGTTGTACGTGATGCGTCCTTCGTCGGCCAACGCCTGGCGCACGATATCCACCAGGTCATATTCAAAATTGTTGTTGCCCCGGTACTTGTCGGCCACAGACACCATCAGGCGCGCCGCCTCGGCCGTCACCGTGGGGTCGTAATAGTTCTCCATCTTCGACCAGCTGGACACCTGAAAGTTATTCATCGACGGTCGCCCGCAGAAGATACTCTCGTGAGGGCCCTGCTGGTTGTTGCCGAAAGGACAGTTGTAGATGGAGTTCGCCAGCAGCGTCCACGCCTGCTCTATCTGCGGGTCGCGCGTGCCGTAACGGGCAAAGATGTAGTCCTTCAGCCACTCTTCTTTCGTAAATTTCTCCGGACGCCAGGGCAGTTCGCACATCAGTTCGAACATCACCGGATTGTTCTCCGAGCCCTCCATCGTCAGGCCGATACCTTTCAGGTGCGCGGCCAGCGGGTTATTCTTTGTCAGGTAGAAATTATCCAGCAGTTGGTCCATGCGCCCGTGCAGCCCCACGTTACCGCCGAAGTTCTCCAGCATACAGAACAGCCATTCGTGCTGCTCGTACCCCTTCTCGCGTTTCCAAATGGAAGGAATGCCCCACATGGGACGGCACTCGCTGAAGAGGTCCAGTATAAGCAGGTCGCCCGTCCGCAGGTTCTTTATCATCTCCGGGCGCGGGTTTTCCGTCCATCCCTGCACCACCCATACGGCCCGTGGGTTCACTTTCTTCATCTCCGCCATCACGGCCTTTCCGGCGGCGTCAAAGTCCACTTCGCCTGCGTTCTCCAGTTCGTGGAACGGATCCATGGAGTAATAGTCGGCCGTGCCGAAGAGTTTCTTCTGTTCCTCGTAATAAAGCGCGGCAATTTCGCTGTAACGCGGGTCGGTGGGCTGCAGGAAAGCCGGCCGGGTAAAGCCGTTCCACAATTCGGGCTTGTCCAGGTCCAGCCCCAGTTTTACGTCCGCATTGTTGGGCACCATGCCGCTATAACCGGGAAAGACGGGCATGATACCATACTCCTTCATGCGCTTCAATATCTGTTTCTGCAAAGCTTCCTGCCGGGCATACCACGTATCCGGGTTCGGGCCGCCCCAGCCTTCCAGGTTGTTCATGGCCCACCACGCCAGGAAAGCGGGTCCGGCGATGAATTGGTTTACCTCGTCATTCGTATAGCCCAGCTTCAGCAACATGTTGCGCCATACGCACTCCATCCCCACAGCCGCCAATGGCAGGTTGATGCCGTGCAGCGCCATCCAGTCAATCTCCTGTTCCCAACGCTTCCAGTCCCAGAAAGCCATGGTGTAGCTGTAGGTACAGTAGTTGAAGTCATAACGCAGTTTCAAGTCCGTCTCCTTGCGCAAGGGCTTTTCCACCGGCGGCAGCACGTCGGGCAGTTCGGCCGTCATGCCGTTCCACGTCAGGTTGACGCCTGCATAGTATTTCAGGTACCAGTTCAGCCCCGTGGCGATGTTGACGTACGTGTTTCCGCGTATCACGACCTTTTTTCCTTTCTGGTCCAGTTCGAAGAAGTCCTTATCCCCCTTCTTCAACTCGATGACAAACTTGCGCGACGCGCCTTCGTCGATGCGCTCCAACAGTCCTTTTATAGGATTGGCACACACGCCGCCCATCCAGACGGAAAGCAGCAGAACGAATAAAACGACAGTTCTTTTTCCTTTCATATTATATCACTTTACTATCTTAATTCAATGGCAACAAAATTAAATACTTTTCCGCTCCCCGAGGAGGAAAATAGTGCGCTTTCGGGAGAATATAGTGCAATACGCTAAGAAGTCACTCATTTCCCGCCTCCTCACTGGGCAGGCGACCGAAGAATTCCTTGTAGCATTTCGTAAAATACTTGGGATCATTAAACCCTACCGCATAGGCCACTTCGGAAATGTTGACGTCTCCCGTACTCTGTGTCAGCATACGCTGCGCCACGTTCAACCGATACCCTTTCATGAAACGTCCGATGGGCTGACCGGCAAGCGCCTGCATCTTCTTGTTGACCATTGTTTTGCTATACCCCATATCACGCACAAAGCTGTCCAGGTCATACTCCGCTTCTGCGTAATGGACGTTCATCAATCCGATGGCTTTGTTCATAAACTGCCGGTCGCGCGAATCCTCTTTAATGTTCAGGTCTTCCACCTTGCCGCTGACTGAGAACTTCTGTTTATAGCTGTCGCGCAACCGGAGCATGTTACGTATGCGCAACCGGAACACGTCCTCATCAAACGGCTTGCACAAGTATTCATCCACCCCTATCTCAAAGCTCTTCTTTTGCTGGGCTTCCGATGTCAATGCCGTAAGCATCAGGAACGGTATGTGCGATGTGGCAAAATTTTCTTTCACACGGGCCGACAATTCCATCCCGTCCATCACAGGCATCATCAGGTCGCTTACAATCAAGTCCACCGTCTGCTTTTGTATGATCTGCAAAGCCGCTTCCCCGTTTTCGGCTTCAAGCAACTGATAATCGCCGGACAGCAACATGCAGATATACTCGCGCATGTCTTTATTATCTTCCGCCACCAATATGACAGCTCTCCGCCCGGAAGCATCCGATGTTGGCGATGTGCCGGCTTCAACGGCTTCATGCTCTGCCGCCACAGGCTCCTGTGCGGAAACATTCGTGCCGTTGCCTTGCAACAAAGGCATCAGTATACGGAATGAAGCGCCTTTCCCATGGTTATTGCGGGCATAGACGGTTCCTCCGTGCAGTTCCACAATCCGACGGCACAGGAAAAGGCCGATACCCGTCCCGCTTTGGCCGAACACCGGATGGCTGTCGTTGGCCTTCGATTGATAGAAGCGGTCGAATATACGTTCTATTTCCTCCTCCGCAATGCCATAACCCGTATCGCACACACTGATGTACAGCAACCTGCCCCCATCTGTTCCATGCTCACGCACCGATGTGACGAACACGTCAATCCGTCCTCCGTCCGGTGTGAACTTCACCGCATTCGACACCAGATTGACCAACGCCTTGCGCATATAGGCCGTGTCCATCATCACACAAGGATTGGACAGGCGGGAACAAAGCCGTATCTTCACTCCCCGTTCGCCCGCAAAGACCTTGAACGGCAACAACAAATCCGTCAGGAAACGGACTATATCACACGGCTTCCGGTCCATCAGCACCTTGTCCGTGTCCAGCTTGCGGAAGTCCATCAGCTCGTTCACCAAAGAAAGCAGATAACCGGAGTTCCGTTCCGCAATCTTCAGCCAAGCCTTCGTACGCCCATTGTCCGATTCGCGCAATGCCTGTTCTATGGGGCCGTGAATCAATGTCACCGGAGTCCTGAACTCATGGGTGATGTTGGTAAAGAAAGAAATCTTCTCCTCCGTAACAGCTTTCACCTGCTCGGCCATCGCCTCCAGGCGTTGGTTTTGCACAGCCAGCTCGTGTGTGCGTTCTCCCACCTTCCGTTCAAGCTCCGCCCGCTGCTCCCGATAGTGTTTCACCTTCCAGCGATACCATACCCACACACCCAGAGCGGCCAGCACCAACATGTTCACATAAAACCAGAAACGTTTATAGAAATAAGGAACAATGCACACTTCCAGCTCCGCCACATTGTCCGACCAGCGTCCCAATTCGTCCGTGGCACATACCTGCAACGTATAGTCGCCCGGAGGCACAGCCGTATAACGCACCACGTTGTCGCCCGGCCGCGTCTCGTTCCATTCCTCCTCAAACCCCTTCATGCGGTAAGCATAACGTATGCGGCCCGCCTCGCCATAATCGCACGTCGTCAGGCGGACGGTGAAGCGGCTCTCGCTTTCATGCAACGTCACAGATGACGCATGTACCGGTCCGCCGGCCACAGTCAACGCGGAGAATTTCACCTCCCGGTCGGCCGGCATGGGCAGTGTCTCGTCCGGACGTATGACCAGCAACCCCGCATTGGTGGCCACATATATCCGGTTATACTTCCGCGAATAATGTATTCCGTTTCCGTAATATTGCGTGGCGGGCAAACCGTCGTCCGCCGTATAGTCCGTAAAAGCCATGGTCAGCACGTTCAGCCGGCAAAAGCCATCGGGGGTGGTTATCCACAAGTTGCCCTGACCGTCTTCCGCCATGCCGTTCACCGTATTGTCGGGCAGCCCGTCGCGCACCGTATAGTTGGTGAAGGCGAATTGCCCGTCCGCCTTCTCCTGCATCCGATACAGCCCGCTGCCATTCCCGCCAAACCATAATGTTCCTCCCGCATCCTCCAGAATGCTGCATATTTTCTCCACCCGTCCCGATGCGGGGTCGTCCAGCTTATACTTCAGATATACATAGTGGAAATCCTCCCGCGAGCGGGCAAACGACCGCAAGTCCACCATCAGCAGTCCCTGCGTAGTGCCCACCCACAGACGATTCTTACGGTCTGCCCGCAACGCAGGTATCATCCCGAATTCATTTTGCAAACCCGCGAAACGGACACGTTCGAAGCCCCCCGTCCGTTTGTCGTAGAACAGAAGCCCGCGTGTGGAGCCGAACCACACGCCGTCATTCAACGTATCCTCGCAAGCGCTGTTGATGAAGTCGCCCCGCAACGTAGGGAATGCGTCACGCGTATAGCGGCGGAAACGGCTCCCGGCACGGCCCAAGTCCAACTCATTAATGCCCACCCCCCACGTATAAGCCCATAGGTGGCTGTCCGTGTCAATCA
This sequence comes from uncultured Bacteroides sp., assembly GCA_949300425.1. Classification (GTDB taxonomy): domain Bacteria; phylum Bacteroidota; class Bacteroidia; order Bacteroidales; family Bacteroidaceae; genus Bacteroides. The sequence continues at coordinate 47,343 of CASGED010000003.1, forward strand.
GCAAGCCGTTAATCGTATTGTTACTGATGGAAGTCTCATCGCCGGGCGCAAACAAGTAACGCCGGCAACGGTCCGTCTCCGGACTCCAACACACCAGCCCGCGTTCCATCAGTCCTATCCAGATGTTGCCCTCCATGTCCTCGCCCACGGCATTAACCGGCGGATTGCTTCCCGGTATGGGGAAAAACCGTGCGGCATCCCACCACGAAGCCTGCAAACGCCTCAGGGGAAGCATATTCACCCCGCCCGTCTCCGTACCTATCCACAGCGTCTCCCCCGTAGCATACACGCAACAGATGGCGTCACAATTGATGGAACCGCCGCTCAGCCCTGCCACGCTGCTCCGGCGGATAAACTCAAAGCTGTCCGTCTCCCTGCGGTAAACGTTCAGCCCGTTGAGCGTGGACACGATGATGTGCCCCTGCCCCGTCATCTTGATGTCCGTGATGTAAGCCTGGCTCAACATGCCCGGTCTGTGCGTGGAGTAACGGTAGCGCACCATCTCATGCGTCTGCACGTTGTAACGGAACAGCCCCCGGTTCGTACCCATCCAAAGCCACCAGCCGTCCTCCAGCATACAGGCGATGCGCCAGTCGTCGCTGAACGGAGTCAAATCTTCAGACAGGCGCACGGCCTGTAGCCGATGTTCCGGGCCTTTCTCCAACAGATACACCTGATTATCCAGCCCTGCGCAGATGCGCTCCCCCACACCCGCTACGGCCACTATCGGCGAAGCACAATCCTCCTCCAAACGCCAATAATCGGCAATCCGGCCCCGTCCGTCCATCTCCACACACCACAACGTGTTGCCAACCGACACCCACATGTCTCCCCCCTTATCCCGGTAAAGAGAATGAATAAGTCCCGATGCCAGCCCGCGCAAAGCTTCGTCCGCCTGCGCCCACACGTCCACCGTGCGATACGTGTCCAGGTCCACTACCTCCAGTCCCCCCTCCGTACCCATCCAAAGCCGGTGGAAGCCGTCCTCGCACAAAGCGTTCACATAATTATTCCTCAGGGTCAGCGAAGCGGTTTGAGAGTTGTACACATCCACCTGGTAACTGTCATAGCGGCACACCCCGCCGGGCGTGGCTATCCAGACAAAGCCGTCCGAGTCGCGGATGATGTCGTTCACCATCCCCGAAGGCAGCCCGTCCCTCTCCGTCAGGTAATGGAAATTATACCGGCTGAAGAAGCCATCGCCCGCCTGCGCCAAGACATTCCCCAGCACAGCCAGCAGACACATGGCACACGTAATCAATCGTCGTTTCATAGCATTCACATTTCAATGGCACAAATATACGGAAAAATCTTTCACATCCAACACTTTCCGCCCGTCACTCCCTACTTCCTCCCGCCTTTCTCTCTACCTCAGCCTCCCTTACTCCCCACCTCGTCCTTTATAACAAGCCTTTTTAATATTACTAAAAAGGCTTATTCGTTATATCAAAAAGCCTTATTCACATGACCAATAAGGCTTATTCGTCAGACTAAAAAGGCTTATTTATTTCTATAAGAAGTCTTCTTATATAAGACAAGGTAGGGAGTAAGGGAGGCTGAGGTAGAGAGAAAGGCAGGACAAGGTGAGGAGAAAGCCCCCATCGCCTGCGTAGAAAGTCATGGAGCGTGCAGTTTTCGCCCATTTTTTTGTTGTTTCACAAAAATGCATTAGTTTTGTATCTGAAACTATAAACGTAAGATTATGACCAAATTTGAAATCGAAGAAAGAATCGTAGCCATGCTCAAGACGGTGTACGACCCGGAAATCCCGGTCAACGTCTACGACTTGGGACTGATATACAAAATAGACGTGACGGACGAGAGCGACGTGACCATCGACATGACGCTGACCGCCCCCAACTGCCCCGCGGCAGACTTCATCATGGAGGACGTGCGGCAGAAGATTGAGAGCATCGACGGCGTGCGCACCGCCACCATCAACCTTGTCTTTGAGCCCGAGTGGAACAAGGACATGATGAGCGAGGAGGCAAAGCTGGAGCTGGGCTTCCTGTGAGAACGAAGAGTTTAGAATGAAGAATATAAAGAATGAACGTATGAAAAAGACAGTATTCACACTTCTGGCGGGCGCGGCCTTGCTGACTGCCTGCCAACCAACGGACAAGAGGGCACGCATGGACATCACGCTGACGGAGATGCAGAGCGACACGCTGGTGATAGGCAGCCACGCGTTCTCGGACCTCAATAACGAAAAGATGAAACGAGACACCCTTCTGCCCGGACAGACAACGTACACGTTCGTGGCTGAGACGGACTCCCTGCCCTACCAAGTGTTCATCGCCTCTACGAAAGCTATGAACCGAACCGTGGTGGCAGCCCTGCTGCCGGGCGACCGGGTGACGGTGACGGGCAGCATCAAGGACTACCAAGTGACGGGCAGCGAACTGAGCGAAGGCATCCGGCAGATGCAAATCATCAGCGAACCCTACCGCGCCAAAATGGACTCTTTGGTGCCGACAATGACGAGGGAAATCTACCGAAACGTATACATCCCGCTGTGGAACCAGATGGATAGCGTTAAGGCGGATTACGTCCGCCAGCATCCGGATGATGACCTGTCGCTCTACATCCTCAACGACATCCGCGGAGATTATTTTAAGGAACTGTATCCCACGCTTTCCGACAAAGTGAAGAACGGACCGCTGGCTCCCATCGCACAAGCCTTTGAAGAGGGCATGAAGCGTGCCAAGATATTTGAGGAAAACAAGAAGAATATTGTGGAAGGCACCATGGCTCCCGACTTCACGCTGAAGGACATCAACGGGGAGGAGCTAACGCTGTCGTCCCTACGCGTCAAGTATGTCGTACTGGACTTCTGGGGAAGCTGGTGCGGCTGGTGCATCAAGGGTATCCCCGACATGAAGAAGTATTATGAGAAGTATAAGGGCAAGATGGAAATCCTGGGCATCGACTGCCGCGACACGGAGGAGAAGTGGAAAGCCGCGGTGGCTAAGTATGAACTGCCCTGGCTGCATGTGCGCAACGAAGGTGAGCCGGACGTCAGCCTGCTGTACGCCGTTCAGGGCTATCCGACAAAAATTGTCATCGACCCTGAAGGCAAGATAGCCAAGATAGTCGTAGGCGAAAGTCCCGCCTTCTACGAATACTTGGACGAGTTATTCAACTAAAGTTTCATTTACCGATGATGAGTGGTTACCGTATGAAGAATGTATATTTTATCTCCGACGCCCATTTGGGTTCGCGTGCCATCGAGCACGGACGTACACAGGAACGCCGATTGGTGAACTTCCTGGACAGCATCAAGCACAAGGCCGCAGCGGTCTATCTGCTGGGCGATATGTTCGATTTCTGGTATGAATTCCGCTTGGTGGTTCCCAAAGGCTACACGCGCTTCCTGGGCAAGCTGTCCGAGCTGACCGACTTGGGTGTGGAGGTGCATTTCTTCACAGGCAACCACGACATTTGGTGCGGAGACTATCTGACGCGGGAGTGCGGCGTCATCCTGCACCGCGAACCGCTCACTACGGAAATCTACGGGAAAGAGTTCTACCTGGCTCATGGCGATGGGCTGGGTGACCCGGACCGTAAATTCCAATTCCTACGCACCATTTTCCATAGCCATACGCTACAGGTACTCTTTTCCGCACTGCATCCCCGTTGGAGTGTGGAACTAGGACTGACCTGGGCCAAGCACAGCCGCCTGAAACGGATAGAAGGGAAAGAACCGGACTATATGGGCGAAGACCAAGAGCCGTTAGTCCTCTACACAAAGAAATACATGAAAAGCCATCCTGATATCAACTTCTTCATCTACGGCCATCGGCACATCGAGCTTGACCTGATGCTTAACGCCACTGCCCGAATCCTTATCTTAGGCGATTGGATACGGTATTTTACCTACGCCGTATTTGACGGGGAAAACCTGTTTCTTGAAAACTACATAGAAGGTGAAACACACCCTTAACCACACTTTGATGACAGGAATCAAGAGAAGTCATTAAGAATTTCCAAAAGGAATAAAGAGCTTCCTACATACAAGTATCATAAACAAAAAGAGTCCCTTCCCCGGTAACTCCGGTGAAGGGACTCTCTGTAAAGACGGCGGCTACCTACTCTCCCACTGTTGCGCAGTACCATCGGCGCGGCCGGGCTTAACTGCTCTGTTCGGAATGGGAAGAGGTGGAACCCCGGCGCTATAGCCACCTGAAATAGGGGACATGGCCGTGAAACGAAAG
>CASGED010000004.1 GCA_949300425.1 uncultured Bacteroides sp.
ATGTCGAGCTTGTCGAGACATCTCACGTAACGCATGAGGAGGTCTTACATGAGACCCTTCGACTACGCTCAGGGTGACAGATACATCTGTGGTCATCTTTTTTAATCTGTGTCATCTGTGTGCCATCTAAATTCCCATTTTTCGCCTGCGCATTTGCAGGATGAACCATTCTTCATTCAGCTGTACCTCGCCAGCGCCTGCCGGTTGCGGTAGATTTCATCCCCGGTCAGCTCCACCACCCGGTAGCCGCGCTTGCCCGCCGCGCGTATCTGCTCGAAACCGATGCGCTTCATCACGATGCCTATTTTCACGGAACTCAGTTTCTCGCGCAGGCCGACGTTGATGCGTGCCAAGATGTCCGTGTTGGTGACGAAGATGCCCTCTTCGCCCGGCAAGGGACGGCGGTAGTGGGTCAGGATAAGCTCTTCCTCCAGGCAAGGCACCTCGTAGTGGACGTTGTGCCGGTTCAGCTCCTCCATCTCCTCCCCTTCCAGCCAGTAAGCGAAATCGCCCTGCGACAAGGCGTAGGCCTGCGCGTAGACACCCTCGTAGTCCACCCCGTACAGGTAGGGGCTGTCTATGCTCTCCACCTCGAAAGGCATCCAGCGGCGGTTGCCGCTGATGTCGTTCAGGATGTGGACGTGGTTGCTGGTGCCGCAGAAGCTGGCGATGTGGGCGCGCACCTCCTTGAAGTGGGCGTAGGCAGCGCGCTCGTTCACGTTGCGCTGCGTGGTGAGCGCCTTCAGGCGGTTCAGCTCGCGTCCGTCCAGTTCGTCCAGCTCCTCCAGGCACACTACGGCAAACTCGGCCAGCGTCAGCACGTCGTCCTTCGAGATGTTGCGGCTGTCGCTCTTCAGGTAGAAGTAACGGCGCAACGCGGGCGGCAGCAGGTTGTTCAGCCACGTGGTCTTGTAGATGCCCTGTCGACCTATCAGCACCAAAATCTGGTGGTTCACCACCTCCGCGTCCAACAGCGAGGCCACCATCGCCACCAGCCACTTCTTGAAGCAGCGCGGAAACAAGTCGGCCCCGTGGCTGACGTGGACGCGGGCGGCCAGCAGCCCGATGTGGTCCGTCACGCCGTCCCACGGCCGCAGCCCGTCGAAGTACTGGCGAAAGGGGTTGTACAGCGGCACGAACTCCGACTGCAACACCGTCCGCAGGTCGCTGATGCGCAGCGGCTTCACCTCCTTGTCCATCTGCGCCCACAGCGTGCTGACGTGGCGATCCGTCAGGTCGGTGAAGTCCTCTCCTCCGGCGGGCGCAAACTCGCACTTGCCCGTCACCGTGTTCAGCCTGTAGCTGCCTTTCGAGGCGAGGAACGACTCTATCTCGGTGGCGGAAGCGAAGTAGTTTTCTTTGTCGTCACTCTTGCTCTTTGAGGGCAACTGGAGTTTTCCATACTCGTCCACCTGCCTGTAGCAAGACCGGACAATGCCCTCCACATCGCCGTCATAATCGGCAAAACGCTTCACCGCCCACTCAGTGGCCAAATCCTGGTCTACCCCATAGGCGTTGAGCAAGTAGCCTGTGCGCATGATGTACTCATTGTGGTGATGCGGCTCGTAGGCTACGCCTTCCTCCTCCAACTGGCGTTCGATGACCCGCACCACACGCTTCAGGCGCTTCTCTCCCCGGGCGCACTGTTTGGATGCCCGTCGCACTTGCTCTTCCGCTTTATCCACCACAAAGGGAACGGCTTCCGGATGGTAATACACATCCGGGTCGTGCGCCAGCCCACTCAACCGGGTGGCGTTTTTGCACTTCTCGTCATAAGCCAGTCCCGTCAGCGCCTGGTAGTAAGCGTTCATCTGTTCAAAAGCCAGCCGATACAACGCTTGCGGCGTACATATGGCACACCGCTTACCCGGCGCATAGGTACTAATGACACGGATACCCGTCCCGCTGATGGTGACATAAGCCAATAACGTGTGCGAATCCTCCCGTATCAACCCCAGACAACGCTCCATCTGCCCCGGCTCTATGTGGTCGAAGTCCGCCAAGCAGAGCGATGTCCACCCGCTGACGTTTTCTTTCCGCTTACCACCGCTGAAGCACACCGCCACGGCGAAGCAAGGAGTAGCGGATTTCTCGCGGGAAGCCGCTTTGTCCCTGCCTTGCGCCAAGTAAGAACGGTGAAGCTCGGTCGACCGGGTAACCAATGAATCGCTCCGAATCATCTCAACTACGGTTTTCAACTCTACCTCTGTGGGACAAGTGTCCGCATAGCCCTTAAAAAGACTGATAGATAGATTATTAGTGCTCATGTCTATTCTGTTTTTTCTATTATGATTTGTAAAACGGCTGCAAAAGTAGGCAACGTCCCATAAATCTCCCAACAGACTTTTCTCACATGTGGGATAAAAATTTTGTCATGTTAACAACTCCGGCTAACTTGCACCCGCTGCTTCCAAAGCTAAACAACGTATTCTTGACTATTGTAAATTATAAAAAAAACAACGCATTATGAAGAAAAATCATAAGCAATGCATCCATTTGGGTGCTTACTTGAAGCAGCATATCGAAATCTGCATTTACCAAAGACGAGTTTTGAACCAAAAACAGATTTGCAAGAACGGGCGCATCTCCCCCAACACCTTCAAAAAAGTGCTGCGGGGCGAAACTCCCAACCTGTACGCCTACTACGCTGTACTGCGCGAACTGATACCCTTCATTCAAGAAGAATGCAAGGAAGACCGCAGGGAAATGCTTAACGAGCTGTTGCTCAGTTTAGAAAAAGACTTTGAAGCACGTACCCGAACATAGTGCCAGAGCCCGACCGTGACAGGTTGACACCCGAAAAATCGACTTCCCTTATCGTGCGCGCGTAGTTGAATGTTAACGGCATTAACATTCAGTCTCGCGGGCGCGTAAATAGGAAGTCGCATATATAGGGTGCCAACCTGTCAAGCTTGCCTCGCACTTTTCTGATAAACGGTTAATAATAAGATGTTTATGTATTTTATACGCAGAATGGATGGTTTTCACGATAAGTTTCACTACCTTTGCGGTGCAGAAAACCGTAAACAAACGACAAGCATGAGATACCTTAGCCCTAAAGCCGACCTGACTTTCAAGAAAGTCTTCGGCGAGCATCCCGACTTGGTCATCAGTTTCCTCAACGCCCTGCTCCCCTTGGAGACGCCCGAAGAGGAAATCACGTGGGTGGAATACCTTACGCCCGAACTGGTGCCGCTGAACCCGTTGCGCAAGTACAGCATCGTGGACGTGCGCTGCAAAGACCGCCGGGGCAGGCAGTTCATCGTGGAAATGCAGATGATGTGGACGTCGGCGTACAAACAACGCGTGTTTTTCAACGCCTCGAAAGCCTACGTCAGCCAGCTGGACAAAGGGTACGACTACGAACTGCTGCAGCCGGTGTACTCGTTGAACCTGGTGAACGACACCTTCTCCGACAGCGAGAACTACTACCACGACTTCCAAATCGTGGAGGTGGCCGACACGCAAGAGGTCATCGAAGGCCTCCGCTTCATCTTCGTGGAGCTGCCCAAGTTCTCGCCCCGCAATTACGGCGACAAGAAGATGAAAGTGCTATGGCTGCGCTTCCTGACGGAGATTGACGAGCACACGCTTGAAGTGCCGGAAGAACTGATGGAAAACCCCGAAATCAACAAGGCCGTCGTCCAGTTGGAGGAGTCGGCGTTCACCAAAGGCCAGCTCCTGGGCTACGACAAATTCTGGGACATGGTGAGTACGGCAAAGATGCACATCAGCAGTTCGCGCCGCGAAGGCATGGAGAAAGGGTGGGCCATAGGACTGGAGGCAGGACTTGTCGAAGGACGTGCCAAAGGACTTGTCGAAGGACGTGCCGAAGGACTCGCCGAAGGACTCGCCGAAGGACGTGCCGAAGGACGTGCCGAAGGACGTGCCGAAGGATTGACCGAAGGCGTGGAGAAAGGGCGTGCCGAAGAGCGCCTTGCCAATGCCGGAAACCTGAAACGCCTAAGTGTGCCCGTTGAAACCATCGCGCAAGCCACCGGACTGAGCGTGGAGGAGATAGAGCGGCTCTAATCTCCGACCCGCTTGTAGCTATGGCAGCCTCGAACGGACAGTCCGCTCCACGTACCCCGCCAAACAGCCGCCGCCAAGTCGGGACGAAGGTTCTTCAAGTGTCCGATAATCTTACCAGGCATTACCACACCCAGCAGATAGAGGCAAGACAGCCATCGACGGAAGCCGCGCACATTGCGCCGTGCGTACATCACCCTCGCCCGCCGCAGGTAATACTCCCGCAGCGGACTTTGCTTGACGATGGTAGCCCCCTCCTTGTGGTACACCACCGCCCGCGGCTCGTAAAAAAGTTTATACCCGGCTTCACGCATCCGGAGGCTCCAGTCAAACTCCTCGTAAAACAGGAAATAGCCCTCGAACATGGGGCCGGCACGCTCTATCACGTCCCGCCGCACCATCATGGCGCAGCCGTGCAGCACGTCCGTCTCGTGCGGGTGCAGGAAGTCGTCCCTGCGGGAGGGGTCAAAGGGTTCTATCGTATGCCTTAGAGTGATGGGGGTCATATCCGTACATCCATAATACTGGATTTCTCCCGGTTGGTGCAGAAATTCAATGCAAGGCGACACTCCTCCCCATCTGCCCTCGGACAAGCAGGCAGCCAATGTCTGCAATATCGGTGCTTCAATAATTACGTCATTGTTTAGAAAAAATACATTTTCACCCCTCGCATAAGGTAGCCCTAAGTTATTCCCTCCCGCAAAGCCCAAGTTCTTTTCACTCCGAACAAGCTTGACATCCGGACATAACTCGGCGATACGGTCAGCGTCATCGCCCGAAGAAGCGTTGTCCACCACAATCATCTCGTAAGGATACGTTTCATGCTTGCGAAAAGAAGCAATCATCTCGCACGTGTCACGCCAGCCGTTGTAATTTACGGTAATGACGGATACTAAGCTGTCTGCCGGAATCATATCTTTTTACTTTCTATTCCTCCATTGTTTTCCACTCCTCCACCGTCCCCGTCTCGGAAGAGAAGCTGACGCCGATGCGAAAGACGGGGCGCGCGTCCGCCTCGTAAGGCCGGGCGTAACCTTTCTCCTCTATCTGCCGCAAAGCTTCGTCCGCCGTGCCGTCCAGCTTGAACTCGAAGATGTAGACATAGCCGGGCGTCTCCACGATGCAGTCCACCCGACCCTCGCTCTGCTCCTTCTCCGTATAGACGGTGTAGACGCTTACCAAGCGGAATATCAGGTAGAACGTATAGTGGAAATAGCGTTCCCGCTCGCGCTCGTTCTCCTTGCGGCGCATGGTGTAGGGAATGTCTGCCAGGAAGGCGGTCAGCAGCTTGCGGAACGTGTCGGGGTCGCCTGCTTCCAAAGCATCGGCCACGTCCTGCACCCAACTGTTCACACTCATCCGCTTCGGCTTCAGATAACTGGCCGCCACGATGGATACAAAGCCGTTTTTCACTTCATCGTTAGGAAAGTCCAGAAGAAAAGTGCCGCGGCGCAGGTTGCAAGCTTTGATGGTGAGGTAGCCGCTCTGGTAAATCATCGGCAACGGCTTCTCCACGTCCGCCTTGTAATCCACAAATTCCTCCGGACGATAATAACGACCGGTCAGTTCATCCAAACCTTCCTTCGTATGATTCAAGAGCCGCACAAGGTAAGTAGGCGTCCCGCTGGAAAACCAATAATCCCGTATCTCATCCGTAGCGAATGCGTTCAGCAGGCTGAAAGGATTATACACATCGACCAGATTGCTACTGAAATGATAGCCGTCGTACTGGCGCTTCAACATCTCTTTCATGCCTTCCGGAGTGGTTTCGTAATTCCGGGCCAAAGCCTCAATCGGTTCGGCAAAATAACGCTCCAGCTCCTCCTGTGTGATGCCGCACAAAGTTTCATAATGACGGCTCATGCTGATGTCGTTCGGCTGGTTGAAGCCGCTGAACACGCTCACTTGCGAGAACTTGGTCACGCCCGTCAGCAGCACGAACTGCAGGTCCTCGTCCGCCGCCTTGAAGACGGAATAAAAACCTTTCAGCACTTCGCGGTGCCAGTCTTCCAGCAAGCGTTCGTTTTCGCCGGTTTTTATTTTTAAACGAGTGTCCAGTACGTCGAGTATCGGTTTGTCGTACTCGTCAATCAACACCACGCAACGGCGGCCGTATTGTTTGTGCGCTTGTTGAAGTACGTAGGCAAATCGGTCGCCAACTGTAGTACGTATGGGGTCTTTCCCATACAGGGCTTCCCATGTCGCAACGTTTCCTTCTATTTTTTTCTCCAACACGCCGGGTACGGTAAAGTTGTCTCCGTTGAAGTCGAGGTGGAATACCGGATATTCCGCCCACTCCGTTTCCAGCCGCTCGATTGCCAGTCCCTTGAACAGCTCCTTCCGTCCCTGGAAATAGCACTTCAGCGTGGAGACCAGCAAGCTCTTGCCAAAGCGGCGCGGACGGCTCAGGAAATATATCTTGCCCGTAGTCACTAATTGGTAAACTAAGTCGGTCTTGTCTACATACACATAACCGCCCTCTATGAGTTGGTTGAAAGTCTGAATACCTATGGGATATTTCATCATCCTACTATTGTGTTTAGTAATTATCAGTTTACAAAGAAACGGATTTATTTTGAGAATGACAAATTTGTATAGTTAGAATAATATTTGTTTCTTTGCAAAAAAACTATTATGAAAATCATAAAAATAACTGGAGGATTAGGAAACCAAATGTTCCAATATGCTTTATCAATCGGATTGAAAAAGCACTATCCTGGAGAGCAAGTCTTATTGGATTTAAATTTCATACAACACTACGGAGCACATTATGGATTCGAACTCAAGCGTGCGTTCCCTAAGATTGAATTTGATCAAGCTTCAGTATTTCAATTAGCAAAAGTCTGTTATCCGTGCATAAGTTATCGATTAAGTCTATTAACCAATCAATTACCACAGCGAAAGAGTGTCTATAAAGAAAAAGAAAATGCACCATTTGATACTGGGCTTTTTTCACTAAAGGGAAATGTGTATCTTGACGGATATTGGCAACACATAGAATATTTCAGCCATACTGAGCATGAAATAAGAAAAGCATTCACATTTGTGGATTTATGCGGGAAAAACGCTGATACAGCAGCATTATTAAAACATTCAGAAAGTATATCTATCCATATACGAAGAGGAGACTATCTATCTAACCCTTTATTCAGTGGAATTTGTACAATGCAATACTATAAAAGAGCTATCCATTATATAACAGATATCTTACATAAGAAAAATATATTGTTTTGTGTCTTTTCTGATGATGTAAAATGGTGTCAGGAGAACATACATTCTTTACTTCCAAGTGATAGAATCATATACGTAGATTGGAACACTGGGATGGAAAGTTTTCGTGATATGCAACTAATGACCTATTGCAAACATCATATCATTGCCAATTCATCTTTTTCATGGTGGGGTGCATGGCTTAATAAATATCCTGAAAAAATTGTCATTGCACCAAACAAGTGGCTAAACAATGAAAAATACAACAATCCTGTACCCAAGAATTGGATAAAATTATCGTGCGAACAATAATATCGAAAAGATCTGGATCCGCTCCTACTTTCCGCCACAGCAACTTTATCGCTGTAAGACGGTCGATAAAGTTTTATTCTCTGCCCGAAGAGATTATTCGATATCTCTGCCGAGCCCTGAGGATATTCTTCAAAATTCCCATTGATTTATCGTATAGTTAGCGAGTCTACCCATCAGTTCGCCATAGTTCGCACATTCCGCAGCATCATTACCACCCTATGGTATATCCGTTCCATAAAAGCATCTACCTATTCCTCTCTCTTTTGGGTCAGTCTGAAAACCCGGTTGCATCGGTATGTTTTATCACTGGAGAAACCAGATCATATAGCTTAGTAGGTTGTACGATTAGTAATCGTCCACCTGTACGATCAGTAATCGTCACGCCGCACGATTAGTAATCGTGCAAAGAAGTCAGTTATATACATCGGACCATAAAGGTTCGTGCATCGTTTCCCGCAACCGACTTTTCGGACTGATCCGATAAATGGCAAAGCACCCTATCATACTTTGCAAACGATCTATTGCTTTGTTACACCTTATTTTATGGAAGTTTTGCGAAATTCCATTTTTCGTACACCATTTTATCTCTCGCAACAAAAATAACCTTTTCTTTGTGAAACGGTTAAATATCATAAGGGAAATAACCATGTATCTGACTTGCAATAGGGTCAGCAAGGTCTATAGACATATAGCTAATAGTCTTTACCTAAGGCTCGTATAGAATCATATAAAAAACGCCTAATCGGGAAACGAAACATCAATGAGATAAACCTATCATAACAAGCAAACAAACGATATTTCAAAAGCAAACCTCCAAATCCGTCAATTTTATAACCAGTCTGAGTGCATATATAAAGTTCATTTCCGATAATATCAACCAATTTCCTCAAATGATTGATTCTTGTTTTTCTATTCACACTATAATAGGACTGATAGTTTGTCTTTAAAGCTCTTTGAAAAGGAAATAATAAAAGAAATTTTATGTACGTTTCATTATGAACATCCCATTTTTCCTTTATACATTCCCACATTCTCAAAAAAGTGATCAAACCTCTGAATTCCGTTTCAAAAGGATTCAAATGACCACCAGACTGTGAAGAATTATGAATAACATAAACATAATTTATTACATGCCGACAATAAATGTAATCACAGAAAAACAAATATGAATACATCAGTAACAAATCTTGCCGGAAATGAATGTTTTCATTGAAACGAATATGGTGTGCATCAAAAACTGATTTATCATATATCTTGCCTGCTTGATAACCCATTTCTGCAATCTTACTTTTTCCAAAAGCTTTATATATTTGATCTGCAGACAAATAAGCATCTGCTAAAACCAGTTCACCCAATTTTTTTTGCCGCGAATCTACCTTCATTAATCCATGGATGATTAACCCGACACCTGAATATGCACAAACATCCTCATAGAGATCATGCAAATAATTGGGTAACACCCAATCATCAGAATCAACAAAAACAAGATATCTACCAAAGGCAGAATCTATACCAAGATTACACGCTGCACTCGCTCCTTTGTTGTCTTGATGAAACGTCCGAACGCGCATATCTTTCCGCGCATATTCATCACAGATTCTACCACAATTATCAGGACTGCCATCGTCAATCAACAGCAACTCATAATCGGTAAATGTCTGTGCTAAAATGCTCTCTATACAACGAGGCAAATAAGCTTCGGCTTTGTATACAGGAACAATCACTGATAAAATAGGCTTCATATTTCTCTCCTCCTAAAACTGTCTTGAAATGATTTAATATTACATGGAGGCAAAGATAATTAATATCATTCAAAAACAGACGAATATCATAAAAATATTGAAGTCTATAAAAATGCTGAATATTTTGCCAACTCATTTTTAATTTGTTTCTTTGCAAAACAAACTACAAGATTGTTTCTCTGTACGACACCGACAGAATGAGAAAAGGAATACGTATGAATATTTTATTTGTATACAGCAGAATACTTCATCCCGAACGTGGCGGAGTGGAAAGAGTCACCGACCTTCTTGCCAAAGAACTGGCAAGAAGGGGACACCGCATATTCTATTTGCATAATCCAGGCGATGAAGAAGCAATGAAATATTCGTTTCCGGTTACGCAAATGGCTTTTTTCCCTAATCCAACACACAACATTACAGATGAAAATGGGCTATTCTATAGAAATTATGTTGAAAGGAAAAATATTGATATTGTCATCAATCAAGATTTTACAAATTATTCCGAACTATGCCGTTTTTCTAAAGGCATTAAGCGTGTACGCAGTATTTGTGTTCAGCACAACAATCCCCTGTATGAATACAATCGTATATTTGATGATACTATGTTTTGGTGGAATCAGACATTGTGGCAAAAGATAAAAGGTGTCGCGCGTATTTTTAAAGTGCCTTACCGAAAATACAAATACCGTAAACGGCTTATACAAAAATATGAAAAATGTCTGGAATGCACAGATGTCATTTGCTTGCTTTCTCCTTTGTTTATTCCTTCATTCAGAAAGATTGTACCTATAGATTTCCAAAAGATTGTGGCCATTCATAATCCTAACACTTATCCATGCTCATTGACAATACATCCCAAGAAAAAGCAACTACTATATGTAGGCCGGATTGAATGGCGGCAAAAGAGGCTGGAACGACTTATCGGAATATGGAAACGCATCTATATGAAATTTCCGGACTGGGAACTATTACTGGTAGGTGACGGTGGATTCAGACCGGAATTGGAACAAGAATGCAGGAGGCTTGAAAGAGTCCGCTTCATGGGCTATCAAGACCCGAAGCCATTCTACCAAGAAGCATCCATCTTGTGCCTGACCAGCGATTCAGAAGGCTGGGGCTTAGTGATACCGGAAGCCATGACTTTCGGTACCATCCCTGTCATCTTCAATTCGTATGCCACGGCCAAAGACCTTATCGAGAATGGAGAAAATGGCATCCTTGTGCCACCTTTTTCCCTCCGCCGTTTTGCGCGAGAACTGAGCGCCCTGATGAAGGACGAAACGAAACGCGCGAAAATGGCGCAAGCCTGTGTGCAATCCGTTGGGAAATACGACATCCAGCGGATTGGCGACGAGTGGGAAAAACTGTTTCAGAAACTAAAAAACGACCGGAATTAAAACAGTAACGTAACATCATGCCACACGAGTCACGAATCAAGAAATCATTGCTCAATGCCAAAGTAAATCTTCTTTTTTACTTTCTGTCGTTGTTCGTCTCTTTCTTTTCCAGAAAGATTTTCCTGTCCACTTTGGGCGATGAATTTGTGGGGCTAAGCAGTACGTTGGGCAATCTGCTGAACTTCCTGAACTTGGCGGAACTGGGTATCGGCTCCGCCATCGGTTATCTGCTGTATAAGCCGTTGTTCGCAGACAACCGGCAAAAAATCAACGAGATCATAGCCGTCTTCGGGTATATCTATCAACGGATAGGATTCATCATCTTGGGGGCAGGATGTGCCTTGGCCTGTTTCCTGCCTTTCATTTTCCCCGATACGCCTTTTTCGTACGGCGTTATCTACTTTGCCTATTTCTCGATGTTGGCTTCATCGCTCTTCAGCTATTTCTTCAATTACAAGCAAACGCTGTTAGGAGCTGACCAACGAAACTATGTCGTGACGATTTATTACCAAAGCGCAGTCATCGCAAAGACCTTGTTGCAGATGGCTGTCGCCTACTATACGGGAAACTATTACCTTTGGATTGCCTTGGAACTGCTGTTAGGCATTTTTTACGCCTTTATCCTAAACGTAAAAATCAAGCAAGTATATCCGTGGTTGGAAGGAAGCATCCGGCAAGGAAAGCAACTTTTCAAGAGCTATCCGGAAGTCATCAGCTATACCAAACAACTGTTTGTACACAAATTGGCAGTTTTTGTTCAGTTCCAAACATCTCCTCTTTTGATTTATGCTTTCGTGTCACTGAAGACAGTGGCTCACTACGGGAACTACACCATCATCATCGACAAAATCACGCATTTTGTCAACAACCTGCTGTCGGGAACCAACGCCAGTGTTGGCAATCTGATAGCGGAAGGCGATACAAAAAAAATACAAAGCATATTTTGGGAGTTGATGGGAATCCGATTCCTCATTGCAGGTTGCGTGTCGTTCGGGTTGTTGCAATTGACAGAACCTTTCATCACTTTGTGGTTAGGCGAAAACTACATTCTTCCCTACTCCGTTTTTATTCTGCTCATCATCAATTCGTTCATCAATTATACACGGGGTGCAGTCGATCAGTTTCTATACGGCTACGGCCTATTTTATGATACTTGGGCACCGATAGCAGAAATAGGCATCAATTTAACCGTATCTATCATTGGCGGTTCTTTATGGGGACTTTCTGGAATCTTATTGGGCAATACCGCAAGCCTATTACTCATTGTTTGCATTTGGAAACCTTATTTCCTTTACAGCAAGGGATTCAAAAAGTCGATTGTCTTCTATTGGAAAAAATATCTCGCCCATTTACTTATTCTTTTGCTTACAGGAGGAATATGTTGGAAACTACTTTCCCTCATTTCCTCATTTCCTCAAAGGTCATTCTTGTATTGGGGAATATACGGCATTGCGACGGTTACCAGCTACGATCTGATATGCAGCATTTTGTTCTATATCTGTTTTCCCGAATTCCGTTTCTTTATCCATCGGTTCATCAAAAAAATACACTAAGAATTTATTTTCCTTTTCCTCCAAACATTTTCTGGAAGTGAACTGCCAACAACAAACGCATCCATAAATCCACCCCCATATACAACTTCCCCCTCAAAAAATAAGCGGTTACCTTATCCGCCAAATAATCTGGTTTGAAATAAGCAAGAATCCAACCGGCATATTGGTTGCGTAGTTCTTTCAAACAAGCCATACGTTCTTTATAACTTTTATGCTCTTCTTGGGAAAACAAAACCAACAATATGCGATGAAATAAAATTCGAAGTGAACGCCAAGTGCCCTCAAAATCAGTCGACCGAATGCCAGAAGATAGGACAAACTTCTCAATATGCTGATAGAAAGTCCGGAATATAAGCATTTCTTCCGGTAAGGACTTGTAGGCTACTGATAGAGCGGCATCGGAATGTCCAATGCGATAGACGTAATTCGCCACGTTGCATACCTTTATAGAGGAAGCGATTTGAGCATAATCAAACAGAAAGAACAAATCTTCCAACAAGGATATATCCTCAGGGAAACGAAGGTGATGGGAATGAATCAACTCATTATTAAACAATTTTCCACACGAATAGCCGATGGTTTTGTCTCCATATTCCAGCAAAAGACGATAGGCCTCTTTACCTTCAATAGTCGTTTCAGGCCAATCTGAGCGCACAGAATGTCCATCCGGAAAAAACTTGATTACCGTATGGATAACCAAACATTTATCATCAGAGAGACTATTATACAAATCTCTCAAATAGTCAGGCAAGACATAATCATCAGAATCCACAAACGCAATGTATCTTCCCATAGCATTTTCAAGCCCATAATTGCGCGCCTTACTTACACCCGCATTCCGCTGATGAAACACTCTGATACGAGGGTCTCTTTTAGCGTATTCTTCGCAGATTTCACCACAACGGTCGGGGCTGCCATCGTCAATCAACAACAGTTCAAAGTCCGTGAAGCTCTGCGCCAAAATACTTTCAATGCATTGGGACAGATATTTCTCAGTCTTATATACGGGCACTATGACAGAAATTATAGGTGAAGCCATCTTTTCAGTTTTATAGGTAGAACAGAAATGTAATACGTTATCCGAACATATAGTCTGAAATAAACATATCCAAAGCGTATCGGTAAAGCATAATGTAAATTGCGCAACGCCAGCCCCAGTCCTATCCGAAAATAGAACAACGCTTTACTCGCAGGCAAATATTTCTTCGCCCTAAATATACAATAACTCTCGAAACGGAACGTCTCGTCCGAAGAGAAATAAAAAATGCGATCGAAATATTTGGCTTTCAATGTTTCAAAGAAAATATAGACCAAACGATTGGCCTGCAATCTTGGAGTAGAAATGATAATATCAAATATGTCACTCAATACAATGACACGGCATTCCAAATTTCGTTTAGTGGGCAAGCGCATGATGGATTGAGGCTGCATGTAATAATAATAAGAAACCACATCCACAACATACATCCGTTCGGCACGACAAGCCAGTTGGAAAGACCACAAATCATCCTCATGCACAATACCTTCTTCGAAAAAAAGTCGGTTGCCGCATAGCCAATCTTTACGAACCAGTTTGTTCCACGCCATGACGTACCATTTATCCTGCAGATAGGCTGAAAGTATAACCTCATTGCCTGCGTAAAGGCCTGTGGACAGGCACAGAGGAGGCGCCCAATAGTCGCCCCCGGTCACCTTGTAATTGCCTATCACAAAATCGGCGTGACATTGTGCCGCCGGCCCTCCCAGATTCTCAATGCTGTCTGATGGCAGATAATCATCGCTATCCAAGAAGTAAAGATAATCACCTGTGGCGGCACGAATCCCCGTATTGCGAGCCGCGGAAAGTCCTCTGTTCACTTCGTGCTCCAGCACCCGCACCATCGCCCCCCGCGGATGGCCGACCACTACCCTGCGGACAATCTCCATGGAGTTGTCCGGAGTGCAGTCATTGACCACAAGAACCTCCAGGTCCTGCCACGTCTGGTTCAGGACGGACAGGAGGCAACGCTCCACGTAGAGAGCGACATTGTAGACGGGTATAATGACAGATACTTTCATACTTCTTCCTCCTCACACACTTCCATCTCTGCCCCACGGAACACTACCTTCAACAGATGAAGCTGTGTATCGGCACAGATGCAACGGACAATTTTGTCCGCACTGTATTTCTTCAGCTGTTCGTCCGCCTCCCGGCTCTTCGCTTCCACCTCGGCGTCCGTGGCCGTGGGGTTGACGTATTTCAATTCCATGATGTAGCTGTGGGCGATGTCCGAGTAGCGCTGTTTGTCCGGCAGCATCAGGAAATCACTGTAACCGTAGTTCAACTCGATTTCCGGTTCCACCAAATAAAGCGAGTTCAACGCCAGGTAAGCCTTGAAGAAGCCTTGCAGGTTGTGCTCGCCCCGGATGCTGTCACGGATGGAGGAGTTCTCCTTATAAGCCTCGGCTATGCGGTGAATCAGCGGTTGCCAGTTCCCTTCTAAGGACATCACCATCATTTCTCTTTTCAAGGCACTAAGGTCTACCTCAAAACTACGCTTGAAATAATCCCGCATGAATGCCCAATACTGTTCTTTTACGCAGTTGTTCGGAATAACCATTTTCAACATGTCCCCATACCGTGCCCCCATGGTGAGCAGACCATAGTAGTAAATCAAGCTCCGGAAATTGTCGTCGTCCGTCACATACTCAGCGGGGAAAGACGTCCGCAGGTTCATCAGCACGGAACCCGTGGCGGCAATCTCCTCGATGACGCTCATGCGGCTCTCCCGCCGGTTGCCCCGGTCTATGTCCGCCAGCATCTTCAGCTTCTTATAGTCCGTACGGATGTTCTTATCCACCATCTCTTCCGGCGCACAACCATAGAGGACTTGGTTGCGAAGGTAATACAATACCATATCGCAGTTATAAATACGTTCCTCATTCAGGCATTGTTTGGCGAAACAATAATTATTATACCACGGCTTCATCTCCACTAACATCGCCTCAATGTCCGCTTCCGCACGCAACTTACCGTTGTCTTGGAAGTAGCGGAACATGGTGCGCACGTCGTTCTCCGAAAAGCCCAGCATGTCGTTGAAGCGCGGGTCTTGCGAGATGTTCCAGTCGATGTTGTACCCGCTCGAAAGGTCGTCTAACGTCACGGGCGACACCCCGATGAGGAACACCCGGCTGAACATCGCCTTGAATATCTTGAAATACTCCCGGTAGAAACCGCTGGCATGCGTCAGGTTACGAAACACTTCTTTACCCCCTTCGCTAAGAATGACATTGGTAAAGTTGTCGTACTCATCGATAATCAGATAAAGAGGATAACCCAACTCCTGTGCTTTACCGTTAATGGAGCGTAACTTGTTGGCGGCATCGGTGGTGGATTTTACCTCACGGAAAAAGTCTTCATCGTAATAAGAGCGGTATCGCTCAATGAAACGATCCAACTGTTTGGCGCAATAGTCGTTGAACGTGTACTCCAAACGTTCCATACCCGCCCCCGCTTGGGAGAAGTCGAAATAAATCACCTGAAAAGCATTCTTCAACGGTGTGGGATGGTCGTGTATCCACAGCCCTCCGAAAAGCTCATCGAAGCGGTCGGCCTTGGCAATGTCATAGTAAGCCTGCATCATGCTGACAAACACGCTTTTGCCAAATCGGCGCGGACGGATGAGGAACAAATAATCGCTTGTCTCTTCCAACAAGGGAAGATACATCGTCTTGTCTACATAATAACGGTTCTTCTCACGCACTTCCTCAAAGCGCGCCACTCCATAGGGTATTCCTTTCACTTGCTCCATAACGATACTTTTGTCTATATGTAGGGCAAAGTTAAGAAAAAGGGAGAATAAATCCCCAAAACGAACTTAAAAATTCATACGTCTATTGGGGGACGTTAGCTCTGCCCCACTCCATGCTGTGTGTGTATAAACTGCTTATTGGCTCCACGCAAACGAAAAACGTTGAGCAACATCACCAAAAATATATGAGGGATGGACAAAAGAGCAGAAAACAGACGACGGTTATAATAAGAGGCTGGAATGGCCAACAATAATGCTACCACTAACGTTATAAACAATGCCCACCACTTGATATCCCACGCTGCATAAACCAAAGAAAACGCCACGGCGCAGAGGAACGTGAACCCTACGAGCAACAGACGTGGACAAGAATATTGCTGAAAGAGTTTGTCGCAAAAATCCCATTGGCGGTGTAAAACGGCTTTAGGCAAATGTTTGCTGAATACGCGGGCATAATGGAACTGAGCGGAAATCCATCGACGACGCTGTCTAGAGAAGTCGCCCCGACTTTGTATTTTTTCATCATATACGTAAATGTCCTGCAAATAATGGAAGCGTTTGCCGACAAAAAGCAACCGGAGTTCCAGCTCCCGATCGAACCCTCCGACTGATTTCATCTCTGCCATAACCGAACGGAAGAGCGAATAATGGAAAGCCATCCCCGAACCTATCAAGGCGGAAGACAACCCCAAGTTGACATGACCCAAACGGAATATGCTGTTGTTGATTTCCTCGCTCACGGCATCCAGCAGAGCCATATTGTTGTTTACGTTCTTGGCTACGCGATGGGTCTGAACAACTTCAACCTCCGGGTTGGCAAAAGCTTGGTTCAACTCTGCCAAATAAGTAGGAGGTATCAGGTTGTCCGCATCAAGAACAAGTGCGATGTCGTAATCATTCTCCAAAGACTGCATACCGGCATTCAACGCTTTGACCTTAGTGCTTTGTTGGAAATGGACTTCTATCAAGCGGATGGGAAGTGCTTTCAGTCGGGTATTGGTATCGGACTGCATATGGTCTGAAATCACCACTATATCGTAATACTCATCGGGATATTGCTGATTCAAGCAAGTACGTACGCTTTCTTCTATTACCATGTCTTCCCCATAAGCCGGTATAAGAATGGCAAAGCGCAAGGGACATACCTCGGAGGAAGCGGGTATCCCCCTGTATCTCTTCCGCGAGGCAAGGCTGTATACTAAGAGGTACAACACATTGGCCGCAAAGCTCATAAAGAGAATCCAATCGACAATATGAACAATCAAATACATAACGCAAAGTTAAGAAAATATTGCAAAAAAACAGCCACCGGAATAAAAAATATCCCGATGACTGCCCCCTTTAAACACCTTTAAACAAAATGAAATCTTTTACTTGCGGGCTTCGGCAATGTAACCCAACGCTTCTTTACACTTCTCTGTTACAAATGCCCAATCCTCAGCGGCTACTTTGTCCTTCGGGAAGAGCTTGGAGCCCATACCTACGCAGAATACGCCAGCCTTAATCCAGGCAGTCAGATTCTCCTGAGTAGGCTCTACGCCACCCGTCACCATCAGCTTAGACCACGGCATCGGGGCCAACATGCCTTTCACCAACTTCGGTCCCAGTACGTCGCCCGGGAATATCTTGCACAAGTCGCAACCTACTTCCTGAGCGAAGCCAACCTCGGACACGCTGCCGCATCCCGGTGTATAAGCCACGAGACGACGGTTACAAACCTTTGCAATCTCCGGATTGAACAACGGGCCTACCACGAAATTGGCACCCAACTGGATGTAAAGAGCAGCCGTGGCAGGGTCTACTACAGAGCCTACGCCCATGGCCATCTCCGGGCATTCCTTAGCCGCAAACTTAACCACTTCGGCAAATACTTCGTGAGCGAAGTCACCACGGTTAGTAAACTCGAACGCGCGTACACCGCCCTCATAACATGCCTTAACCACTTTCTTTGCCACTTCTGCATCCTTGTGATAGAACACAGGCACCATGCCGGTAGAACCTATCTTGTTCAACACGGCTATCTTATCAAATTTTGCCACAACTTTTATATTTACAATTTAACAATTTACAATTTATTCGTTATCATTTTACTATCTCCGATGTACCATTTATTTTAGTTCGCATTGTAAGAATCGATTTTACGATAATACGAACCAATTCTTTATTCTCTGCATAAAGACCTCCCAACAACTCGGGTTTTACTAAACGAAGTTCCATGATTAATTCTAACCAATAGGCCGTTTCGTCAAGTTCTTCCTCTACCATCTCTTGCTTCAAATTGTACTTGGTACTTGGTAAATAGTAAATGAGTTTAGCGTTGTACGCGTCCGCTTGCGTCGCCACCAGCCAAAGCCTCCACTTCTTCGGCAGAAACCAGGTTGAAGTCACCGTTGATAGTGTGCTTCAAAGCTGATGCGGCTACAGCAAACTCCAATGCTTCGCCTTGAGTGGCCTTTGTCAAAAGACCGTGGATAATTCCGCCAGAGAAAGAGTCGCCGCCGCCTACACGGTCTACAATCGGGTTGATGTCATAACGCTTGGATTCATAGAATTCCTCGCCGTTGTAAATCATGGCCTTCCAGCCGTTGTGGGAAGCGGAGAAGGATTCACGCAACGTAGAGATAACATACTTGAAACCGAATTCCTTGGCCATGGCCTTGAAGATGCCTTTGTAGCCTTCGGCGTCCGTCTTACCGCCTTCTACGTCCGCATCGGGCTTAAATCCTAAACAGAGTTCGGCATCCTCTTCGTTGCCTATACATACGTCTACGTACTTCATCAAAGGTTTCATGATAGACTGGGCTTTCTCCTTGGTCCACAGCTTCTTACGGAAATTCAGGTCAACAGATACCGTGACACCGTGACGTTTGGCAGCCTCGCAAGCCAGGCGAGTCAGTTCGGCAGCCTTGTCGGAGATAGCCGGCGTAATGCCCGACCAGTGGAACCAGTCAGCACCTTCCATAATAGCGTCGAAATCGAAGTCAGAAGGATCGGCCTCGGCGATGGAAGAGTGAGCACGGTCGTAAATCACTTTACTGGGACGCATCGACGCACCAGACTCCAGGTAGTAGATACCCAGACGGTCGCCTCCACGGGCAATGAAGTCAGTCTTTACACCATATCTGCGCAAAGCGTTCAGGGCGCACTGACCAATCTCGTGCTTAGGCAGCTTCGTCACAAAATAAGCGTCGTGACCGTAGTTAGCACAGCTGACGGCCACATTGGCCTCGCCACCGCCGTAAACCACGTCAAACGAATCTGACTGAACAAAACGTGTATTGCCCGGAGTGGACAATCTCAACATAATCTCACCAAGGGTTACGATTTTCTTTCCCATAATATTATCTTTTTAAATAAAATGAATAATAGATTTCGTTTCAATTTATAATCTAAATGTATCTACGACAGCTAAAAATCTGGAAACTTGCAGAATAATCATAACACAAATTTCAGATTCTGCGCTTTCGTGTGCGAGCACAAAGATACAACAATTTTTGGAATACAAAAAATTATCATATATTTGTGTCGGAAATATTAAGATTATTAGTGTGTACGTGCACAAAAAATTCTCCAAATGACTGAATCGGATGGAAAGAATCAGAATTAAAGACATCGCGCGGCTGGCTGATGTGTCGGTGGGAACGGTAGACCGCGTGCTACACGGACGAAGCGGCGTGTCCGAAGCCAGCAAGCAGAAAGTGAAAAACATCCTGAAACAACTGGATTACCAGCCCAACATGTATGCCAGCGCCCTGGCGTCCAACAAGAAATATACCTTCGCCTGCCTATTGCCCCAACACGAAGCCAGCGAATACTGGACGGACGTGGAGACGGGCATCCATAAAGCCATTGACACCTATTCGGACTTCAATATCGAAGCCCTGATTTCCCACTACGACCCCTACGACTATCATTCGTTTGCCGAAGCGGCCAATGCGCTACTCACGCCAAGCCCGGACGGCGTACTGCTGGCCCCTACGGCTCCGCAATTCACCTGCCCGCTGACGAAGGAACTGACCCGGCGCGCTATACCATATATATATATAGATTCCAACATCAAGGAGCAGCCCGCATTGGCATTCTTCGGGCAAGACTCACACCGGAGCGGATTCTTTGCCGCACGCATGCTGATGTTGCTGGCCGGCGAGGGCGCACGCGAGATAGCCATTTTCCGTAAAATAAACGAAGGCATCGTAGGCTCCAACCAACAGGAACGACGCGAAATTGGCTTCCGCGAATACATGCAGCGGCATCACCCGCATTGCCAGATACGCGAACTGGACCTGCATGCCAAGCGCGACACGGAGGACACCCAGATGCTGGACGAGTTCTTCGCGCAACATCCCACGCTGAAAAACGGTATCACTTTCAATTCGAAGGCTTACATCATCGGTGAATACTTGCAAAAAAAAGGAATGACGGACTTCAACCTGATGGGCTATGACCTGCTGCAACGCAACGTGGCCTGCCTGAAGCAGGGAAGCATTTTCTTCCTGATAGCGCAACAGCCCGTATTGCAGGGATTTAACGGCATCAAGACCCTGTGTGAGCATCTGATTCTCAAGAAAGACGCGCCGGGCGAATACTTTATGCCAATCGACTTGCTGACGAAGGAAAATATCGATTTTTACTATAATAGTTCTGTCTGGTCTCAGCCCGAACTTGCCAAAACACTTTTGAGCATGTAAATGTTGCTCATATAGGACTCACCGCAGCTATACACCTACTTTAAAACCGTCATATCTGTCAGTAGAGAGACAAAATGTCAGCCGCGCACGGACTGGCATTTTTTTTGTACCCTTCCCTTTCAGAAAACAAGTAAAAAACCAAAATAGAATAATAATGCAAAAAGGAAACATTGGGGTAACTACTGAAAACATCTTCCCCGTCATCAAAAAGTTTTTGTATAGCGATCATGAGATTTTCCTGCGCGAACTGGTATCAAACGCTGTAGACGCCACGCAAAAGTTGAAAACGCTTATCTCCATGGGCGAATGTCAGGAAGAGGCGGGCGACCTCACCATCCATGTCAGCCTGGGCAAGGACACTATCACCGTATCAGATAGAGGACTCGGACTGACAGCTGAAGAAATAGACAAATACATCAACCATATAGCCTTCTGGGGTGAAAACTATTTTTTGGATAAATATAAAAACGACGCCAACGCCATCATCGGACACTTCGGGCTGGGCTTCTACTCCGCTTTCATGGTAGCCAAGAAGGTAGAAATTATCACCAAGTCCTATAAGGAAGGTGCGCAAGCCGTGAAGTGGACCTGCGACGGAAGTCCGGAGTTCACCATTGAGGAATGCGACAAGGCCGACCGCGGCACGGACATCGTGCTCTACGTAGACGATGATTGCAAAGAGTTTCTGGAAGAACCCCGCATTTCTTCCCTGCTCAGCAAGTATTGCCGCTTCCTGCCCGTGCCCATCGCCTTCGGCAAGAAGAAAGAGTGGAAAGATGGAAAGCAGGTGGAGACCGAGGAGGACAACATCATCAATGACACCATGCCCTTGTGGACACGCAAGCCCAGCGAGCTGAAGGATGAGGACTACAAGAAGTTCTACCGCGACCTCTACCCCATGAGCGACGAGCCCCTGTTTTGGATTCACCTCAACGTGGACTACCCGTTCCACCTGACCGGCATCCTATACTTCCCCAAGGTAAAGAGCAACATTGAGCTGAACCGCAACAAGATACAGCTTTATTGCAACCAGGTGTACGTGACCGACTCCGTGGAAGGCATCGTGCCCGACTTCCTCACCCTGCTGCATGGCGTACTCGACTCGCCGGACATCCCGCTGAACGTGTCGCGCTCGTACCTGCAAAGTGACTCGAACGTGAAGAAAATCTCCACCTACATCACCAAGAAAGTGTCAGACCGCCTGCAATCCATCTTCAAGAACGACCGTAAGCAGTTTGAGGAGAAATGGAACGACCTGAAGATATTCATCGACTACGGCATGCTGACGCAAGAGGACTTCTACGACCGTGCCAAGGACTTCGCCCTCCTGACCGACACCGATGGCAAGTTCTACACTTTCGAGGAATACAAGACTTTGATAAAGGACAATCAGACCGATAAGGACGGCACCCTCATATACCTCTACGCCAACAACAAGGACGAGCAATACAGCTACATAGAAGCCGCCAAGAACAAGGGCTACAACGTGCTCCTGATGGACGATCAGCTGGACATCGCCGTGGTCAGCATGCTGGAACAGAAGTTTGAGAAGGTTCGTTTCACCCGTGTGGATAGCGACACACTGGACAACCTGATTGCCAAGGAGGACAAGAAAGGCGATGAGGTGCAAGCCCACGACCGCGAAGTGCTCTCCACGATGTTCAAGAGCCAGCTCCCCAAGACGGACAAGACGGAATTCTACGTCATGGCTCAGTCCTTGGGCGAAAACGCCCTGCCGGTGATGATTACCCAAAGCGAGTACATGCGCCGTATGAAGGAGATGGCCAACATCCAGGCGGGCATGAGTTTCTATGGCGACATGCCGAACATGTTCAACCTCGTGCTAAACGCCGACCACAAATTGGTGAAAGGCGTATTGACCGACGAAGAGCAGGCATGTGTTTCGGATGTAGCTCCCGTTCAGCAGGAGATGGACGAAGTGAACACACGCCGCGATGCCCTGAAGAAGAGCCACGAAGGCAAGAAAGACGAAGAAATTCCTACCGCCGAGAAAGACGAGTTGACCGACCTGAACAAGAAATGGGATGAACTGAAGGCAAAGAAAGACGCCATTTATACGGACTACGCTTCGAAGAATCCCGTCATCAAGCAACTCATCGACCTGGCTTTACTGCAGAACGGCATGCTAAAGGGTGAGGCACTGGACAAATTCGTCAAACGGAGCATTGACCTGATAAAATAAGCCCCTTTTAAACTTAACCATCATAAACGGAGAACATCGCGAATGGATTTTACCCATCGCGATGTTTTTTTTGTCCTTTTCCGCATAGAAAAAGACATTTATTTCCTCAAACACAAGGTCTGTTTCAAAAACTATTCCTATATTTGAGGATAAAAATCATATAAACCTATATGCCGAAACACAATATGAGGAAATTTATTCTGTTCATGGGACTTATTCTTAGCCTGCTCCCAACCTGTCACGCCCAGAAAGTAGGCTTGGTGCTAAGTGGCGGAGGAGCCAAAGGCATGACGCATATAGGCATTATCCGCGCCCTGGAAGAGAACAATATCCCCATAGACTACATAGCGGGAACTTCAATGGGAGCCATCATCGGGTCTCTATACGCCATGGGCTATTCACCTGACGACATGGAGAGACTTATCGGATCGGACGAGTTCAAACGCTGGTACACGGGCACCATCGAACCCCGGTACGAATATTTCTTCAAGAAAAGCCGCCCCACCCCGGAACTTCTGAACCTGCGTTTTTCTCTCGCCGACTCTCTGCACACCAAGCCCAAACTGGACATGCCCACCAACTTGGTACCGCCCATTCAGATGAATGTGGTATTTTTGGAGCTTTTCGCACAAGCCACGGCCGCATGCGGGAACGATTTCGACCGGTTGTTTGTCCCCTTCCGGTGTGTGGCTTCAGACGTGTACAACAAGCGCCCCCTTATTATGCGCGGAGGCGACTTGGGAGATGCGGTGCGTGCCTCCATGAGTTTTCCACTCGTATTCAAGCCCATCGAAGTAGATAGCGTCCTGGCCTACGACGGAGGTATATACAATAATTTTCCTACGGACATCATGATACAAGATTTCCATCCGGACATCATCATCGGAAGTGTCGTGGCGGCCAATCCCGGCATACCCAAAGAAAACGATTTGATGAGCCAATTGGAAAACATGATTATGCAAAAAACGGATTATACCATCCCGGACTCCGTGGGCATCCTCATGACCTTCAAGTACAACGACGTAAACCTGCTCGACTTCGACCGCCTGAAGGAGCTGCACGACATCGGCTATAATCGCACCATGAGCCTGATGGACTCCATCAAGAGCCGCATCTCTCGGCGCGAGAGTGCCGAAGCAGTACGATTGAAACGTATGGTCTATCGCACTACCCTGCCCCAACTGCGCTTCAAGGAAATCTACATCACGGGAGCCAACGAGCAACAACAAGTTTACATCAAGAAAGAATTTCATGGCAACAACGATGAAATATTTACCTATGAAGACTTGAAAAAAGGATATTTCCGCCTCTTAGCCGACAACATGATAGAAGAAATCATCCCCCATGCGGTCTATGACCCCGCCACGGACCTCTACGAGCTTCACCTGCAAGTGAAAATGGGAAAAAACTTCTATGTGAAGATTGGCGGAAGCGTTTCCACCACCAGTTCCAACCAACTCTACCTCGGTTTAGGATACCGTAACCTGAATTATTACCCCAAGGAAATCTATTTGGACGGACAGTTTGGCAAGATATACAACAACTTCCAGTTCATGGGACGCATTGACTTACCCACACGCATCCCCACCGCCTTCCGCCTGCTGGGGTCCGTCAGCACATTCGATTATTTCAAGAAAGACAAACTCTTCTCCCGCAACAACTTGCCCTCGTTCAATTCCAAAGACGAGCGTTTCGTAAAACTTATGGTTGCTCTTCCATTCATGGCCAACAAGCGTGCCGAGTTCAGCTTCGGATACGGAAAACTCACCGATAATTATTATCAATCCAGCGTCATCGATTTCGAGAATGACCGCTCCGACCAAAGCGTTTACAAACTAATTGGAGGCAGTATAGGCTTCTATGGAAGCACCATCAACGCCCGCCAATATCCCACACGGGGATACAATGAAAAGCTCATAGCGCAAGTATTCACGGGGCACGAATGGTTTGTCCCGGGCAATCACAAACAAGAAAGACCTCCTAAGCGCAATTACTCATGGATGCAAATCTCTTACATGAAAGAATCTTACCACCGGCTAAGCCCTCATTTTACGCTGGGCTGGCTTGCCGAAGCTTTGTATTCGTCCAAAAATTTTTCGTTCAATTATTCAGCCACGATGATGCAAGCCGGCGAGTTCTCTCCCACCCCGCATAGCCAGATTATGTATAACGAAGCTTTCCGCGCCAACCAGTTCATGGCTACAGGCATCAAGCCGATATTCATCCTGAACGATATGTTTCACATCCGCACGGAATTTTACGGTTTTTTGCCCATCTTCCCCATCAAGCGGAATGCGGACAACGAGGCCTATTATGGCAAAGCGTTCTCCGAGTTTCAGTACATGGGCGAATTGTCCGTTGTATGCCAACTTCCCTTCGGTACCATAGCGGCTTACCTAAATCACTATAGCTCACCTAAAAAGGAATGGAACGTAGGTCTTACTTTGGGCTGGCAACTCTTTAACTATCGGTTCATCGAATAATTTTATGCAAAAAAAGTACGGAAAACGCTTGCTAATTTCCAAAAAGTACGTATCTTTGCACCCGTAAAACAAAAATAAAGGCTCCTTAGCTCAACTGAATAGAGCATCTGACTACGGATCAGAAGGTTACAGGTTTGAATCCTGTAGGAGTCACAAAGTTTTCATAAGTACTGATTTTTTTGATTAATGGTCGCGTAGCTCAACTGAATAGAGTAGCTGACTACGGATCAGCCGGTTACAGGTTTGAATCCTGTCGCGATCACGAAGAAGCCTTTTCAACGGGATGTTGCGAAGGCTTTTTTGTTTGTAGAAAGTTTTGAATCATTCTGCCCAAAAATCCGCTGACCTTATGCAAAACAAAAGCGAATAACTCTTCTTTTTACAAAGAGCTATCCGCTTATTTCTTCACTTCCTCGAGCCTCTTGTCGGATTCGAACCAACGACCCCGAGATTACAAATCACGTGCTCTGGCCAACTGAGCTAAAGAGGCGGGTGGGTAAGCTTACTATATCGCGCCGCTACAACCAACTACCTTTGCTGCGATCAAGCCCTGGAGGATTCGAAGGGAGCTGGCCGTATAGGACTTACCCGTTTTGTTTTGCGGGTGCAAAGGTACACATATTTTTCGAAGATGCAATACTTGAAACCATTTTTTTCGCGCGTTCATTTAACTTTAACAGAAATACAGAGGGCTACATACAATATTATTTTTAACTTTGCGCACCAAAATGAAGAAAGTATGCAAACGAAGAAAGGCAATATGCAACAATACGCCATGATATTCGGCACCTATATGGGGATTTTCTGGATACTGAAGTTCGCGCTTATCCCCTTAGGGCTCACCCACCCGTTTCTTTCCTTGCTCTTCATCTGCCTCACGATATGTGTCCCGTTCATGGGCTATTATTATACGAGGCTGTACAGGGACAGGGTGTGCGGAGGCGTCATCCCGTTCATGCACGCATGGTCGTTCAACATCCTGATGTACATGTGCGCGGCCTTGCTTACGGCCATTGCCCACTATGTGTACTTCCAATATATTGATGAAGGATACATACTCAATACCTGCCGAGAGACGCTGGAGACACTGATGAGCACACCGGGCATGGAAGTTAATAGCGGGCAGATAAAGCAAGCGTTAGAAACGATGGAAAGGCTTACCCCGGTGGACATCATGCTGAACATGCTTCAAACCAATGTATTCTTCTGTGTGTTGCTGGGCATTCCTACGGCCCTGTTGGTGATGCGGAACAAGCCGAAAGACAACTTGTATATCCCTAACGAACAATAACGAATATACTTATATTATATATGAACATCTCGATAGTCATACCTCTTTATAACGAAGAAGAATCCTTGCCCGAACTTTTCGCGTGGATAAAACGAGTGATGGAGGACAACGGATTCACCTACGAGGTTATTTTCGTCAACGATGGAAGTACGGACGGCTCGTGGAAAGTCATCGAGGCACTTTGTGCCAAACACCGCGAAGCAGTGAGGGGCATAAAGTTTCGCCGAAACTACGGCAAGTCACCCGCTTTGTTTTGCGGTTTCCAAGCGGCTCAGGGCGACGTGGTCATCACCATGGACGCCGACCTTCAGGACAGCCCCGACGAGATACCCGAACTCTACCGCATGATAACGGAAGAAGGGTACGATCTGGTGTCGGGCTGGAAGAAGAAACGCTACGACCCTTTGTCGAAAACCATCCCTACCAAGCTCTTCAACGCCACGGCACGCCGGGTGTCGGGCATCAAGAACCTGCACGACTTCAACTGCGGGCTGAAAGCTTACCGGAAGGATGTCATCAAAAATATCGAGGTATATGGGGAGATGCACCGCTACATCCCTTATTTGGCCAAGAACGCCGGCTTCACCAAGATTGGGGAAAAGGTGGTACACCACCAGGCGCGCAAGTTCGGAAAGA
Organism: uncultured Bacteroides sp.; assembly: GCA_949300425.1. GTDB lineage: Bacteria > Bacteroidota > Bacteroidia > Bacteroidales > Bacteroidaceae > Bacteroides. Next base: position 27,336 of record CASGED010000004.1, read on the forward strand.
CGAAGTTCGGAGGGCTGAACCGCTTTTTCAATGGTTATCTGGACTTGATTTCCTTGTGGTTTCTTTCCACATTCGGCGTCAAGCCCATGCACTTCTTCGGTTTTTTGGGCTCGCTGATGTTCATCATCGGATTCATAGCCGTCATCATCGTGGGCGTGAGCAAGCTTTATGCCATGAGCCACGGCATGCCCTATCGGTTGGTGACCGATTCGCCCTATTTCTACTTGGCCTTGACATCGATGATTATCGGGACGCAACTGTTCGTGGCCGGATTCTTGGGCGAACTGATTTCGCGCAACTCAACTGAACGTAATAAATATCAAATAGAAAAAACAATCTGACCTATGAAGAATCTATTCAAACTTCTGTGTATGGGAGCCATGGCGTACGTGCTCTGTGGTGTCATATCCGCCTGCTCCGAAGAGGCTGATTGCTCCATGGTGGACAACCGGGGCATGATGGTATGCAATTTCTATACCATAGACCCCAACACCGGCGTGTCGGAGAAGGCCATCCTCGACTCGCTTACAGTGACCGCACGGGGTACGGACTCGGTCATCATCAACCGCATGACGGAGGTTTCCAGCATCACCCTGCCCTTGCGTTACACGGCCGATTCTACGGAACTTATCTTCCGCTATACGGCCCACCTGACCGATACTCTCGTTATCCGCCACACTAATACGCCTTACTTCGTATCCATGGATTGCGGATACCAAATGAAACAAAGCATCACCGGGGCGCGCTATACACGCCGTTACCTCGACTCGCTCTATGTATCAAACTCTGAAACCAGCATCAATGGCACGGAAAATATTCAGTTGTTTTATTAGCCTGCTCTTGTGCCTGTTTGTGGCGATGCCTGCGTATGCCCAATATGGCAACGCGGGGCAAGACCGCTCCAAGTTGCCCGTGGCACACAAGAAGAAGAAGGAGAAGGACCCCAACATTCCTGTATACCCCTTGCTCAACGGTCTGGAGGTAGGCGTAGACTTGTGGGGACCGGGAAACGCTTTGTTCGGTTCGGACAACTTCAGTGCGGAGGCCATGGCGGCACTGAACATGAAGAACCGCTTCTTTCCTACCGTAGAGATAGGTTACGGTAAATCGGATAGCTGGAACGAGGAAGGCATCCATTACAAGACGGGAGCGCCCTACTTCCGCTTCGGCATGGATTACAACGCATTCTACAAGAAGAAATACCTGCACAAGCTCCTAGTGGGCTTGCGCTATGGAATCAGTAGTCTCAAATACGACGTAGCCAGCCTCGGCATAGACGACCCCGTTTTTGGAGGACACTTCAATCCGAACATCGTGGACGGTGTATGGGGCGAAAGCATTCCTTTCAACCATCCGGGTATGAAGAGCACCATGCAATGGATTGAGTTATGCGGAAGCATCCGGGCGCATATATGGCGCGACTTATACATGGGCTGGAGCGTACGTTTCAAGTTCCGCCTTTCGGCATCCACTGGCACATATGGCGACCCGGCCTATGTACCCGGCTTTGGCACGTTTGGCTCCAATACGCTTGGCATTACCTATACCATTGTATATAAACTACCTGTACTTAACAAAGACAAAAAACCATGAGTGGATTTGAAATCTGGCTTATAGCCATAGGTCTGGCCATGGATTGCTTCGCGGTGTCTATTGCCAGCGGCATTTTGTTGAAACGTGTGTGGTGGCGTCCTATGCTGGTGATGGCCTTCTTCTTCGGATTTTTCCAAGCCTTGATGCCCTTGATAGGATGGGCCTGCGCCAATACTTTCAGCCATCTGATAGAGGACATCGACCATTGGATAGCTTTTGCCATTCTGGCTTTCCTAGGCGGACGCATGGTGCATGAATCTTTCAAAGAAGAAAAGTGCCGGCATGAATACGACCCCACCAACTTGCGAGTAGTCACCATGCTGGCTATAGCCACAAGCATCGACGCACTGGCCATTGGCGTGTCATTCGCCTTCCTGGGTATGAAGGACATGGCCACCATCCTTCCCCCGGTAAGTGTCATCGGTTTTGTGTCGTTCGCTCTTTCGTTAGTGGGACTTGGATTGGGCATCCGCTTCGGGTGCGGCATCGCCCGACGCCTTAAGCCAGATCTCTTAGGAGGTGTTATCCTCATCCTCATCGGCATAAAAATACTCATTGAACACTTGATACAACACTATGGATAAGAAAATGAAACGCAATCTTGTATGGGTGCTTGTGCTCGTATTAGGCACCGTGTGGATATTGGCACGCCACAACCAGCCCATGCCTTACCAAAAGGATAGCGGACTGATATTCGGTACCGTCTACAACATCACTTATCAGCACACCACGAACTTGAAGAAAGAAATAGAAGCTGAACTCCGAAGATTTGACGGCTCCCTATCCCCCTTCAACGATACAGCCGTTATTACCCGCATCAACCGGGGCGAGGACATCGCGGCCGATTCATTCTTTTGTACCGTCTTCCGGCGCAGCATGGAGATTTCACGCGAGACGGAGGGTGCGTTCGACATCACCGTGGCTCCTTTGGTCAATGCTTGGGGATTCGGCTTCAAGCAAGGCTCTTTTCCCGACTCGGCGCGCATTGACAGCCTCCGCCAACTCGTAGGATATAAAAAGGTAAGTCTCACGCACGAGAGTAAGGTGGTGAAAGAAGACCCACGTATCATGCTGGATTGTAGTGCGGTGGCCAAAGGTTATGCCGTAGATGTCATAGCCGGTTTGCTCCACCGGAAAGGCATCGCCAATTTCATGGTGGACATCGGAGGCGAAGTGGTGGTAAGCGGACGCAATCCGCAAGACACCTTATGGCGCATCGGCATCAATAAGCCCGTGGATGATTCGCTCTCCTTGAACCAAGAGCTTCAAACGGTGCTTAACGTGTCCGGTGTAGGTATAGCCACATCGGGGAACTATCGCAATTTCTATTACCACGAAGGCAAAAAATACGCCCATACCATCAACCCCATGACGGGCTATCCAGCTTTGCATAACCTGCTCTCGGCCACGGTCATTGCCCGCGATTGCATGAGTGCTGACGCTTACGCCACGGCATGCATGGTGATGGGGCTGGAGAAAGCTACAGGCTTTGTGGAGTCTCGTCCGGACATCGACGCCTACTTCATCTACGCCGACTCTACGGGACATTATGGGACATATATGACCCGTGGCATGGAGCGTTTTCTTAAAGAATAAAGGGAAACATATGTGTGTGAGTTTATTTATTTCATATCCTTTTGCGAAGTTTAGGAATCTTAATAACTGTGCCCGAAGGTACGTTGTCTGGGTTCTTGATGACATCCGGATTATGTTGCACTAAATAAGGCCACAAAGCCTTGGTACCATAGTATTTCAAGGCTACACGCGTCAATGTTTCACCTGCAGCTATCGTATGGTTGGTTTCCGTTCCCACAATCTCATAACTTGTAGAGTCTGTCGTGAATGCCTGCGAAGCTCCTGCCGCATCCTGTTTTCGCCCTTTCTGAGGCTTCCGAAGAAGTTTGTCCATCTCCTTCTTTATCTGTTCTTCTTTCTTCACTGACCCGGTGATTAAAAGTTCTTCAGGAGATGTTTGCAACAGTTTCCGTAAGGTATCAGCGCGTAACGAATCCCCCCGAAGAGAATCCCTCCGAAGAGAATCCCTCCGAAGTGAATCAAACTTAAAAAGCAGAGAATCAATGGACGGCATCAGCGGTTCCGAACTATCCACAATGTGTTTAGGTTCTTCGGGAGGTGGTATCGGACGGGCAAAGAAATCCGGATTGTAAATAAAGAAAATGGCTCCTCCACAAATGGCCATAATCAGTACGGCCAATGTGATGAAGTACTTCATGGTATTGTCCCTTGGCACAGGGAATGGTTCTTCCGAAGAGAAGTCATAGGGGGCATCTTCCGACACTGACAGCACCACTTCTTCCTCCTTCGGTTCATTCTTCTCCTCCGGCCTATCTACTCCTTCCCCTACTTCCTGCCTGATTCTTTCCTCTATTTCTATCGGTTTGTTTTCCTTTTCCGGCTCATTTATATCTTTCGGCTGCGTCTCTATAGATTCCGTTCCAAGAACGAGAGATGGTAATTCTTCCTCTTTTATCTTTTCCGTTTTCTCCGCCGGAGATTCCTCTTCCACAACCATATCGGTTTCGGAATCAATTTCATTTTCACCTCCTACAAGCGTGTCCTCCAACACTGTATTTTCATTGAGAATGACGGTTTCAAAATGGGCGAAGGGACGGTTTATCACATCTTTCAACGATGAATCGGGAGTAAACGACACCTTGGTATGACTTTGTATCTCTATCCGCTCTCCCGTATTGACATCTACACTCTCCCGGCTATTGATGCCTATCAGTTTGAAGGTACCCCATCTTTTTATCTTCACATACCTGTCCCGCTCCAAGCCCTCCTCAATCAGCGAAAAAAAGGCTCTTACAAACTCTTCCGCTTCCTTCTGCGAGGCGCCCTGTTTCTGTACAAACAAGTCTATCAGATTCTGTATATTCAGTTTTTCATTCATCGGAGAACACAAAGGAACTTTAAGAAATACGGACGTTATTTAAATTTCTCTTTCAACAAGATGCTGGGGCGATATGTCAAAACCAGTTTGGGAGGCACCAGCATACGTTGTTTGGTGGTAGGGCTTACGGAGATACGTTCTATCTTCTTCTTTACTTCAAACGTCCCGAATCCTTGAATGGCTATGATATTGCCTTCTTCCAACTGCTCCGTCATACAAGACAAGAGGGAAGAAACCAGTTCAGAAGTATCTTTTTGCGTGTACCCCAAACGTCTGGAAAGTTCCGAAGTAAATTCTTTGTTATTCATAGGCACAGTGTTTTTGGTTTTGATGCCGCTATATTAGCCATTTTTTCGCAAATACACAAGCGGTTGCTGAAAAATCAGCACACGACATGCCCAAAAAGGTCGTAATCATCGGAACTATCTATCTCTACTTGGTAAAAGTTTCCGATTTTCAAAGATTCATCGCCTCGTTCTATCAACACTTCCGGATCTACCTCAGGCGAATCGAACTCCGTGCGGCCTACGTAGTATTCACCTTCCATTCGGTCTATAATGACTTTGAAACATTTTCCTATTTGGGCTTCGTTAAGCTCGGCCGAAATCTGTTGCTGGATGCCCATCAGTTCGTCCAATCGGGCTTGCTTTATCTCTGAAGGAATGTTATCCTCATAATGGGATGCGGCATACGTGCCTTCTTCCTCCGAATAGGCAAAAGCACCCATTCTATCGAAACGTACGGTCCGGACAAAGTCTTTCAGTGCCTCGAAATCGGCCTCCGTTTCACCGGGGAAGCCTACCATTAGCGTGGTACGCAGATGAACGCCAGGTACTTCCCGACGGAAGTCCTCTATCAGTTGCAGGGTCTGTTTACGAGTCACATGACGCCGCATCCGTTCCAACATATTGTCGGTAATGTGTTGCAAGGCAATGTCCATATACTTGCACACATTGGGATGCTCGCGCATCACCCGAAACAACTCTCGTGGGAAACCCGCCGGATAAGCGTAATGCAAGCGTATCCACTCCACACCCGAAATGTCCGCCATGCGCTCTATCAACTCCGGAAGCATCTGCTTCTTATATAAATCCACTCCATAGAACGTCAACTCCTGGGCTATTACCTGAATTTCCTTCACACCGTTCGCCACCAAGTATCGCACTTCATCCAAAATGTCTTCCATGGGGCGTGATACGTGTGTACCCGTTATCAAGGGGATGGCACAATAGGCACATTTGCGGTCGCATCCTTCTGATATTTTCAAGTAAGCATAATGGCGGGGAGTGGTCAACGCACGCTCCATCTTCAAATCCTCATGATAGCTATGTCCCAAGTCGTGCAACAAATCCGGCCAATTGAACTTTCCGTAGAACTTGTCTACCTGGGGGATTTCAATGGAAAGTTCCTTCAAATAGCGCTCGGACAAGCAGCCCATAACGTAGAGTCTCTCCAACCGTCCCTCCTCCTTGGCTTGCGCAAACTCCAGAATCATCTCGATAGACTCCTCTTTGGCATCTCCGATGAAGCCGCAAGTATTAATAACCGCTATCTGTCCTTTCGGACACTCTGCGTCGTGCGTCACCCGATAGCCTTCCGCTTCCAACTGACGCATCAAGTGCTCCGAGTCTACCAAGTTTTTGGAGCAGCCCAATGTCACGATGTCTATCGTTTTTCTTCTCATCAATTTTCTCCAAACAATGAATCAACAAACTCCTTCTTCCGGAATACCTGTAGGTCTTCCATTCCTTCACCCAAGCCAATGTACTTCACGGGAATCTTAAACTGGTCCGAAATGCCTATCACCACACCGCCTTTGGCCGTTCCGTCCAATTTGGTGATGGCCATAGCATTGACCTCAGTAGCCAAAGTAAATTGCTTAGCCTGCTCAAAGGCATTCTGCCCCGTAGAACCGTCCAGCACGAGCAATACTTCGTGAGGCGCGTCGGGCACAACTTTCTTCATGACATTCTTTATCTTGGTGAGCTCGTTCATCAGGCCAACCTTGTTATGCAAACGTCCCGCCGTATCGATAATGACCACATCGGTCCCGTTGGCCACGGCCGAGCTTAGAGTGTCAAAAGCTACGGAAGCAGGGTCTGCCCCCATCTTCTGCTTCACTACAGGCACACCTACCCGTTCGCCCCATATCATCAGTTGTTCTACAGCTGCCGCACGGAATGTATCTGCCGCGCCCAAGTAAACAGACTTTCCCGTCTTTTTGTACTGATAGGCTAACTTACCGATGGTAGTTGTTTTCCCCACTCCGTTCACTCCTACCACCATAATGACATAGGGCTTTTGGACGATAGGCGCTTCAAAGTCATCTACATCGGCCGTATTGTTCTCGGTCAGAAGGGCAGCTATCTCGTCACGTAAAATATGATTCAGTTCCTGGGTATTCATATACTTCTCGGCGGCCACCCGTTTTTCTATGCGCTCAATGATGCGTAACGTCGTTTCCACGCCCACATCGGAAGTAATCAGCACTTCTTCCAGATTGTCCAGAACTTCATCGTCTACCTTAGATTTACCGGCTACCACTCGTGCTATTTTCCCGAAAACACTTTCTTTCGTCTTAGACAAGCCCTTGTCTAAGGTCTCTTTCTTTTCCTTGGAAAAAAAACTAAAAAATCCCATATTCTGCTGTTTTATTCAAAGTGCAAAGATAGGAAAAAAATGTGATTCATTACAGAGCGTAAAAAGAAAATCCTCTTGCGAACAAGTCCGCAAGAGGATTTTTATCGTCAACACCTATTATTAGGCTGGTTGCTCTACTTTTTTATTTCTTGAAAAAGTCTTGTACCTTTTCGTTAGGAACCATTTGCTCATCAAAGATGTAAGCACCCGTCTTCGGGGACTTTACCATCTTGATAACCTTCGTGTATGCACGACCCTCCTTGGAACCTTCGTGCAAACTTGCTACTGTTTTCTTTGCCATAGGTTATTCGCTCTTATAATTATTTAATTTCTCTGTGTACGGTTACTCTCTTCAGAATCGGATTATACTTCTTCAGCTCCAATCTTTCAGTCGTATTCTTTCTGTTCTTAGTCGTGATATAACGGGATGTGCCCGGCATGCCACTATCCTTATGCTCCGTACATTCCAATATCACCTGTACTCTGTTACCTTTAGCTTTCTTTGCCATTTTCCTTAATCTCCTCTACTTTTTAACCAATTACTCTGATGGTTTTCCAATCACAATACCCTTTAGCCACAGCATCGTTCAAGGCAGCGTCCAGGCCTTTTTTGTTGATAACGCGCAGACCAGCGGCACTCAGTTTCAAGCTGATCCAGCAATCCTGTTCTACATAATAGAATTTCTTTGTAAACAAGTTCACGTCAAAGGTCCTTTTCGTTCTTCTCTTCGAGTGTGAAACATTGTTGCCAACCATGGCTTTCTTTCCGGTAATTTGACAAATCTTCGACATTTCTATCTCTATTTTATAGTTTTTATCTATGCTTATTTCAAACAGAGCGCAAAGTAAGTACTTTTATCGTTACGAAACAAGTTTTTCAGCAAATAATTCTCTGTATGATAGTTTTTTTTCGCTATTAAAGCAAATATAGGAGTAAATCGAGAGCGTTTTGGACGGTATTCCGCACGTTGTTCTCTCTCCCGTAGTTTTCGCTCCGTTTCATGGTCACAATTTCATCTTTATAGGCAACGGCTATCCAGATGGTACCCACCGGCTTATCCGGTGTGCCCCCACCGGGACCCGCGATGCCCGATGTTGCCACGGCACAATCGGTATTGAACGTTTCCATCGCACCCGTCACCATTTCCATGACGGTTTCCCTACTTACCGCACCATATTTTTCAAGCGTCTCTGACGATACGTGCAGCAGATTTTCTTTCACTTCGTTGGAGTATGCCACAATGCCTCCTTTAAAGTATTCCGAACTTCCGGGTACGGAGGTGATGAGTGCCGCGATGCTTCCGCCTGTGCAACTTTCCGCAGTGGAAAGGGTCATTTTCTTCGCCCGTAACACCGAGCCTAATTCTTCCTCTATTTTCATTTTCAATACTTCTTTTATCTTATTTATAGCGTTACCCGCGAATAAGCCGGTGCGTCCATCGGACAGAAGTCCTTGTCCTGATACTTGAAGTAGCCAGTGATGGCTATCATGGCAGCATTGTCCGTGGTGTAGCTGAACTTCGGTATGAAGATGTTCCACCCGTACCTGGCGGCATGTTCGCGGAAAGCGTTCCGCAAGCCATTATTGGCCGACACACCTCCCGCTACAGCCACTTCTTTAATCTGGTATTGTTTGGCGGCTTTGCGTAACTTGTCCATCAAAATATCCACGATAGTGGCTTCAAGCGAGGCGGCCAAGTCCGTCTTGTGTCGCTCGATAAAATCGGGGGCTTCCTTCACCCATTCGCGCAAGGAATACAAGAAAGAAGTCTTCAGCCCGCTAAAGCTATAGTCCAATCCGGGAATGTGGGGTTTGCTGAAAGTAAAAGCTTTCGGATTTCCCTGACGCGCCAGCTTGTCAATGACGGGACCGCCCGGATAACCTAACCCCATGACTTTAGAGCATTTGTCTATGGCTTCACCTGCGGCATCGTCTATGGTCTGCCCCAATATCTCCATGTCGTTATAGGCCTTCACCAAAATAATTTGGGAGTTGCCTCCGGACACCAAAAGGCAGAGAAAAGGGAATCGGGGCTGCACATTATCCTCGCCTTCCACTTTAATGAAATGAGCTAACACGTGTCCCGTCAGGTGGTTAACGTCTATCATGGGAATGCCAAGCGCGCGTGCGAATCCTTTAGCGAAGGACACGCCTACGAGCAACGATCCCATCAGTCCGGGACCTCGGGTAAAAGCCACGGCACTAAGTTCTTCTTTAGCTACTCCCGCCCGCTTCAAGGCTTCATGCACCACAGGCACGATGTTCTGCTGGTGGGCACGTGAGGCAAGTTCGGGCACTACACCCCCGTATGCTTCGTGCACAGCCTGGCTGGCCACCACGTTGGAAAGCAGATAACCGTCCTTTATCACGGCCGCCGAAGTATCGTCGCAAGAACTTTCTATACCTAATATTATTATACTCATAGTGTTTATTTACGTTTAATCCCTGCAAAAGTAGTGATAAAAGTAGTACGGATAATATATTATTGTGTATTTTTGTTCGCTAAATATAAAAATTAACGCCTTATTAAGAAGCTCAAACAAACTCTGCGCTGGATTGTCGGTATTGTCCTAAGTCTGTATATCGGCACTACGTTATTGCTGAACACGCCTGTAGTTCAGCAACAAATGTCTGCGTGGGTAGCATCCGAGCTCTCCCAGGCACTGGATGCAGAGTTACAGATAGGGCGTATCGACATGGGGGTACTGAACCGAATAATCATAAACGACTTGCTCCTGTACGACCGTTCGGACAAAGAGTTGCTCAAGGCTGCCCGCCTCTCCGCCAAGTTCGACATACTTCCCCTCTTCAAGGGCAAGATTTCTATCAGCAACATCCAGCTATTCGGGTTCGACATCCATTTGGAAAAGCCCACACCCGACTCGCCCCCCAATTTTCAGTTCGTAATAAACGCTTTCGCATCGAAGGACACTTTGCGAAAGGAATCTCCCCATTTAGATTTGCGCATTAACGCCCTTTTGATAAGGCGCGGCCAAGTGTCCTATCACGTGCTTTCGGAAGCCCGTACGCCCGGTCGGTTCAACGCCAACCACATCCATGTGCGTGACATCATAGCCAGCATCTCGTTGAAAGCACTTACAAGTGACACTATCAACGCCTCCATCAAGCGTATGAGTTTCCGGGAAGAATTCTCCGACTTCCGGCTGAACCGTCTGAGCCTAAAACTGTTAGGAAATAACCAAGGATTACAGATGGCCAACTTCGGAATTGAGCTTCCCCACACCAAACTTGCCATGGATACCATCCGGATGGAGTTTGATAGCCTGAAAGGAGCCATCTCCGACTTTGCCCATAAGGTCAAGTTCGAAGCACAGATGCCAGCCTCACAAGTCACCCTGGCTGACCTAAAAGCTTTCGTACCGGCATTTGCCTCCTTCAACGCCCCTATGCAACTGGAGTTTAGGGCCAATGGCACGTTCGACGAGCTATTTTGTCCTTTCCTCTCTGTTACGGTTGGAAAGCACTTCACGCTATTGGGCAACGCTTCGTTCCAAAACCTGTCCCACCCGGAAGACGCATACGTATTCGGCAAGCTCTCCAATCTGCGCGCCGACCGGGAGGGCGTGGCTTTCTTCTACCGGAATCTCAAGGGCGATACATCCCAAGTTCCCCCTATCCTGCAACGGATGGGAGACATCCGATTCTCAGGCGAAATATCAGGGTTCCTCACGGATCTGGTCATGTATGGTCAGGTAAGGACGGACGTAGGAACTATACGCACCGACCTGAAAATCACCTCTGACAAAAAACGGGGCAGTATGACCTACTCCGGCTTCCTGAAGACACAAAACTTCCATTTGGGCACTTTGCTGGCCAACCAAAAATGGGGAGACATAACCTTCAACGTAACTGTAGACGGACGAAGCCATGCGGGACGTTATCCCACCATCGTCGCCCAAGGTTTGATAGAATCCGTAACCTATAGCACCTATACATACCGGCAAATCACCCTCAACGGTGAGTACCAAAACGGAGGATTCACCGGAAAAGTCACTTTGGACGACCCCAATGCCTTGATGGCTATAACCGGAAGTTTCAATACATCCAGTCAGGTGCCTACTTTCAATGTATTCACCCGCATCGACCACCTCAATCCCCATGCCCTCCATCTGACACCCCAATACGAAGATTCGAACATCTCCATGCAGATAAAGGCTGACTTTACCGGAGGCTCCATTGACGAGATGGATGGAGAAATCAACATCGACAGCTTGCGCTTTACCTCGCCCAAAGGCAATTATTTTATGGAAAACTTTAAACTGGTGGCTCTGCGCCCGAACGAAAACCACAAACGGTTGGATATACATTCGTCCTTCCTGACGGGGAGCGTCACCGGCGAGTACTCCTACCGTACCCTACCCGCCAGTGTTCTCCGCATCCTCCATCGCTACATTCCTTCTTTAATTCCCCTCAAAGAAAAGAAAAAAGGAAAGACAGAAACGGACAACAACTTCCAGTTCGACTTACATATATATAATACGGAACTCCTTTCTACGGTTTTCCAAATACCACTCACCATCTACACCCACTCCACCCTCAAGGGATTTTTCAACGACCGCTTGGGACGCATCCGTGTAGAAGGTTATTTCCCCCACCTGCACTACCAGAACAAGTTCATAGAATCCGGCCTCGTGGTGTGCGAAAATTCCGATGACAACTTCTCCCTGAAGCTCCGCCTGACCAACCGAAAGGAAGAAAGCGCACTCAACGTGTCCCTGAACACCACGGCCCGTAACGATAGCTTGCAAACCACCCTCGATTGGGGGAACAGCAGTCCTGTGACCTATAGCGGGAAACTGGCTACCACCGCACGCTTTGTACGCAAAGCCCCCCTGACGGCCGTCATCGACATAAAACCTACAGACATCATCATCAGCGATACGCTATGGAACATCCATCCCGCTCGCGTGGTGGTAGACTCCGGCAAAGTGTATGTGCACGAATTCCAGTTTACCAACCAAAAGCGTTACCTGCACATAGACGGCATCGTATCCGACCAACCACAAGACACCGTGCGCTTGAATTTGAAGCAAATCAACATCGGCTATATCTTCGACATTGCCGACTTGGGCGTCAACTTCCAGGGAGACGCTACGGGACCTCTCTACGCCAGCGGAATACTGAAAAATCCGGTCATGAGCACCGACCTCTTCATCCATAACTTAGGTATCAACAACGGCCTGCTGGGCGATGCCGACATACGGGGCGAATGGCACCACGACGTGAAAGGCATTTACCTCGACGCACGCATCCACGAGGGAGACTCGGCCCATACCCGCGTGCATGGCTTCATCTACCCCATCAAACCCAGCAGCTCGCTCGATCTCCAGATAGAAGCAGGTGGCACCAACTTAGAGTTTATACATTATTATATGCAGAGCATCACGCCCGAATTTCACGGACGAGCATGGGGAGACGTACACTTCTATGGTAAGTTCAAAGCCCTCACCATGGAAGGGAAAGTCTACGGAGACGCTTCCCTGAAGGTAGACGTGTTGGGTACTACTTTTTCCGTGAAGGACAGCATCACAATTGTGCCCGAAGGACTCACCTTCCACAATAATCGCATTTATGACATCCGTGGGCACCAAGGAACGATGAACGGACACCTGCGCTATCGGCACTTCAAGAACCTGTCCTACAACTTCCGGTTCGACGTGCGCGATATGCTCCTGATGAATACTCAGGAATCCTTGGACTTCCCCTTCTACGGTACCGTCTACGGCACGGGTAACGCCAGCATAGCCGGAAGCGCTATGGAGGGAGTCAATATCAACGTGGCCATGACTACTGGTTCCGGTTCCACCTTCACTTACATCAAAGACAATGTGACGTCGGCCATCAGCAACCAGTTCATCCGCTTCGTGGACAAGACACCCCGTCGGGTCACGGAGGACAGTGTCCTACTCTCCACCTACGAGCGAGTGCGCCAACGCATAGAGGCTGAGGAAGAACGCAAGAGCGACACGGACATTCGGCTGAACCTTATCGTGGAAGCCACCCCAGACGCCACCATGCGCATCATCATGGACCCCGCAGCGGGCGATTACATCAGTGCCAACGGCTCGGGAAGCCTGCGCACGGAGTTTTACAACAAAGGCAACGTCCGGCTCTTCGGCAACTACCGCATCAATCAAGGTATCTACAAGTTCAGTCTTCAAGAAGTTATCCGTAAGGACTTCCTCATTCAGGACGGAAGCACCATAACCTTCAACGGAGAACCGCTTGACGCCATGCTGGACATCGCGGCCACCTATACGGTCAATTCCGCCTCTCTGAATGACCTCATCCCCGACGTAGGACGATTCATCGAGGGGCAGACCAATGTCAAGGTAAATTGTGTGATGAACCTGACCGGCCAACTGACCTCCCCCGCCATCAAGCTCGACTTAGAGCTGCCAAACGAGCGAGACGAAGTGGAAGCCCTGGTGCGTAACTATATCCCAAGCGAGGAGCAGATGAGCATGCAGATACTCTACCTGCTGGGCATCGGTAAGTTCTATCCATCCGAAACCTTCGGCACCGGCCAAAACTCGGACATGATGTCTAGTGTGCTCTCCTCCACCCTGTCCGGCCAACTGAATAACGCATTGTCACAAATTATCGACAACAATAACTGGAATGTAGGTACCAACTTTAGCACCGGCGAACGCGGTTGGACGGACATGGAGTTCGAAGGTATGCTTTCCGGCCGCCTCCTGAACAACCGCCTGCTCCTCAATGGCAACTTCGGCTATCGAGATAACCCAATGGCCAACACAAACTTTGTGGGTGACTTTGAAGCCGAATGGTTAGTGACCCGATCGGGTGAAATCCGCCTGAAGGCCTACAATGAGACAAATGACCGTTACTACACCCGCACCAACCTCACCACGCAAGGCATCGGCATCATCTTCCAAAAAGACTTTGAGAAGTGGAGCGAGCTGATGTTTTGGAAGCGATGGAAGCTCTTCCGGATTAAGAATCTCCGGCCGAAGAAGGAATAAGACACATCTGATAAGTAAGTGTACAGAATTAATTGATATTATAAATGGGGATTTAGAAGCCCCCTCAACTCCCCCCGAGGGGGAGCTTATGGATACTCCGTAGTAGTCTTAGCCTCCCCTTCGGGGGGAGGAGGAAGGGGGCTAAATTATCATTTGGTTGTGCACAAAAAGACAAGTAGTGGCCGCCTTTATTTCTGAAGTCCCTCTTTAGCAACGTAAAGTCCCTCTTTACGACGCTAAAGAGGGACTTTGTTCATCGTGGAGAACATCTTCGTGCGGTCAAGGTTCGCCGATTGCTTCCACAATCATCTGCACGTGTATCGGCATGAACATACACAATTTAGCAATTTACAATTTACGATTTGTAGAGTGTAAATGGGAATTTAGAAGCCCCCTCCCTCCTCCCCCCGAAGGGGGGAGGTGACCCGCTCAAATCCGTTTATAATAGACCGAATGCTCTGAGCCCCCTCCCTTCGGGGGAGGGATGGGGAGATTTAACCTTGTAACAATTCGTAACGACATTTAAAAACAGCTGAAATAAGCCTCGCACAAGGATATTATCCGCTCTGCTTGCCAAAGCTATTTGGTACCCTCCCGCTATTCCGCAGAAATACCGTGACCATTTATGACCATCAACACTTGATGTTCAACTCGTTCAATATCCGCCGCATGGCTTCGAAAGTCGTGATGCGTGTAGGCACCAGCGGCAAGCGAAGTTTGTTCTCTACCATGCCCATTGCATTGAGCATGGCCTTCACTCCGGCCGGGTTGCCGTCTACAAACAGCAATTTGAACAATTCGGCAAACTTGTGGTGGATGGTCAGCGCGTTGGCATAATCGCCTTGCAGAGCCAGACGCACCATACGGCTGAACTCGCGTGGGAACGCATTGCCAATCACTGAAATAACACCTACGGCTCCTAAGGTAATCAGGGGGAAAGTGATGCCGTCGTCACCCGAAATAACATCGAAGTTGGCCGGTTTGTTCTTGATGATGTCGTCCATCTGCGTAATGTTACCCGATGCTTCCTTGATGGCAATCACATTCTTGAAATCGCGGGCTATGCGCAAGGTGGTCTCCGCCGTCATGTTCACTCCCGTACGTCCCGGCACATTATAGAGCACGATGGGCAACTCCGTAGCTTCAGCTATAGCTTTATAGTGTTGGTAGATGCCTTCTTGTGAAGGCTTGTTATAATAAGGTACGACCGAAAGGATAGCGTCTACGCCCGTATAATCGTCATGCTTCAGCGACTCAACGACAGACCGCGTATTGTTGCTGCTTACTCCCAACAGGATGGGAACACGCCCGTTGACACGCTCTATCACCCGCTGCTTGATGGTACGCTTCTCTTCATCGGTCAGTGTGGGTGTTTCGGCCGTGGTACCCAGCACGCATAGAAAGTCTGCATTGTTCTGGAGCAGGTAGTCCACCAGACGCATCAACGCATCATAATCGACGCTTTCATCTTCCTTGAAGGGAGTTATCATTGCCACTCCCATTCCTTTCAATCTTGTCTGTATCATGAGTCTAAAAAAATAATCCTTAATTATCTGAACCGCAAAAGTACGATTTTTTTCGGTTTATGCTACAAAAAACAGCAATAAAAAACGCTTTTATGGATTTTTGTCAGGATAACATCGCCAAAAAGTCATCTTCCGTTAGGATGCGTATGCCCAGCTTCTTCGCTTTCTCCAGCTTAGCGGGTCCCATGTTCTCACCCGCCAAAATAAAACTGGTTTTAGACGAGATGCTGCCCACGTTCTTGCCTCCGTTCTTCTCTATCAGTTCCTTGTATTCATCACGGGAATGGTGGGCAAACACACCGCTGATGACGATGGACAGTCCAGCCAATTTGTCGGTATATTCGCTGAGATTTTCCTCGCTGCGGCAGAACTGAATTCCAGCCTCTTTCAACCGCCCGACAAGTTCACGATTCAGGGGATTGGCAAAGTAGCTCACAATGCTTTGGGCTATCTTTTCGCCGATTTCATCGACACCGACCAACGTTTCCACGGAAGCCTGCTCCAAATCCTCGATACTATTAAACGATTTGGCCAGTTTCTTGGCCACGGTCTCGCCCACAAAACGGATGCCCAATGCGAAAAGTACCCGTTCGTAAGGCACATGACGGCTCTCTTTGATGCCTTTAATGATGTTCTCGGCAGATTTTTGTCCCATTCTCTCCAAACCTTTGATATCCTCCGTCTTGAGTTGGTAGAGGTCGGCGGCATTCTTTATCAGTCCGAGGCGATAAAACAAGTCTACGGTTTCGGGACCCAGTCCGTCAATGTTCATGGCGCGACGGGAGATAAAGTGCTCTATTTTACCTTTTATCTGAGGCGGACAAGCCGTCTCATTAGGACAATAATGAGCCGCTTCGCCTTCGAAACGTACCAAAGGGGTGCCGCATTCGGGGCAACGAGTGATAAATTTCACTTTTTCACCCAACAATATGCCACGGGCTTCGGTGTCTACCCCGGTAATCTTCGGTATGATTTCACCGCCTTTTTCCACATATACCATGTCACCTATGTGCAAATCCAGTCCCTCGATGATGTCTGCATTGTGGAGTGAAGCGCGACGCACAACAGTGCCCGACAACTGCACGGGATCCAAATTGGCCACAGGAGTAATGGCCCCCGTGCGTCCCACCTGATAGGTGACTTTGTTCAGACGTGTCAATGCCCTTTCAGCCTGAAACTTGTAAGCAATGGCCCAACGGGGAGACTTGGCCGTGTATCCTAAGTTACGCTGCTGGCGCAAGCTGTTCACTTTGAGCACAATGCCATCCGTAGCCACGGGCAGGTTCTTGCGTTCGGTGTCCCAATAATTGATGTAATCGAAGATTTCCTGAAGGGAATGAGCCTTCTTCATATGCTCCGATATTTTAAATCCCCACCCTGCAGCCATTTGCAGATTTTCGTAATGTCCGTCTCCGGGCAGTTCTTCGCCCAAGAGATAATAGAGGTAAGCATCGAGTTTACGGGAAGCTACAACCGCAGAATTTTGCGATTTCAACGTACCTGAAGCCGCATTGCGCGGATTGGCAAAAAGAGGTTCTTCGCGGGCTTCACGCTCCCGGTTCAAGGCTTCAAAGGACTTCCAGGGCATCAAGATTTCACCCCGAATCTCGAACGAGGGGGGGTAATTGCCGTGCAACACCAACGGGATGCTGCGGATGGTCTTCACATTGTCCGTCACATCATCCCCCTTTTCACCGTCACCACGGGTAACGGCTTGCGCCAACTTACCGTCCTCGTAGGTCAAGGAAATGGATGTTCCGTCATATTTCAGTTCACAACAGATTTCGAAATCTTCATTCAACGCTTTCTGTACCCGTTCATAAAAGTCGGTCACTTCCGCCTCGGAGTAGGTATTGCCCAACGAAAGCATCGGATATTTGTGCGCCACTTGCCGGAATTCCTTGGTCAGGTCGCTTCCTACACGCATGGTGGGTGAGTTTTCATCCCGATACTCGGGATGTTCTTGTTCCAAGTCCTGCAGTTCGCGCATCAGGTCATCAAACTCCTTATCCGATATTTCGGGAGCGTTCAACACATAGTAGTTATGATTATGCCGATGAAGCTCGGCACGCAGCCAATCTATTCTTTCTTTTGCAGTCATAGTCTATACAATTGGAAGTTGAGGGAGTTGATTTATTATTTATAAAACACGAAATACACCGCCAGCACTAAACATACGAAGGCTGCAAAGTGATTCCAATGCAAGGCCTCGCCCTTGAAAAACAGGGTGGTGAACACCGTGAACACGATGAGCGTGATGGTCTCCTGAATGACCTTGAGCTGCATCAGGGAGAAGGGGCCTCCATTCTCCACAAAGCCGATGCGGTTGGCGGGCACCTGAAAGGAATATTCAAAAAGAGCGATGGCCCATGAGAAGAGCACCACGGCAAAGAGAGGCCAGTTGTTGATGATTTTCATTTCCTGCAATTTCAAGTGTCCGTACCAGGCAAAGGTCATGAAGATGTTGGACACAATCAAGAGTAAAATGGTGTAAAACGCTTTCATTTCAAGTATTTAAATATTAAGTTTCTAATTATCAACTATATTTTCGTTGGCAAAAGTTCCTCCTGCACGTTCATCATGCTACCCCAAAGGCTATAGCGCGCTTCGGGATTCATGGCTTCCAACTGACGCAAGATGTCCTTCATGCCCGTGCGATGCGATTCGTGTTCGTAGGGGCAATGCTTCACCTGCTTGCGGTAGCCTCGTAGAGTAGCCAACTCTTCCAAATCGGTCTCGTGCACCAAACAGAGGGGACGGATGAGGGTCATGTCGAACTTCTTCATCACCAGGCGCGGGGGCATAGTGGAGAAGGCTCCCTGAAAGACCTGGTTCATGAGGAGCGTCTCCAGAATGTCATCCATGTGGTGCCCCAGGGCTATCTTGTTGCATCCCTTCTCCTTGGCCACGGTGAAGAGTGCCTTGCGCCGATTCCATGAGCAGAGGAAGCAGGGCGACTTGCGCCGGTCGGTCGATGAGTCGAACTCCGCCTCATAGAGCGTGAAAGGCACTCCCCGTTCCTCACAGAAGGAGCGCAGATAGTCCGTATCGCTTTGGTAAGGTATGTTACGCATTACTACATGCACGGCCTCCACCTCGAAGCGAGGCTTGAAAATGCGTGTCCTGCGTGCCAATAGCTCCGTTAAAGCCAACGAGTCCTTACCACCGGATAGGCCGATGAGCACCCGGTCGCCATCGTCCAGAAGGCCATACTCCACCATGCCCTTGGCCATGCGTCGCTCAATGCGAGCTATCAGTTTTCGTTCGTCCAATGTTTGCATATTTATCTCAATTCGCCCGCAAAGGTAATGCAAAAGCACGGATTAAAGAAGAATTAACACTATTGTTCGGGAATAATTTGTATTTTTGGACACTAATTTAACGAATATGAAGACCCGATATACCATATTTATATGTATAGCCTTGGCGTTGGCCTCTTTGCCCGCCGTAGGGCAGACCTTGGCACAAGCCCGTGCCCTGTATGCCAAGGGCGAGTATGCGCAAGCCAAACCCGTCTTTCAACGCTTCGTAAAGTCCGCGCCATCCAATGGAAATTATAACCTTTGGTACGGCGTGTGTTGCCTGGAGACGGGCGAGTATGAAGAGTCGGTGCCTTATTTGGAAAAAGCCGTCAAACGCCGGGTGCCCAGCGGACAATACCACTTGGCACGCGCCTACGACCTGACTTATCGCTTCGAGAAGGCGCAGGAGACCAACGACGCTTACCTGAAAGACCTGAAACGCCGCCGACGCGATACGTCCCAAGCCGATAGCTTAGGCGAACGCATCCGCACCCATCTGCGTATGTTCAAGGGAGTGGAGCGCGTATGCGTCATCGATAGTTTCGCCATCGGCAAAGCGGAGTTCCTCAATGCCTACAAAATCAGCCCCGAGTCGGGAAGTCTTGCTCTCTATGCCGATTATTTCGGGGAAGACGGACATACCGGAGGCACCGTGTACGAGACGGAGATGGGAAACAAGATGTATTACGGTGAGTTTCAAGAGGACAGCACCTTTAATATCCTGACCCGTTCGAAGATGATGGACGAATGGAGCCGTCCTACCCCCCTGCCGGGCATCATCAACCGGGGAGTCAATGCCAACTATCCCTTTGTGCTGACTGATGGGGCTACGCTCTACTATGCTTCCGACGGGCGGGAGTCGATGGGCGGATATGACATCTATGTCACCCGCTACAACACCAATACGGACACCTACCTCACGCCGGAAAACGTGGGCATGCCCTTCAACTCACCTTACAATGATTATATGTATGTGGTGGATGAATTCAACGACCTCGGATGGTTCGCTTCTGACCGCTATCAGCCCGCCGACTCGGTGTGCGTCTACGTCTTTATCCCCAACGCCTCCAAGCAGGTGTACGACTACGAGACCATGGATCACAAACGTCTCGCTCTCCTGGCCAACTTAAAGGACATCGGCCAGACATGGAGCGACACCACACTGGTAGAAGAAGCCCGCGAGCGTTTGGCGCAAGCCATGGAGTATCGTCCCAAGGAAAAGAAGGCTTACGACTTTACGTTCATCATCAACGATACATACACGTATCACCAAATGTCCGACTTCCGTTCGCCCCGTGCGAAAGAGTTGTTCACCGCCTATCGCCAACTGGAGCAGGGATTCCGGCAACAAAGCGAAACATTGGCCAAGGCTCGTCAGAACTATGCCAACGCCTCCGCAAAAGAAAAGCAACGCCTCGCCCCTTCCATCCTCGACTTGGAGAAGCGCGTACGTGCCCTCAGCGAGGAGGTCGGCCAAAAGGCCAAGCAAGTACGGAACACCGAGATACAAACTCTGCAACATTAAAATACGAACTACTAATAAATAATCGTTATGGAAATTGCCATCATCGCCATCTTGCTCATCGTAGCCATCATCTTTTTCCTGGTCGAACTCTTCGTCCTGCCGGGCATCAGCATCGCCGGTATTCTGGCTGGTGGATGTTATCTCTACGCCAACTATTACGCCTTCACCCACTTGGGGATGGCCGGAGGCTTCACTACGCTGGGCATATCGGCCGTGGCGTGCGTGCTGTGCCTGGTGTGGTTCATGCGCTCCAAGACGCTTGACCGCATATCGCTCAAGACGGACATCACGGGAAGCGTTGACCGCACCGCCGAGCAAAGCGTCAAGGTGGGTGATACGGGCGTTACCACCACTCGCCTGGCTCTCGTGGGCCATGCCGACATAGCCGGGCATCTCGTGGAGGTGAACTCTGCCGACGGCTTCCTGGACGAAAAGACACCCGTCATCGTGACCCGCATTACGAACGGCACCATCTTCGTACAGAGGAATAATGATTGAAATAAAAGCTGTGATAGATATGAAACGACCGGAAATCATCAACCGCATCCGTGAAGTGATGCGCAATATCGCCCCTGACGCGCAAACCATCCTTTATGGTTCAGAAGCACGGGGCGAAGCGCGCGAGGATAGCGACATTGATTTATTAGTGTTGCTCAGCGAATCACGCCTCACGCCGGAAAGGGAGTTGGAAATCGTCAGTCAGTTATATAAGATAGAATTGGAGACAGGGGTTATTATCAGCCCGATGATAATGTCACGAAAAACATGGGAAGATCGCCCTTTCCACACCCCTTTCAGTCTGAACGTGATGAAGGAAGGAGTAACATTATGAAAGAAAAGCTGACGTCTGAAAACCGAGAGGCCATCGTATCCTATCGCATGGAACGTGCTTACGAGACCCTAAAAGAAGCTGATTACAATACGGCGGGAGGATATTACAACGCATCGGTCAACCGTTTGTATTATGCCTGCTATTATGCCGCATCGGCCCTATTGCTGAATCATGAGATAGAAGCTCATACACACAACGGAGTCAAGACGCAGCTATCTATGCACTTTGTCCGCACCGGACAACTAAGCATAGAACACGGAGCCACGTTCAGCCTGCTTTTTGAAAAACGCCAAGCCGGGGATTATAGCGATTTCGCTTATTGTGACCTCGCTTTAGTAAATATGCTCCGACCGCGGGCGGAAGCTTTCGTGAACGCGATAAAAGAACTGATAAAATAATATTTGAAATTGGAGATAATAACAGTAAATAACAAACCGTTAAATAGTAAATGAACTTATGGACACAAGTACACTCTACCTCACCGGTGCCCTCGTTGTAGGAGGCATCATTTTCCTGGTACTCTTTTTCCATTACGTACCCTTCTTCCTGTGGCTGTCGGCCAAGGTGTCGGGCGTAAGCATCTCATTGGTGCAACTATTCCTGATGCGCATCCGGAACGTGCCGCCTTACGTCATCGTGCCCGGCCTTATCGAGGCACACAAAGCGGGCTTGAGCAACATCACGCGTGACGGACTGGAAGCGCACTATCTGGCAGGCGGACACGTAGAAAAGGTGGTTCACGCCCTGGTGTCGGCCGCTAAAGCCAACATCGAACTTTCCTTCCAGATGGCAACCGCCATCGACCTGGCCGGACGCGACGTGTTCGAAGCCGTGCAAATGTCCGTCAACCCCAAGGTGATAGACACGCCCCCGGTGACCGCCGTGGCCAAGGATGGCATCCAGCTCATTGCCAAAGCCCGTGTGACGGTGCGCGCCAACATCCGCCAGTTGGTGGGAGGCGCTGGCGAGGACACCGTACTGGCCCGTGTAGGCGAAGGCATTGTCTCCAGCATAGGCTCATCGGAGAGCCACAAGCAAGTGCTGGAAAATCCCGACTCCATCTCCAAGCTCGTGCTCCGCAAGGGACTGGACGCCGGCACCGCCTTCGAGATACTCTCCATCGACATCGCCGACATCGACATAGGCAAGAACATCGGCGCCGCCCTGCAGATGGACCAAGCCAACGCGGACAAGAACATCGCCCAAGCCAAGGCCGAAGAGCGTCGCGCCATGGCCGTAGCCACCGAACAGGAGATGAAGGCCAAGGCACAGGAAGCCCGCGCCAAGGTGATAGAAGCCGAAGCCGAAGTGCCCAAAGCCATGGCCGAAGCCTTCCGCAGCGG
>CASGED010000005.1 GCA_949300425.1 uncultured Bacteroides sp.
CGGCAAATGTTTTGCATCCGCTTAAGCGTAATTGATTAAAAAACGAAATAAGAAAGGAGAATTGAGATATGAACTTTAACAACTTTACCATCAAAGCGCAAGAAGCGGTGCAAGAGGCCGTGAACTTGGTGCAAGCCAAGGGACAACAGACCATTGAGCCCGTGCACTTGCTGGCCGGAGTGATGAAGGTGGGCGAAAACGTCACCAACTTCATCTTCCAAAAGTTGGGCATGAACGCCCAGCAAGTATCGCTTGTGCTCGACAAGCAGATAGAGTCGTTACCCAAAGTTTCGGGAGGCGAACCTTACCTGAGCCGGGAAGCGAACGAAGTGTTGCAGAAAGCCGTGAACTACTCCAAAGAATTGGGCGATGAGTTTGTTTCATTAGAGCCAATACTTTTAGCGTTGCTTACCGTGAAGAGTACGGCGGGTAACATCCTGAAAGACGCGGGCATGACGGAGAAAGAACTCCGTGCCGCCATTCAGGAGTTACGCCAAGGTTCGAAGGTGACTTCCCAATCGAGCGAGGACAACTACCAGGCGTTGGAAAAATACGCCATCAACCTGAACGAGGCCGCCCGCAGCGGTAAGCTGGATCCGGTTATCGGTCGTGACGAGGAAATACGCCGGGTGCTCCAAATTTTGAGCCGACGTACGAAGAACAACCCTATTCTGATAGGCGAGCCGGGTACAGGTAAGACGGCGATTGTCGAAGGATTGGCGCATCGAATCCTTCGCGGAGACGTGCCCGAGAATCTGAAGAACAAGCAGGTATATTCATTGGACATGGGCGCATTGGTAGCCGGTGCCAAGTATAAAGGAGAGTTTGAGGAACGTCTGAAGGCGGTCATCAACGAAGTGAAGAAGTCGGAAGGAAACATCATCCTCTTTATCGATGAGATTCATACGCTGGTAGGAGCCGGTAAGGGCGAAGGCGCCATGGATGCCGCCAACATCTTGAAACCTGCTTTGGCACGTGGCGAGTTGCGAAGCATCGGTGCTACGACCTTGGACGAATACCAGAAGTATTTCGAGAAGGATAAAGCCTTAGAGCGTCGTTTCCAAATAGTCATGGTGAACGAGCCGGACACGTTGAGCACCATCTCTATCCTGCGCGGTTTGAAAGAACGTTACGAGAACCATCACCATGTCCGCATCAAAGACGATGCCATCATAGCCGCCGTGGAGCTGAGCAACCGGTACATCACTGACCGTTTCCTGCCCGACAAGGCTATCGACCTGATGGATGAAGCCGCCGCCAAACTCCGTATGGAGATTGACTCCGTACCGGAAGAATTGGACGAGATTTCGCGTAAGATTAAACAATTGGAAATTGAACGCGAAGCCATCAAACGTGAGGACGACCAGGCCAAGCTGGAGCAGATAGGCAAGGAATTGGCTGAACTGAAAGAACAGGAAAGTTCGTACAAAGCCAAATGGCAGAGTGAAAAGACACTGGTGAACAAAATCCAACAAAACAAGGTCGAGATAGAGAACCTGAAGTTTGAGGCGGACAAGGCCGAGCGCGAAGGCGACTATGGCAAGGTGGCTGAGATACGTTACGGCAAACTACAGGCCTTGAACAGGGAAATTGAGGAGACACAGCAGAAGCTTCATCAGTTGCAAGGCGATAAGGCCATGATTAAAGAAGAAGTGGATGCCGAGGATATTGCCGATGTCGTATCCCGTTGGACGGGCATACCGGTCAGCAAGATGTTGCAGAGCGAACGTGAAAAGTTGCTCCACTTGGAAGACGAGCTTCACAAACGTGTCATTGGTCAGGATGAAGCCATCACGGCCGTAGCTGATGCCGTGCGCCGAAGTCGTGCAGGCTTGCAAGACCCTAAGCGTCCTATCGGTTCGTTCCTCTTCCTGGGTACGACGGGTGTCGGTAAGACAGAATTGGCCAAGGCTTTGGCAGAATTTCTGTTCGATGACGAAACCATGATGACGCGTATCGACATGAGTGAGTATCAGGAAAAGCACACCGTGTCGCGTCTGATAGGAGCGCCTCCCGGATACGTTGGTTACGATGAAGGTGGCCAGTTGACCGAAGCCGTGCGCCGCAAACCTTACTCGGTTGTTCTGTTCGATGAGATAGAGAAGGCGCATCCCGATGTGTTCAACATCCTGTTGCAGGTATTGGACGATGGACGACTGACTGACAACAAGGGACGCACGGTGAACTTCAAGAACACCATCATCATCATGACCAGCAACATGGGTAGTTCCTACATCCAAAGCCAAATGGAGAAGATGACCGAAGCCAACAAGGCGAGCATTATTGAGGAGACCAAAGCGGAAGTGATGAACATGCTGAAGAAGACCATCCGGCCGGAGTTTCTGAACCGTATCGACGAAACCATCATGTTTTTGCCGTTGGGTGAAAAGGAAATCAAGCAGATTGTCAATCTGCAAATCGGCAACGTACAGAAGATGTTGGCGGAGAATGGCGTAACGTTGAACTTAACCGAAGCCGCCATTGACTTCTTGGCCCGTGTAGGATATGACCCTGAGTTTGGTGCTCGTCCCGTTAAACGTGCCATCCAGCACTATATGTTAAATGACTTGTCCAAGAAGCTCTTAGGACAAGAAGTCAACCGGGACAAACCGATTGTGGTTGACGTCAATGCTGCCGGTGACGGACTAGCTTTCCGCAACTAAGGGTAAGTCTTTCACCTTATTATATATAAGAGAGGACATGTGTAAAAATCGAAAAGAGTATCTTTCAGTTTTGACATATGCCCTCTCTTTTTGTTTTACCACTATCAAAAAGCGCATTTTCCAAGTTAGAATTTTGTAATCAATCCAATAATACTTGGGCAAGTAACCAATGATACTTTAAAAATCCGCTGTTCCTAGTTTATTCACTACATCAATAACTCGCAACTGAGTTTCCGGACTGATTCGTTTTTTTTAACTGTTCATTCCTCTAACTCAGCTTGCTTAGCTACTTCTGCCGATGTGTCCTCCTCAAAATCGACCATCCCGCTTTTCACCAACAGATTATACCACGAAATCAGCTTCTTGATGTCAGAAGCATGCACGCGGTCGCGGTCATAATTGGACAACACAGTCTCCAAATAGTTATAAAGCTCATCTGAAGAGGCTTTCTTTATATCCAATGCTACAATGTTACCATTTTCTTTCTCTTTCATCGCAGCCAAAATCGTCCGCAAAGGGACATCCTCCGCATCCGTATACATAGCAATATCACCTAACGAAATAATCTTCTCGTTGCCGTATGCCGGAAAACGTTTCTTATCGGCAAGCGATTCTACAATCAACATATTTTTCCCTCGCGAAACAAGTTTATACAATCCCGGCTTGCCGGAAATCGACAAAATAGTCTTCAACATAATTCGTTCTCTTTTATATATTAAATAAATGATTATTAGCGTCCGCAAAGGTAAGCAATATTTTTAGATAGCGAAGCTATCAGTGCCAAAACCTGTGGGATTAAAGGCGTTTCGCCATCGTTCACAAGCACATAATCGGCTTGTTTCCGCTTCTCCTCATCATCCATTTGGCTACGGACACGCTTCACAATGCTTTCACGCGACGCGGCATCCCGCTGAATGGCCCGCGCGATACGAACTTCTTCAGGCGCATACACCATCACTACCCTATCTACTTCATCCCGAAAACCCGCTTCCAGCAAAATGGCCGACTCTATTCCCAACACAGGTACAGAAAAAGCCTGTTTATCCGCCCATTGACGGAAATCGACCCGTACCCGCGGATGAACAATGGAATTCACCTGCACCACACGTTCAGGATAGCCGAACATGTACGAAGACAACAACGACCGATTCAGCACATCATCGGTATAAAGCTCCTTCCCGACCAAAGCCGTCAATCCGGCACGAATGTCCACATCCGTCTGCATCAGCCGTTTCGCTTCCACATCCGAACTATAGACAGGCACATCCATCGCCTGCAATAACCGGGAAACAATACTTTTCCCGCTACCGATGCCTCCGGTAATCCCCAACCTAATAGCTTTCATTATCAGTAATCTGTTCTATCAAGAAATCAACCTGTTCAGGATTGAACCGCACATGGCTGACCCCTTCGGGGTAACGTCTCAACTTTACTGTATATTTGTCCGCTCCAAGATTCAACAACTCCTCGTAGGAAACATACAAATGAAAATCATCTGCCGTCACCTTACGGAACCGACTCAAACCAATCTGAAAGGTTATCTGAATCTTCGAGGGGAATACACGCAAAGCTTTATCCGCCGGAAAGTTAACGCCTTGCAAGGGAACCTCCACCGTTTTTTCAGTATAGATGTCAACGGGAAGCATCAAATCAACCGAAGCAGGTACAAACTTCATTCCCCGACGAGCCGCCAAAACGATTTGGCGCCTCAACGTGTCCGAAATATCCTCCAACACCACAGGTTGCGTATAAGCTTTAGTAATAGTATCAAGCACATCTGAGGAAGCATATACCCATACCGAATCGGGCGTGAAAACCGTATCGGGCAAATAGTATTGCAAGCCGGCGCTTACCCTCCCCTGCAACGCCACCGGAACTTTCTTTGAAGCACCCGTGGAGTAATAATACTCCAAGGTATCGGGCTTCATGGAGAGCAACGTTGTGGACGCATTGAGCTGGACAGTTATCATCTTCCGATATTGTGAGGAGTTAACACGCACATGGTTGTTTTCACTTCCTTCATATTCATCAAAATCAAGCGTCAACGGGAAGAAACTTTTTCCTAACATATAATTAAGGAGTACAGTTCCCTTATCCTTTACCCGCACACGAACCTCCGGAGCTGGTTCTGAGATTAGTACAACGTCATCGGGTACATTTCGCAACCTCACCGGAATGGAAAACTCCGTCTCATAATCGTTGTTCAAAGTTTGCAGCAACCAGAAACCCGCCGCCACTACGAAAAAGAACAAAAAAACAAAGAATTCCCGGCTCTTTGCGCTTAGCAGGAAATCCTTTGTCTTTCTATAAATCTTTAAATAAAGTAGTCTTATGTTCCTGTGTTCGAACATCAAATGTCAATTTTTATTTAGTAGTCTGGCTGTTGTTGGCATCAGCAGCTGCGGCAAATATGGAGTTCTTATCGATACGAATCTTTACGTTCGAAGCTATTTCAAGTATCACGTCACTATCGTTTATTTCCTTGATGACGCCATGGATGCCACCTGCCGTAATCACTTTCTGATTCACCTGAAGAGACTTACGGAAATTGGCGATTTCCTTTTGCTTCTTGTTTTGGGGACGAATCATAAAGAAATACATAATGGCAATCATGGCCACAATCATAATCAGCGTCAAAGAGCCATCGGGACCTGCGGCCGGAGCCTGCAAAAGAAATACGTTCATTACATTCATACGAAACCAGTTTTATTTTTTAATTTTTGTCTTTCTACACAGCCTGACAAAGGTATCAGTTTTTTATTAACTTCCCGTCTTTTTTTAATTGATTAACTATTCCGTCCAACGTTCCGTTTACAAAGCTGCCGCTCTTGGGCGTGCTGTACACCTTAGCGATATCCACGTACTCGTTCAGCGACACACTGACCGGTATATTGGGGAAACTCAGAATCTCGGCCAACGCGCATTGCATGATTACGACGTCCATAAACGCAATGCGGTCCAAATCCCAGTTGCGCGTACCTTCGCTAACCAAATGACGGTAATAATCACAATTCAGGATGGAACGGCGGAACAACCGGCGCGCAAACTCTTTGTCTTCCTCATCTTTGAACTCGGGCAACAAAGGTTGGGCGGCTCCGTTTTTCTCGTCAAAACGCTTGATTGTCTTCAAAACGAAAGTATCTACTATTTCCTTATCATCGTTCCAATACAGGCTTTGATCCTCCAATAAAGCATCCAAATCTTCATTGTTATAAACAAACGTCTTATAAAGTTTCCGCCACAATTCCCGATCCGCCTCGTACGAACAGTCACCCGAAGCCATATAATCCTTATATATATCCGAAGCCGTAATCTTCTCGTACAATGCCTTGACAAAGTCTTCGTCGTTGGCCCACGAACGCTTTTGGTTAGCCACGAAGTCTTCCAGCTGCTTGTTCACCTCCAACTGGGCGACGAACTTGTTTTCCACAAATTTCATGTTAGGGAACAAATCTTCCGTAGTAGGAGCCAATTTGGACTTAGCCGCATCAATCCGTTTCTGCGCATAATTCGTCAAAGCCACCATCAGCATCAACAGATAATTGTAGAGGTCGTAAGCCTTTGACAGGCTAAAGAACAACTCCTTCTCCGCTGAATCCAGATTTTTACTGCCGTTCTGATAATAAGCGTATACTATCTGTATAATCTTAAGACGAATAAGAACTCTGTTAATCATATTATAGACAAGTGAATTAGTTTTTAACGCCGCAAAAGTAGGCATTTTTACTGAATTGACATAACTAAATCGAAAAAAATAATGCGGAAAGCAATAATAGAAGCCTTTTTCTTTTGACAGTTTAAAAAAAATCATCAATTTTGAGGCCGAAAAACAAACCATTAAATAATATGAGTGAAATGGAAGAGTTGAAGAAAAAAAACAATGGAGAAAACAATGACAAGGAAATTGTATATTCCCAAGCCATTAAAGCAGGAAAACGTATCTATTATTTAGACGTGAAGAAGAACCGCAAAGACGACATGTTCATCGCCATCACGGAAAGTAAGAAAATCGTCAGCGGAGAAGGAGACGACTCACAAGTCAGCTTCGAGAAACACAAGATATTCCTTTATAAAGAAGACTTTGAAAAGTTCATGAACGGGTTACAGCAATCCATCAACTACATTCAGCTTCACCAAGGCGAAGCCAATCCTTCGCAGAACGAAGAACACGTCGAAACAAAGGAGGAACACACGGAAAAGCCTGATGAAGGCACGACGTCATTGGGTGGCGAAATAAAGATTGATATTGATTTTTAAGCCATCCCTGTTTGGTAATTCAGAAAAAAGCAGTACCTTTGCACCGCTTTTTGCAACATCAGGTGGATTATCCACATCGTGTGATGGTGAATTAAGCAAAAACTACTTAATTTTAGAGTAACACAAAAATTATTTTAATTATGAAATCAATTGAAATTAAAGGAACTGCAAGAACTATTGCAGAACATTCTTCGGAACAAGCCAGAGCATTGAAAGCCATGCGCAAAAACGGCTTTGTACCCTGCGAACTTTATGGCGGCGGCGAGAACATCCACTTCATGGTAACTAACGAGGAGTTGCGCAACTTGGTTTACACACCTCATATTTATGTGGTAGACCTCGTTATTGACGGAAAGAAGTACAACGCCATCATGAAAGATATTCAGTTCCACCCCGTAAAAGACAACATCCTGCACGTGGACTTCTATCAAATCAACGAAGCTAAGCCCATCGTTATGGAAGTACCCGTACAGTTGGAAGGCTTGGCAGAAGGTGTTAAGGCCGGTGGTAAGCTGAGCTTGCAAATGCGTAAGCTGAAAGTGAAAGCCCTGTACAACCTCATCCCCGAAAGACTGGTGATTAACGTCTCTCACTTAGGCTTAGGGAAGACCGTTAAGGTTGGCGAACTGCACTACGAAGGTTTGGAACTGATGAACGCCAAAGAAGCCGTGGTTTGCGCCGTCAAGTTGACTCGTGCCGCAAGAGGCGCCGCAGCTGCCGCAAACAGCTAAATTTGTTCCTAATCATACGCCAAAGCGGATTCACACAGTAAGGCAACGAGCTGTATGAATCCGCTTTATTTATATTCCGGGTCAGTCCCCAAACCCTGAAACGAACCTTTATGGCCCGATGCATATAATTGAAAGAACTTCTCGTCCACAATGCCCCTTAGTGCAGCCCTGAAGCTTTTGATTTTGGCATTGAATGACTCAGCCGAGGCGCTTGAGGAATTGAATTCCTAAATCCGAAACTTGCCCCATTTAATGTCCCGTCCCTCCTCATTTAATGTCCCGCCTCGTCCCATTAAATGGGAACAATCTTCTGATTAAACGTAATTTGACTGATTGAAAAACATGCCGTGTCTGTATCGGCAAGACTGTATATTTCACTCTCTACACAAATCTTCCCGATGTAAGTTTCACGCCTTCACATCGTCATAATCGATTGAGATTGAGATAAATGCTGTGAAAGATGCTTCTTTCACCAAAGTTTCACATCTCCGTTTGTGAAGGATGCTTCACAACATATTTCCTTTCACATAACAGAGAAATATCGGGAAGAAGATTTCAAGTTACCGAACTATTCATTACTTTTGTAGCGTAAACTAAGGAAAATAGTATGGCTCAAAGTTCAAAACAAATACAAACCCAGACCCAGCAACAGGTACAGACCCTTTCACCCCAACAAATCATGGTGGTGAAACTACTGGAGTTACCGGCCTTAGAGCTGGAAGACAGGGTGCGAGCCGAGTTGTTGGAGAATCCCGCATTGGAGGAAGGGCACGAGGACGCGCATGAAGACGAAGACTACGCCAACCCGGACGAGACGAACATCAGTGCAGAAGACGGAGGGAACACGGATTATGACTCGCTGAGCGATTACCTGAATGAAGACGATATACCGGACTATAAACTGCAAGAAAGCAACCGAAGCAAAGATGAACGGGCAGAGGACATTCCTTTTGCTGACGCTACGTCGTTCTACGAGACCCTAAAGGAGCAGTTAGGCGAACATGCGCTAAACGAGCACCAACGCCAATTGGCCGAATATCTGATAGGTTCGTTGGACGATGACGGTCTGTTGCGCAAGCCGTTGGACAGTATTTGCGACGAATTGGCCATCTATTCCGGTATAGAAACATCGCCGGAAGAACTGGAAAAAGTGTTGAAGGTGATACAGGACTTCGACCCACCCGGACTAGGAGCGCGCGACCTGCGCGAGTGCCTGCTGATTCAGCTCCACCGTAAGATGGAGCAGCCGGACAAGAAGAACAACAAACTGCTCCAATTGGAAACAGACATCATCGGACAGTGCTACGAGGAATTTACCCGCAAGCATTGGGACAAGATACAGCAAAAGTTGGATATCAGCGAAGCGGAACTAGAGTTGGCCATCAAAGAACTGTGCAAGCTAAATCCGCGTCCGGGCGCCTCCATGGGCGAAGCGGTAAGCCGAAACATGCAACAGATTATACCAGACTTTATCGTAGACACCGATGATGACGGCACTATCCACTTGTCGCTGAACAACCCCAACGTACCCGAACTACGCATCAGCCGCGACTTTTCGGATATGGTGGAAGAACATACCAAGAACAAAGCCAACCAAAGCAAGGAGTCACGCGAAGCATTGATGTTCCTTAAGCAGAAGATTGACGCCGCCCAAGGTTTCATCGATGCCGTGAAGCAGCGCCAAAACACCTTAATGAAGACCATGCAGGCCATTATCGACCTGCAACGCCCGTTCTTTCAGGAGGGTGACGAATCGTCGCTGAAGCCCATGATTCTGAAAGACGTGGCCGAACGCGCCGGGCTGGATATATCCACCGTGTCGCGCGTAAGTAACAGTAAATACGTGCAAACCAACTTTGGCATCTATCCGTTGAAGTTTTTCTTCAGCGATGGATATACTAAAGACGATGGCGAGGAAATGTCCGTTCGCGAGATACGCAAAGCGCTGAAGGACTGCATAGATAATGAGGACAAGAAGAATCCTTACACCGATGATGAACTGACAGAAATGATGGCCCAAAAAGGATATCCTATCGCACGGCGCACGGTGGCCAAATACCGCCAACAGATGAACATCCCCGTGGCACGGCTGCGGAAATAAACAAAAGAGAAGAAAAACATCGAAATGGAAGTACCTGAAAGAATACATATAAAAGAAGCCAAGATGCTCATCCGTATCGCACGGGGTGTGTCACTGCTGTTCACGCCGTTCTCCGTGCCGTTCCTGGCATTCGCCATCTTGTTCCTGTTCTCGTACCTGAGCATCATGCCTACTGCGTACAAGCTTATCGTGCTGGGCATCGTCTATTGTTTCACCATCTTATTACCGGTACTTGCCATTTTTGTTTTCAAGAAAATAAACGGCTTCAGTGCCGCCGAACTGGGCGAACGCAAGAAACGCTATGTTCCTTTCCTGCTGACTATCATCTCCTACGTGTTCTGCCTGCTGATGATGAATCGGCTGAACATTCCGTGGTACATGAGCGGTATCATTCTGTCGGCCCTCTTCATGATGATAATCTGCATCATCGTCAACTTAAGATGGAAATTGAGCGAGCACATGGCCGGAGCGGGAGCCATTGTCGGTGGATTGGTTGCATTTAGTGCCCTCTTTGGTTATAACCCCGTATGGTGGCTCTGCTTGGCCATCCTGGCAGCGGGGATTTTAGGCACGTCACGCATCATCCTGGGACATCATACTTTGGGTGAAGTCCTGACCGGTTTTGCCGTAGGTTTGGGATGTGCGCTCATGGTGCTCCATCCGGCATCCAACAGCATGTACCTCTTCCTCAGGCACCTGCTATTCTCTCATTGAGTAAATATAACAGAATAATTAATCATAGTATCAACCCTTAAAACTGAAAATTATGAATTTTCCGACAAATGTGAAGTACACGAAAGACCATGAATGGATACGTCAAGAAGGCGACATCGCCTATGTAGGTATCACCGACTATGCGCAAGACCAGTTAGGCGACATTGTGTTTGTAGACGTGCAGACCGAAGGCGAAACGCTGTCTGCCGGCGACACGTTCGGCACCATCGAAGTCGTGAAAACCATTTCCGATCTCTTCATTCCCGTATCCGGCGAAGTGCTCGAACAAAATGAAGCGTTGGCTGACCATCCCGAGTTGGTGAACCAAGACCCTTATGGCGAAGGTTGGATTATCAAGATGAAACCTGCCGCGGATGCCGATTTCGACTGCTTGCTTGACGCTGAGGCCTACAAAGCACTTATTAACGAATAAAGTTAAATGAAGAATGAAGAATTAGGGATGATGAAATTAGGCCAATCAGCCATTCTTAATTCTTCATTCTTAATTCTTCATTTTAAAAAGACATGACTCCATTAGTAAGCATTATTATGGGTAGCACTTCCGACCTTCCTGTTATGGAAAAGGCCGCGCAACTGCTCAATGACTTTCATATCCCGTTTGAAATAAACGCCCTCTCGGCCCACCGTACACCGGAAGCCGTGGAAGAATTTGCCAAGAATGCCGCCAACCGTGGCATTAAAGTCATCATTGCTGCCGCAGGAATGGCAGCCGCTTTGCCCGGCGTCATAGCAGCCAATACAACACTTCCTGTCATAGGTGTTCCTATCAAAGGTTCCGTATTGGACGGTGTGGACGCTCTCTACTCCATCATTCAGATGCCTCCAGGCATTCCCGTAGCGACTGTAGCCATCAATGGTGCCATGAATGCGGCTATCTTGGCCGTACAAATGTTGGCGCTGAATGACACGACATTGGCTCAAGCTTTTGCCGAATACAAAGAAGGCTTGAAGAAGAAAATCACCAAAGCCAATGCCGACTTGAAAGAAGTGAAATACGAATATAAGACGAACTAAATGGTGGATTTATTCAACTATTCCCGTCGGGAAACATCGGTCGTACAAATCGGGAGTACTCCTATGGGAGGCGACAACCCCATCCGTGTACAAAGCATGACCAATACCGCCACGCAGGATACAGAAGCTTGTGTGGCGCAAGCCAAACGCATTGTCGATGCCGGTGGTGAGTACGTACGGCTTACAACGCAGGGAGTAAAGGAAGCCGAAAACCTGAAGAACATCAATGCCGCCCTGCGACAAGACGGCTATCAGGTACCACTCATCGCTGATGTACACTTCAATCCGAAAGTGGCCGATGTAGCAGCTTTTTATGCGGAAAAAGTGCGCATCAATCCAGGCAACTACGTAGACGCCGCCCGCACTTTCAAGCATTTGGAGTACACTGATGAAGAATATGCGCGAGAACTGCAAAAGATTCGCGACCGTTTTGTCCCTTTCCTGAACATCTGCAAAGAAAATCATACAGCCATACGTATCGGAGTTAACCATGGCTCGTTATCCGACCGTATCATGTCCCGTTACGGCGACACGCCCGAAGGCATGGTGGAGTCGTGCATGGAGTTCCTACGTATCTGCGTAGATGAAAAATTTACGAATGTAGTCATCTCCATCAAAGCGTCGAACACGGTAATAATGGTACGTACCGTCCGCCTGTTAGCAGCTACGATGGAAAAGGAAGGGATGCACTTCCCGTTACACTTGGGCGTAACGGAAGCCGGGGATGGAGAAGACGGACGTATCAAATCCGCTTTAGGTATCGGCGCATTATTGGCCGACGGATTGGGGGATACTATCCGCGTCTCGCTCAGTGAGGCTCCGGAGGCTGAAATACCCGTGGCACGTAAATTGGTGGACTATATTACGTCTCGCAAGGGACACCCCTATATCCCCGCCCCGCAAGTGCAGGATTTCAACTATCTGTCACCGGTTCGGCGAGCTACAACTCCCGTCCATAACATCGGAGGCGACCAAACTCCTGTAGTTGTAACTGCCCGTTTGGACAAAGACCAGACTTGTCATCCCGAGTTCATTCCTGATTATGTCTACACCGGACACAACTTGCCCGACACACTTCAACCGGGCACCCAATACATAGTTGATGCCGACATCTGGAACGGTACGCCTGACACCTGGCCGGCCTTTAAACCCGACCAACTCCCGTTCTTGACAGCGTACAAGAGCACTTTAAAGTTTCTCTTCATCACCTATATGGGACTGAATGACGAAGTACTGGCCTGCTTGAAGTTTCATCCGGAGATTGTTCTCATTGCACAAAGCAATCACTCCAACCGTTTGGGCGAACAACGTGCGTTGGCACACCAACTGATGCAGGAGGGGCTAAAGAATCCTCTTGTCTTCTTCCAGCATTATTCCGAAAGCGAAATTGAGAATCTACAGATAAAATCGGCTGCCGATATGGGCGCACTCATTTTCGACGGATTGTGCGATGGCATTTTTTTGTTCAACCAAAATCCTGTCACACCGGACAAGCCAGGCATCTCTCAGACAGAAGTAGACGCCATTGCTTTTGGCATTTTACAAGCCGGACGTCTACGCATCAGCAAAACCGAATATATCTCTTGTCCCGGATGCGGCCGTACCTTGTATGACTTGCAAACCACTATCGCCCGCATCAAAGCCGCTACTTCACATTTAAAAGGACTAAAGATAGGCATCATGGGCTGTATCGTAAATGGACCCGGGGAAATGGCAGATGCCGATTATGGCTACGTAGGAGCCGGACGAGGCAGAGTCAGCCTCTATAAAAAGAAAGAGTGTATCGAAAAGAATATTCCGGAAGAAGAAGCTGTAGAAAAACTCATCGAATTAATCAAAGTCAACGGTGATTACCGATAATTAAAACAGGGAAGCTACAATACTAATTGTAACTTCCCTGTTTTTCTATACCATATTATATATATTATCAGATATACTCATCCCCCATCTTAATTTGGGTATCGTTCACATACTTACGTATCGCATGTTCTTCATCCTTTTTACAGATAAGAAGCACATCATCTGCCTCAGCAATCAGATATCCTTCAAGGCCGTCAACGACAACCAATTTGTTTTCCGGAAGCACCAAAATATTGTCTTTACAATTGTAAAGCAACGACTGACATTTCAGAGCCACATTCCCGGCTTCATCCTTAGGCGATAGGTCGTATAGCGAACTCCATGTACCCAAGTCAGACCATCCGAAATCACCTAACGAGACATATACATTGTCCGCCTTCTCCATAACACCAAAATCAATAGACACATTGGGACAAGCGGGAAAATTCTCATCAATGAATTGTTTTTCCTCCGGTGTACCATATACACCAACGCCAGGTTCTAATTTAGCGGCTAACTCGGGCAGCAGCAACTCACCCGCCCGAATAATCGTATTCACATTCCACATGAACAAACCGGAATTCCAATAGAACTCACCACTATCCACAAAGACCTTAGCCAATTCCAGTTCCGGTTTTTCTGTGAATGTCTTTACTTTGTAGAAGTTGTCGCCTATAGATTCCGCTATTTGAATGTAACCATACCCTGTCTCGGGGCGGTTGGGTTTGATGCCCAGTGTCAGCAACTTATCATTCTGTGACACAAATTCAAGCCCTTTCTGAATAGCACTCAAAAAATCGTCCTCTTTCAATATCAGATGGTCAGAAGGAGCCACTACAATATTAGCCTGAGGGTTCAACGCACGAATGTGGTATGCAGCCCATGCGATGCACGGCGCCGTATTTCGGCGTGTAGGCTCCAAGAGAATCTGCTCGGGTGCCAGTTCCGGCAGTTGTTTTCGGGTCAAGTCCGCATACATGTCGTTAGTAACCACTAAAATATTCTCCACGGGCACAATTCTCTTGAAGCGGTCAAACGTCTGTTGGAGCAACGACCGTCCCGTGCCAAAGAAATCAAGAAACTGTTTGGGTAGAGTCTTCCGGCTGAAAGGCCAAAATCGGCTACCAATACCTCCACCCATAATCACGCAGTAATTATCCTTATTCACAGCCATATCCTATTGTTTTTAAAATTTCCGCTAATGTAATCATTATTTCATTATTAACTAAACTCCATCTTAAATTTCTATCTTTTTTTTATTTTTTCTTGGAAAACTATTGCAGATATAAAAAAAAGCCGTATCTTTGCACCGCAATTGAGAAAACAAGTTGCCCAGATGGCGGAATCGGTAGACGCGCTGGTCTCAAACACCAGTGGATTCACTTCCATCCCGGTTCGACCCCGGGTCTGGGTACGAGCAAATCGGCTAAGTGATTGAACATCAATGCTTAGTCGATTTTATTTTATGCTCGTTGTTCCCATTTTGTTCCCACACAGACCTCTTTGACTACTTATTAAAGGGAATTAAATGCAACTCAATCATAGTTTGTATGCGTAGAATCCACTCTTACTACCCTGAAACCGACATTGGCATAGCCCTGCGCACCGTTCCTCACGTCATCTGATTTTTCGCTGCGGCAATCGTCACGTTTGGAATCCCAACTGCCACCTTTGATAATATACAGACCGTCTTTGTCAGTGGATGAAGTCCATTCCCAACAGTTCCCCCAAAAGTCAATGCCGCCACAAGCACCTTTGCTTTGCACGTAAGCATCCACGGCAGTCAGTCCACGTTCTATATGACCGGAGTTCATTGC
>CASGED010000006.1 GCA_949300425.1 uncultured Bacteroides sp.
GTTGCGGTGGCAGAACGTCTGGATGCTCTCGCCACGCGGATAGGCCTCACCCTTGTAACGGATGAAGAGCCGCTCGAAATCTTCACTGCTGTACATCTTCTTTTCTTTTTATGATTACAGCGCGAAGGTAGTCACTCAAACCCGGAAGCGCAAGACGTCAGTTTTGGACGCTTACTAATGCCGGAAAAGGGCGATTGGTCGTGTGTAACCTTTTCGCCGGATAGTTTTCTTATCCAAGCGTTTCCACATTCACGGTATCTTTCGGAGCGTCGAGCATCTTTTTGTACCGGTTCGGATCTGTAAGGACTTCCATCGCTTTCTTCAAATCCGCATCGTCTTTCAATTGTTCGATGATACCTCCCCGCTGATAATAATAGCGTTTGATGATTTCGATGGCAATCATGGGCTTGATGTCTTTGGCGAAATAGGTCAAGTCATGCTCCAGGTTATGTTGCAATTTCTTTTCCAAGGCATCAAACTCGGCGGAAGCGTCTTTCAAGTAACCTTCAAATTCGGCCATTTCTTTCAGATTCTTTAAAATCTTCTCGGTTTGCTGGTCATACTTGAAGTCGGAGTCTTTCACCATCTGTATAAAATCGGCATAATCTGCGTCCGTAATCTTAAAATCTTCAGGAGGAGCGATAGTGTCGTGCTTCAGACAATATTGGGTGGCATAGTCGAATATCAAATTGTCATTGACCAGATAGAAGAGAATATTGGGAAATTTTTCCTGCTCTACCACAATGTCCGGTGTCACGCCTCCTCCATCGCGCACAATACGTCCGGCTTCCGTGTGAAATACCGTGGTCAGGCTATCCGGTATGCGCCCCACGCTTCCATCCTTGTTGCGATGCTGATAGTCAATGGCTTGCACGCAACGTCCGCTAGGGATGTAATATTTGGCCGTTGTCAGCTTCATGGTGGCACCAAAAGGCAATGGACGGGTGGTTTGCACCAAACCCTTGCCATAAGTACGCTGGCCTACGATGATAGCTCTGTCTAAGTCCTGGAGCGAACCGGCTAAGATTTCCGATGCGGAAGCCGTAACGCTATTTACTAAAACCGCCAAAGGAATATCCAAGTCTATCGGTTCGCGCAGAGTCTTGTAGGTCATGTCTGCTTGCTTTAATTTCCCGCGGGTGGTAACCAAAGTCTTTCCTCGTGGGAGAAAATAATTGGCGATATCTACGGCCTCGTCCAACAAGCCTCCACCATTATTGCGCAAGTCTATAATCAAAGATGTAATGCCTTGTTTCTTCAAATCCATCAGTGCTTGCTTGAACTCTTTGGCCGGCGAGCCGGAGAAGGTGCTCAGGTTGATGTAGCCGATGTTGTTCTCCAGCTTTGTATAATAGGGGATGATGGGCAGCTCGATGGCACGCCGCACAAGCTCGAACGTTAAAGGCTCCTGCGTGCCGGGGCGTTGCACCGTTAGTTTGAAGCTGGTGCCCGCCTGCCCGCGCAGCATCTCGCTGATTTCCTGATTGTTCTTCCCAGCCAAGTCTTTTCCGTCTATGGCCATCAGGACATCGCCCGTCTTCAATCCGGCCTTGTCTGCCGGCATACCTTCGTAAGGCTCGCCTATCATGGAGCGTTTCAGTTTTGCATTCCATGTAATGATAGAGCCGATGCCCCCGTAGGTATTCTTCAGCATCTGCTCCAGTTCGCTTTGATCGTCCTCCGGAAAGTAGTTCGTGTACGGGTCGAGGCTGTAGAGCATGGCGTCAATACCTTGGCGCACCACTTTGTCCGCATCTATCGTATCTACGTAGAACATGTCCAGCTCTTTCACCACGGAGTTAAATATATCCATGTTTTTGGCCAATTTGAAGCTATGGTCGTCCCCACGTTCAAAACTCAGCAGAATACCAACCGCCAGTGCCGCTCCTGCGAGGGCCATCCAGCGCAATTTTACCAATCCTTTCATTCGTTTTTTTCTATATATAATTAATGTATAATCAATCTTTCGCAAAAAGCCCGTTTTCGCAAGGCAAAGCCCCCTGAAAAGAGCCTCAAAGCAAATATTTCGCTTTTTCTTCGAAATTTTTCTGCAAAGATATTGCATATTTCAAAATATCCTATTACTTTTGCACCGCATTTGAGAAAAAACAACATTCTTCGTTAGCTCAGTCGGTTAGAGCATCTGACTGTTAATCAGAGGGTCCTTGGTTCAAGTCCAAGACGAAGAGCAAAATCAAATGCAAATCATTCTTCGTTAGCTCAGTCGGTTAGAGCATCTGACTGTTAATCAGAGGGTCCTTGGTTCAAGTCCAAGACGAAGAGCGAAAAGCCTGCCAATACGGCAGGCTTTTTTGTTTGGAATACAAATCGTCCCTATTTTTCAGAAGGAAATAGTCAGGTAATTGCTGTTTAATCGAAAAAGAAGCGTATTTTTGCCTGCGCAAAAGGAATGCCGATATGTTGAATACAGATAAGAAACTCAAGTTATATTATTCCATTGGTGAAGTGGCGCAAATGTTGGGGGTTAGTGAGACATTGCTACGATTTTGGGAGAAGAAGTTTCCGCAACTCAATCCCAAGCGGGCAGGACGTGACATTCGCCAATATCGTCAGGAGGATGTGGAAACGGCCAAAATGATTTATCATTTGGTGAAAGAACGTGGCATGACGTTAGACGGCGCCCAACGACGTCTGCGTAACAATGGAGAAAGCGCCCAACGCAATTACGAAGTTGTAGACCGCTTGAAGACCATCCGCGAAGAACTGGTCAGTATGCGCAACGCGCTCGATGCCTTTACTTACAACGAAGTAGAGGCGTTAAAGGAGAATATTGAAAAACTGAAAGAAAAGACTACACCTACTTCTCCAATCGGAAGCTGAGTTCACGAAACGCAGTAGAAGGTATCACCTAAGTTTCGTTCTCACAGAGCAGAAACAAAGAGTCCTTTGACAATCTTAGCACTAAAAGTTGCATTGGTAGGTTGGGTAGGTTTAATCTGCGGTGGCATCTTTTTTTTGCGCCTTGATGGCCTCTTTCTCATTCTTTTTCCCTATATTTGCTCGATTATAAATCTTTGTCACACATGCCAACGACAATAGACACTTACACCGCGCTGTCCGACAATGAACTTTGGGGACTGTTGAACGGGACGGATCGGCGGCTGGCCCTGTCCGTCCTGTATCGGAGGCATTATGAGTTGCTATATAATTATGGTATGAAATGTTGTGGCGATGAGGATTTGGTGAAAGACTGCATTCAAGATGTGTTCGTGAAATTGCATCAAGGCAAAGTCTTGGCAACGGACGTCACGGTACGCGCCTACCTGCTTCGTGCCTTCCACAATGCTTTTGTGGATCAACAAGAGGTGAAAGGAAAGCTTCAAGACGTGTTTTTGGAAGAAGACCTCCAGATACCCGACTCGAAAGACTTTTTCGAAGACACCTTTGCCTTGTCCGATGAAGACATTCGGTTGGCAAAGAGGCTGCGTGCCGCCATCAGGTCTTTGTCTCCTAACCAAAAACAAGTGTTATACTTGCATTATGTGCGCAAGTTATCTTATAAGGAAATAGCGGACGCGTTGGACATCACTGTGCAGTCCTCCATGAACCTGAATAACCGGGCGTTGACCAAACTGAAATCCATGTTGTCTCCTCAAGTTTTCTTGCTGTTTGTGCTGGGAGAGCTGTGGTAGTTCGGTCTCATTTGAGATGTAAAATAATAGGTGTACAAGCACAGGCGGTCGTTGATCGGAAAATTCTACAAAATATAGTTGTTCTCCCCGATACTCTCTCGGAAGGGGTACTAACACAAAGGCCGAAGGTTTCTAACATACGGGGGCAATGTTTCTAACCTTCCCCCCTTATGTTTCTAACCTTCTTCAGTCTCGTTCAGAAGTTATTCTCGGCGGGAAATCTCCGTTCTCCTTAATTGGTTTTATAAATCGTTACAGGAGATAGGGCGTAATGTTTCTATTGTCCGACAATTTGATTTGTTTGCGCAGGATTAAATGATAATTTAGCCCCCTCCCTCCTCCCCCCGAAGGGGAGGCTAAGACTACTACGGAGCATCATAAGCTCCCCCTCGGGGGGGGGAGTTGAGGGGGCTTCTAAATTCCCATTTACACTCTAATAAAATCGTAAATTGTAAATTGCTAAATTGTAAATAAACTTAATTCTCGTTATCGCCTACGTATTTGCCGGAAGAAATATAATCCTTAGCTAAAAATCTTGCGGATATAGCCCGGATGTGTGG
Source organism: uncultured Bacteroides sp. (assembly GCA_949300425.1). Lineage (GTDB taxonomy): Bacteria > Bacteroidota > Bacteroidia > Bacteroidales > Bacteroidaceae > Bacteroides. The sequence continues at coordinate 4,214 of CASGED010000006.1, forward strand.
AAAAAATCCTATATTTGCTCTCTCAACCAACAAGTGAAGAACAATGGAACAGCCCGCATTGAAATTTTATCCCATAGGGATTCAGACCTTTTCCCAACTGAGGACAAAGGACTATGTGTACATCGACAAGACAGAACATATCTACCGCATGACGCATTCCTCCGGCAAGTATATGTTTCTCAGCCGTCCCCGTCGTTTTGGCAAGTCTCTGTTGGTTAGCACCCTTCATGCCTATTTTGAAGGGCGGAAGGACTTGTTCCAAGGCTTGGCGATAGAGCGATTGGAAAAGGAGTGGACACAATATCCGGTGCTGCACTTCGACATGAGTTGGGCCAAGCACTCCGACCGGGATGCGCTGAACCGTTATCTGCATAACCAGTTGCAGAACAATGAGGAGCGTTTAGGCATCATTCCCCGTGAAACGTTGGATACCAATAACCGGTTAGGCAACTTGATTATGGATGCGTACCGGAAATACAACCGAGAGGTCGTTGTGCTGATTGACGAATACGATGCCCCGCTGCTTGATGTGATGCACGAGTCCGAGAGTCTGCCTGTGCTTCGCAACGTCATGCGCAACTTCTACAGTCCCTTGAAAGCATGTGACCCTTACCTGCGCTACGTGTTCCTGACGGGTATCACCAAATTTTCCCAACTGAGTATCTTCAGCGAGCTGAACAACATCGAGAACATCAGTATGGACGAGCAATATGCGGACATCTGTGGAATTACCGAGGAGGAGATGCGCACACAGATGGACGTGTACATGGAAGCGTTTGCCGCCAAACTACATACGGATAAAGAAGATCTATTGGCTCAACTGAAAGCTAACTACGACGGCTATCACTTCACGTGGCCTTCACCGGACATCTACAATCCTTACAGTTTGTTCAATGCCTTCAACAAAGAGAAGATTGAATCCTATTGGTTTGGTAGCGGTACCCCGACTTATTTGATAGAGATGTTGCGGAAGTATCATATAAGTGCCCTGCAGTTAGGCGGTAAGATGGACGCCAGCAAAGATGACTTTGACGCGCCCACGGAACGGTTAACCAATGCCATCCCCCTGCTTTACCAAAGCGGCAATTTTACCATCAAAGATGGTATCGAGGCACTTGACATTTACACGTTGGGCATTCCCAACCGGGAAGTCCGCTTGGGCCTGATGAAGAGTCTTGTTCCTTATTATCTGACTCCCGACACGCTTTCCGTGTCTGGCGCTTTAATCGCCATGGCCAAAAGCTTGTATAGGGACGACATGGACGCCGCCCTGCAAGCCATGCAGTCGTTCCTGTCCACCATTCCTTATGCAGACAACACCCACTACGAGGGCCATTATCAACAGGTGCTCTACATCCTGTTCAGCCTGTTAGGCTACTACACCGACATCGAAGTACGTACTCCTCGCGGACGGGTGGACGTGGTGATGCGCACCGACCATACATTATATATCATAGAGCTGAAGTTGGACAAGGACGCTGATACCGCCTTGCACCAGATAGACCTGAAGCAATACCCCGAACGCTTCGCCCTCTGTGGACTGCCGATAGTAAAAGTTGGTATCAACTTCGACAAGGAGAAGAAGACGCTTGGGGAGTGGAAGGTAGAGCACCTTTAAGAAAATGAAGTTCATCTACGAATTGTTTTTATCTTTGCAAGGAAAATATCGCAGGTATGTCACAGAGGTATAGGAATGAGCACCTTTTGTTGCAGGACATAAAGGATGGACAGACGGAGGCTTTCGAATATTTATTCAAGAACTATTATCCCCGTCTGCGGGGGTATGCGTCTCGCTTTGTGGATGATGAAGAAGTGGTTCGTGACTTGCTGCAAGATTGTTTTTTGCGTTTTTGGGAGAAGCGTGATTTGTTGGAGTCGGTTTCTCTGACGTCTTTGCTTTTCGTAATGGTGCGCAATGCTTGTTTGAATTACTTGAAGCATCGGCAATTGGTGGAACAGGAGTCTTTGGACTATCTTCAAGAACAGATGGGGTGCGAGGGACTTTATCTGTTGGATTTTGGGGTGAACCCTGAACATCGCATGTTGTATGATGAGCTGCAAAGCCAAGTGCGGCAAGTGCTCGATTCGTTGCCCAACCGTTCGCGTGAAATTTTCGTGATGAGCCGTTTTGACGGATTGAAGAACAGGGAAATAGCAGAACAGTTGCATATATCTACTACGGCGGTAGAGAAACACATATCCAAGGCATTGAAGGCATTTTCTACATTTAGGTTATTGAGTTTTTTGATATTTTAGAATAATGATGGTGAAATTCTGTAGATGCGGGGTTGGGTAAGACGGATTTTAATTGTTATATCGGTAAAAGCAAGGATATGGATTATTCAGAAGATACAATAAAACAGATAGCCATCCATTATTTCAATGGTTCAGCCACGGGAGAGGAAGAGGAAATGCTCTTTCGGTTTATGAAAGAATCCGTGGCGAATAAACAATCGTTTAGGAGATGGGAGGCGGAATGGATGGCTTTGCCAAAGATTCAGCCTGAAACTGATCGTGAATGGGCGAGGCTGCGGCAACGGGTTTCACTTGGCGGACAGCCGCTTCGGAAATCCCGTGTCTACCATCTGCCAAGAATTGGTTGGGTGGCGGCGGCTGCCGTTGTGGGCATCCTGTTGGTATGGGGAGGCTATTGGGGGACAATGTCTTATGTCGGAAAAATGGCAGACAACAACCTGTTTGTCTTGGCTACGGGCAAGGGGGAGAAAACGCGCTTTTATTTGGCTGACGGTACGTCGGTGTATCTTAATTCAGGGTCGACACTGCAATATTCCGGTAGTTTCAATACCCGCCAACGCGAAGTCATCTTGTCCGGTGAAGCTTATTTTGAAGTGACCAAGCAACCGGGTGACGTACCTTTTACGGTACGGACGGATGGATATGATGTGGTAGTAAAGGGGACGAGTTTCAACGTCACGGCTTATCCAGATGACAGTAATGTGATTACAACTTTGATGGAAGGAGCTGTTCAGGTTCGTTGTGGAGAAGAGGAGATAGCGATCAGTCCGGGTGAACAACTCGTTTTAAATAAGGCAAGCGGTGAAATTACCAAAGAAACAGTGCAGTCCAATCAGTTTATGGCATGGACAGAGGGGCGTTTTGAGTATGATGAGATTTCGCTTCAAGATTTAGTGAAGCGGATGGAACGTCAGTATAACGTGACTATCGAACTGGATAAGCAGATTCAGGAAGATATGGTATTCCGCATTTCTTTGCGTAATGAAGAAACGGTGGATGACATATTGGAGGCATTGATTCAGTTGGCTCCCTTACGTTATGAGAAAGTCGGCAGGCATATTCGAATCTACAAATAAATGTTAAATACCTTTTGGGGGGGTGGGTAAAATCACGCGCCATTGTTCTATCTGTTGGAAACGATGGCGCAATTGTTTTTTTATAATGTTTTATCCAATTTAAAAGTAGAATAATATCATGAACTACAAAAGATTCTGGGGCCGTTCCCTGCTCATGGCGGCATTGCTGTCGGGAAGTTTGGCCATACACGCGCAAAGCGTGACGTATCAGTTTAAGGACGTACCCTTGGAAACGGTCTTGAAGGAAGTGGAGCGGCAATCGGATTACTCCATTATCTATAAAAAAGATGTCTTGGATGGGAAAAAGCGGGTGACGGCTGATTTTAAGAACGCATCGCCTGCGGAGGTGCTTTCGCAAGTATTGGGCAATGATGTGACTTTCTCCATTCAGGGAAAGATGATTCTGATAGCCAAAAAAGGGGAAAACGCGTTGCGGCAGTCTGGAAAGAAACAGACGGTGACGGGTGTCATAACCGATGCGAACGGTGAACCGCTGATTGGTGCCAATGTGACGGAAAAAGGTACGACCAACGGTACCATTACGGATATAGACGGCAAGTTTACATTGACGGTACCTGCAGGCTCGATGTTGGCGGTGTCCTACATTGGCTATTCCGGAAAGGAAGTCCGCCTGAAGCCGGAACAGTCTACGCTGAGCATCGTCTTGAACGAAGACAATGAGATGCTGGAAGAAGTCGTGGTTGTTGGTTATGGCTCTATGCGCAAGAAAGACTTGACGGGAGCCATTGCGCAGGTGAAGCCCACAAACATGATGAAGGAAGGCGTGTTCAATGTGGAAGACTTGTTGCGCACGGGAGTTCCCGGCCTGAATGTCGGACTTAGTTCTTCTGCCAAAGGAGGCGGTTCGTATCAGATTCGCGGACAACGTTCCTTGAATGGTGACAATTCGCCCTTGATAGTGGTGGATGACATGATATTCACCGGAGATATGAGTGAAATCAATCCGCAGGATATTGCGCAGATAGACGTGTTGAAGGATGCTTCGTCCGCTGCCATTTACGGTTCCCAGTCGGCAAACGGTGTTATCATTATCACCACAAAGAAAGGTAAGGAAGGGAAACCAGTTGTGAATTTCAACGCAAACTTTGGTGTCATTACCCAAAACTACAAGCGCAAGTATTATGACGCCGAAGGTTACTTGAATTTCCGTTCGGACTGGTACGATAGCAAAGACGGTTTTACCAATCCGGGAAAATACAAGCAACCTACCCCGGAGAATCTGGAGAAATACGGCATGAGCATTGAAGAATGGCGTGCCATGTCGAGCGATACGGGTACGGATGATGAAATCTGGTTGAATCGGCTCGGACTGTTTCCGCAGGAGATAGAGAACTATTTGGCGGGCCGCACTTACGACTGGTATGACGAGGTGTTTCGCACAGGCTTCAAGCAGGACTATAATGCCAGCATATCTGGAGCGGGCGAAAAGGTCAATTATTACTTCTCCTTAGGCTATCTGGATTCCAAGAGCCAGGCTATTGGCGATGATTTCAAGACCATCCGCGCCAACTTTAAACTGGAAGCTACGGTTGCCGATTTCCTGACCTTGGGCTTGAACCTGAATTTTCAGCACCGGGATGAAAGTGGCCTTCCTTCAAGCTCCACTTACATCCGGGACAATTCTCCTTATGCGCTGCCATACGATGAGGAAGGCAATCTGGTTCTATACCCGATGGGAGAGAACCCGTTGAATTCGGGCTCCAACTATCGGTTTGATATGCAGTATAGAAGCAACGAGGAGGGAACCACGGTTTTGCTTCCGGTGTTGACGGCGAAAGTGAAGCTGCCGTTTGATATTCAATACTCCTTTAACTTCTCACCGCGTATGCAATGGGACTATGAGCGCTATCACGAATCGTCGGAACATCCTTTGTGGCAAGATACACACAATGGGTATGTGTCTCGAACCAATCAGTCCGGGTTGCGGTGGAGACTGAACAACCGTATTTTCTGGGAGCATACTTTCGCCCAAAAGCATAAAGTGAATGTAACGTTAGTACAAGAGGCGGAGAAACTGAAGACTTGGTCAGACGAGATTGAAGCCCGCGACTTCACACCGACGGACGCACTGGGATTCCACAACGTGACCGGCTCGAATAAAACAAGAAGCGACTATAACGTCAACGACACCCAGCGTACGGCTGATGCTTATCTGGGTCGTTTGTTCTACTCCTACGCTAACAAGTATATGGCTACCTACTCCATCCGTAGAGACGGTAATTCGGCTTTCGGTATCGCTAATCCGCGTGCCACGTTTATGTCAGCCGCATTGGCCTGGACTTTTACAGAAGAGGATTTCTTTCGGTGGGAACCGATGAATTACGGTAAGTTAAGGGCTTCTTGGGGCTCGAACGGTAATAACGGAGTTGATACATACGATGCGGTTTCCGATCTGACAACCGGTTCAGGAAGTTATATTTATGTGTTGCCGGACGGAACGCTGAAAGAGGTGGCTCAACTCTTCGCCAGTCGCATGGCAAATCCCAATCTGAAATGGGAAAGAACTACTTCGTGGAACTTTGGTATCGATTTCGGTTTCTTCGACAATCGGATTAATGGTAGCATAGAATACTACCACATGCCTACCACGGACTTGATTATGAGCCAAAGCTTGAGCAACATTACAGGATTTACGTCCATTACATCCAATCTGGGTGAAGTCTTAAACAAGGTTTTGAGTTAACGCTGAATACCCTCAACATGCAGCGTGAGAATTTTGAGTGGCGGTCCGGTTTCGGTTTCTCTCTCAACCGGAATAAGATAGTCCATCTGTATTATACGTACGAAGACATTCTGGACGAACAGGGAAATGTGATAGGCAGCAAAGAACGGGATGATAAAACCAACGGCTGGTTTATCGGGAAGGACATTAATGAAATCTGGAACTATCAGTATGAAGGCATTTGGCAGATAGGCGAAGAAGAGGAAGCCGCTAAGTACGGACAAGTGCCCGGCGACCCGAAGTTCAAGGATATTTATGACATAGAAAGCAGACGCTATTCCGATGAAGATAAAGTCTTTTTAGGTTCCACCTCTCCCAAATTTACATGGACGTTCCGAAACGATTTTACATTGTGGAAAGACCTGACCCTTTCCGTGAATATTTATTCTAAGTGGGGGCACAGAGGATCGGAGGAATTCATTCAGACCGGAGTCTATCCTGAACGGCGGAATGTTCTTGAAAGTAAATACTGGACACCCAATAACCCGACGAACAATTATGCCCGTTTGGGAGCAACCAATGTGGCAACCGGAGGAGAGCGCATCATCGACAAGTCTTTCATTCGGTTGGAGAACATCGCCTTGGAGTATAGCGTCCCCAAAACATTCTTGAAGAAATACCACATCAACGGTTTGCGCCTTTCTTGCGGTGTGCGCAACATCGCCTGCTGGACGAAAGAATGGCAGTACGCCGATCCGGAGTTTGGCAATGTGGTCCCCGTGACATTTAATTTTGGTATAGGTTTAACGTTATAAACAAGAAGAAAAATGAAACTTCATCAAATCAATAAATACAAGCTGATGGCTTGGGCATTGCCGGCCATCACCCTTCTGTCAACCGGTTGTACAAAAGAATTCTTAGAGCCGGAACCGCTGTCTTTCTATGAACCGTCCAAGACGTTTTCCACCCAAAAGGGTCTGGAGTCAGCGTTGGCTTCTTGCGACAAAGCCGTCCGCAATTTCTTTGTGGGAGACGGTGCCCCCATAGTCTCCGAATATGTCTATTCAGACTTGGCCGTATGCGGAACAACAGACCAACCCAGCGCGACAGGCGTCCAAATAGACCTTAACACTTATCTGACACCTACCGCTACCGATAATGTGTCGACGACAAGGTATCTTTATTTTTGGAAGGAGATATACAAAAATATAAATTATGCCAATACCATTATTACATATATCGATGATGTAGAAGGACTGGACGAGGAAGTCAAAAACGAGATGTTGGGCAGGGCCTATTTCCATCGGGCATTGCGGTACTATTGGCTTGTATTCCAATTCAAGGATGTTCCCCTGTTCACGCAGGCGGTGGAAGGAGCCAAGTTTGATTATCAGTCCACCAAGCGTTCGGTCATTCTGGACATGATAACCAGAGACCTGGAATTTGCCGTTCAACACGTTGCGGAAGTGCCTGAAATGGGCGGAATGGTCAGCAAGGGCGCATGTCGGCATCTGCTTATAAAATGCCTGCTCGCCACAGGACGTTTTGACGAAGCCATTGCTGAGGCGAATACGTTGATTGACGGGTCCGGATATCAGCTTATGACCTCCACGTTCGGGACGTTTGTCAATCCTATGCCGGACGAGCATCCCGTCACACGCAACGTGATTTGGGATTTGCACCGACCGGAAAACAAAATGATAGGGGAAAATAAGGAAGTAATTCATTGCATGATAAACCGACACGGATACAGCGACAGCAGTGATGACATGCAGACGATGCGTAATTGCGTACCTTTCTGGCCGGCTACGGGTTCTTTTGCCATCATGACTCCCTCCGGAGAGACCGGAATGAGTATCAGCGCCACGTATTTCAATTACAGGAAAGCCTTGGGTAGAGGGGTTGCCAAGATGCGTCCTACCAACTATGCGCAATATGGCTTGTGGCTGGGCGACCCTACCGACCTGCGCCACGATGCTGAAAGCGGAAATTGGATAAATATGGAGAACCTAAGATACAATCATCCCAATCTGTTCAGAGATGATGATCCGTATGCCGGGATGAATCTTCAGCTTTATGATGAAGATGGTGGTTTGTTGTGTACGGATACTATCCGCAGTTGGTTTGGATGGCCTCATTACAAGGTGTGGGTAGAAGATCCCGACCGTGAATCAGGCACTGACTATCGGGGAGGTGAAGGTGATTGGTATCTGTTCCGTTTAGCTGAAACTTATCTGCTGCGTGCCGAAGCTTATATATGGAAAGGTGACAAAGCGAGTGCGGCGGCAGATGTCAACGCCATTCGCGAAAGAGCACATTGCACAAAACTGTTTACTCCCGAAGAAATGAATATGGGGGTCGTAATGGACGAGCGTGCCCGTGAATTGTATATGGAAGAGTGGCGCCATGTGGAACTGAGCCGTGTGTCCTATATCTATGCCCTGACCGGACAGACAGATGAGTTCGGACAGACTTATTCGGAAGAGACGATTTCGGACAATAGTTATTGGTGGCAACGTGTCTGCAAGTACAACAACTTCTATAATTCGGGCATCAAGACACGTTCAAACGTTGCTTATACCATATCGCCCTATCATATTTTCTTCCCTGTGCCGCAAAGCAGCATCAATGGTAACCGTGAGGGAGTTATCAATCAGAACAAAGGATATGCGGGGTATGAGCATAATGTGGAGCCGTTTGACAACTTGGAAGAGGCAATTGCATCTGAATTGGATTTCTCAAACTGACAATGAGATTTGGATGGTATGGATTTTGTAGTGGGAAATTGATGATAGAATAAATTTTAGAATCATGAACCTAAAAAGAACATTTATCGCATGCTCGCTGGCGGTTGCCGCCGTAACTGCCCATGCGGCAGAATCTTTGAAACAGAACACAGGCGCGGAAGACAGGCAGATATGGGTCAATACGCTCGTGAAGGTGGTCGATCCCGTGTTGACCAACTTGGCTAACGGAACGTTGAAGGCAAATATGCCGCAAGAGTCGCTCTCGCCCGAACGGGCAGGGAAGTATTGTCACTTGGAAGCCGTGGGACGTACCCTTTGTGGGTTGGCTCCTTGGCTGGAATTGGGCGGAGACGATACGGAGGAAGGAAAACTGCGTGAGAAGTACATCCGGTTGACTCTGAAAGGGCTGGCCAATGCGGTCAATCCTACCTCGCCGGATTATCTGGACTTTGGCACTCCCTCGCAACCGTTGGTGGACGCGGCTTTCTTGGCGCAAGGTTTGTTGCGTGCTCCCAAGCAATTATGGGGTCGAATGGACGAAACGACCCGCAAACGGATGATAACGGAGTTGAAACGTTCGCGCGGAATCAAGCCGTTCAACAACAACTGGTTGCTGTTCGCCTCGATGGTGGAGGCGGCGTTGCTGGAGTTTACGGGCGAGTGTGACATGCAACGCTTGACGCACGGTGTGAACACGTTCCGTGACAAATGGTACGTGGGCGACGGAGTCTACGGCGATGGTCCCAAGTATCATGCGGACTACTACAACAGTTTTGTCATTCAGCCCATGCTGACGGACGTACTGACCGTGATGGCGAAACACCAAATAGAAGGTGCCGAGAAGTTTCTGCCTGTCCAGTTGAAACGTTTCACCCGTTATGCCGAGCAGTTGGAGCGTCAGGTTTCTCCCGAAGGCACTTATCCGGTCGTAGGGCGTTCCATCGTTTATCGTGTGGGGGCTTTTCATGCGCTTGCGGAAGCCGCGTTGACTCATCGGTTGCCGAAGAAAGTCCAACCAGCCCAAGTGCGTTGCGCACTGACGGCGGTTATCAGCCGCCAGTTTGCCGTTGCGGGCACATTCGATTCGGAGGGCTGGTTACGCATAGGCTTTGCAGGCAGTCAGATAAAGATGTCCGAGAGCTATATCAATACGGGCAGCCTTTACCTTTGCACGTTTGGCTTTTTGCCGTTGGGCCTGTCTGCTACAGACCCGTTTTGGAGTGAACCTTTCACGCCGTGGACCAATCTGCGGGCTTGGAACGGAGAGGATGTAGGAGCTGACCATGCCATCTCGCAGTAAGAAGGAAAAACGAAATTTTTTTCACTTACGCCATGCTGTATGGCATCAATGCGGGCATATTGGATGCCGACAAGTACCTACCCGTGGTGAAGAAAGGTTGGGAAGCCTTGGTGAAAGCTGTCGACACGGAAGGTAAGGTTGGTTGGACGCAGATGGTGGCCGCAAAGCCCGGAAGTGTAGAGAAGAAGAACAACCGCGGATATTCCACGGGGTGCGTGCTGATGATAGCGGCGGAGATTTTGGATTACTTGGAAAATGAATAAGTAGGGGTAAATAGATTTGCGGATAACTTTGAGAGCATATCAATATCAGGTGCATGATAGAGGTATGCTCTCTTTTGTAGCGATGTATATAAGGAAAAGTCGTATATTTGTCCGCATGTGAAAAATATCTTCTAAACAATTTAAAAGAATCGACCAATGAATGTAAAGAGTGTGTTTATCGGTTGCTTGTTGGTATTCCTTTGGGACGGTAGCGTACAGATCGATAATTTGAAGGGATTCGCCTATGCAGCGGAAACCGCCCCTATAGGGAATGAATGGGATTCGCCGGAGAATTTGGCTTTGAACAAAGAACAGCCTCGCGCGTGGTTCTTCTCATTCCAAGATGTGGAGAGTGCCCGGAAAGTCCTTCCGGAGACCAGCTTCTTGTTGGCTTTTCCCGCCGTGAGGAAATACTCGTGGAGAAAAACGTCCCAGTTGGCGAAGCAGGCAAGGTTTCCGTCTGCTTCCCTCATGCCGACATGGGCATAATAGGTGGTGACGACTTTCCCGTCCTCCTGCCTGCTGGGGTAATAGGCTTCTTCGGCGATGTCCACCCTGCGGATGATCTCCGTAAAATCCTTATGTGGTAATTCGGTCTCGTTTTTGTCTCCTTCCATCTCTGTTCCGGATGTGGGCGTAAGGAACGGGCGGAGGATGAACCGCGGCCAGTTTTCCTTCACATAGCCGGGCGTGTCATGCTCGTAACGGGCAAGGTTGATCAGAAGCCCGTCCTCCGAGACGGTCAGCCAGCTGCCCGGCATCACGCCCAGGACACGGAACACCAGCCCCTTTTTCCCGTGGAAGCGGCAGACATAGCCTTCCTGGCCGGCCAACGGGCCGTCAACCACACGGACAATCTCGTTCGGCTCGTCCGTTTTCGTGTTGAACGCATAGTCCGTATAGGGCCGTTCCAGGACTATGACCTTGTCGGCATAGTTCTCGTTGTAGTCACGGAA
>CASGED010000007.1 GCA_949300425.1 uncultured Bacteroides sp.
AAACTTTTGGCTTCTGTTTTTACGATAAAAAAACGCCCCCAAGAAATCACTTCTTAGGGGCGCCCCAATTATTCACATAAAACCAAAAATGTTATGAAGTAAAAATCAAAACTATTACATCAAACTCTCGATTTCTTCAAACTCGGGACCCATTTGCAGATTGTAATATACGCGGTACAAACCGTTCAACCAAAGTTCTTTCTTGTCGGGCTGGAGCTGGCGTGCCTTCTCGTAGCAGGGTCTTGCCTTCTCGTAGAAAGTTCTCAGAGTAGCTTGGTCTTCCTGATACTTCGGGTCGTTTACGTCCGTAGTGGCTTTCTCGGAGAAGTCTTGAGCCTGGAGGCAATATACCAGGCCCAAGTTCGAATAGGCTTCGGCATAGTTAGGATCCACTTCCGTGGTCTTCTGATAGAACTCGATGGCCTTGTTCAGAGACTCGGCGGCCTGTGCGGCGTCCTTCTCTCTCTGTACGGTGTACATGTTGTGGTAGAGATAACCTTTCACGTACAGGTAGAAGGTGTTGTTGGGGTCTTGCGCCAGCATGTTGTCGGCAAATTTTAGGGCTTCGTCATACTTGTTGTTATTGCTATAGTAATCTATCAAGTTGCCGAAGAAGAACTGGTGGTCAGGATATTTCTTGATGCCTTCTTGGAGCGACGCAATCCACTTGGCCGTATCGCCTTGGGCTTTCAGGGCGGTAGATTCCAGTTCCATGGCGAACTTGCCTACTTCTTTGTCGTCTTTTGCGTAAGGCGCGTATTTCAGCACGCTGGAATAGTCTTCCAAACGGGTGGCTACCATGCTGGCATAGTAAGCAATGGTAGGCAGGATGGTGTCGGTCTGGAGCAGGTTTTCTTTCTCGAACATCGGATGCTTGGCAAAGTCCACATAGGTGCCGAAGAAGTCAAGCGCCTTTTGGCCGTCTTCTTTTTTCTCCGATCCCAGGTACGTGTTGTAGTACTGGATGCCTCCGTTGATGAGGTTTCCGCGCTCGTTCATCATGGTAGCCGAATTGTTCTTGCGGTATTTGTTCTTAATCTTTCCCTTCTCGTTGGGGATTTGCGCCAGCTCGTCACACTTGAAGTAGTAACGGCACATATTCAGGGCGCTGTTGTACACCTGCAGCGTGTCGTAGGGTTTGCGAAGATAAGCGTTTTTCATTTCCTCTTCGCTTCTTCTGCGTTGGATAAAACCGGCCACATCCCATGTCTCGGCCAGGTCTTTGGTTTCAGGATTAACCAGGGCTTGGTTAATCAGTTCTTCCGCCTTGGCGAAATCGGGATTTGTGCCGTTGGCGATTTTTTTGGCTTCTTTTACTGTTTTTTCTTGGGCGAAGCTCATGCTTGTCGCTCCAATCAGCAAAGCCGCTACAAATAATACCTTTTTCATGATTGTAGAAAAAATTTAAATTAACATTTATCTCATTTCGTCTATTCGTCTTGTTTCATATTCTCTTCGCTTATTTCGGTCTCTTCCACGCCCTCGGCGCTCACCTTGCATACGGAGCCTATCTCGTCATTGCGCTTCTCAAGGTTTATCAGGTGGACACCCTGAGTGGCGCGCCCCATGACGCGCACGTCGGCCACGCGCAGGCGGATAGTGATACCCGACTTGTTGATAATCATCAGGTCGTTGTCGTCCGTCACGGTCTTGATGGCCACCAGTTTGCCGGTCTTTTCGGTGATGTTCATGGTCTTCACGCCTTTACCTCCGCGGTTGGTCTTGCGATAGTCCTCGATGTCCGAGCGCTTGCCGTAGCCTTGCTCCGAAACGACCATGATGGTCTCGCGTTCGGGATCCTTGATGCACACCATGCCTACTACCTCGTCCTGTCCGTCCTCGTCCAGGGTCATACCGCGCACACCCGTGGCGGTGCGTCCCATGACGCGCACGGCGCTCTCGTTGAAGCGGATGGCGCGTCCGTTGCGGTTGGCTATGATGATTTCGTTGTCACCCTTGGTCATGCGCACCTCGATGACGCGGTCGTCCTCGCGGATGGTGATGGCGTTCACGCCGTTTTGGCGCGGGCGGGAATATTGTTCCAGCAACGTCTTCTTGATGATGCCTTGCTTGGTGCAGAAGAGCACGTAGTGAGAGTTGATGAACTCCTCGTCGTTCAGGTTCTTCACGCGCAGGTAGGCGTTAACGGCATCGTCCGAGTCAATGTTCAGCAGGTTCTGTATGGCGCGTCCCTTGGAGTTTTTGGAGCCTTCGGGAATCTCATACACCTTCAGCCAGTAGCACTTGCCTTTCTGGGTGAAGAAGAGCAGCGTGTTGTGCATAGTGGCGGGATAGATGTGCTCTACGAAGTCCTGGTCGCGTGTGTCCGAGCCTTTGGAGCCTACCCCGCCCCGGTTCTGCGCATGGAATTCGCTCAGGGGCGTGCGTTTGATATAGCCCATGTGCGAGATGGTGATAATCATCTCGTCGTCGGCGTAGAAGTCTTCGGGGTTGAACTCTTCGGAGGAGTAGACTATCTCCGAGCGGCGCGGGTCGCCGTATTTCTCTTTCACCTCGATAAGCTCGTCCTTGATAACCTTGCGGCACAAGTCGTCGTTAGCCAGTATTTCTTCCAGGTAGGCTATCTGTTTCTTTATCTCCTCATACTCGGCGTGCAGCTGGTCCTGCATGAGTCCTGTCAACTGGCGCAGGCGCATTTCCACGATGGCGCGCGACTGGATTTCGGTCAGCTGGAAGCGTTCCATCAGTCCCGCGATGGCGTCGTTCGGGGTCTTGGCGGCGCGGATGATGCGGATGACTTCGTCAATGTTGTCCGAAGCGATGATGAGCCCCTCCAGGATGTGGGCGCGCTCCTTGGCCTTGCGCAGGTCGAACTGGGTGCGGCGGATGACCACGTCGTGGCGGTGTTCCACGAAGTAACGGATGAGATCCTTCAGGTTGAGCAAACGGGGACGTCCGTGTACCAAGGCCACGTTGTTGACGCTGAACGACGTCTGCAGCTGGGTCAGCTTGTAAAGCTTGTTCAATACCACACTGGCGTTGGCGTCGCGCTTCACATCGATGACGATGCGCATGCCTTCACGGTCGGACTCGTCGTTGGCGTTCGTCACGCCTTCTATCTTCTTCTCGTTGGCCAGGTCGGCTATGTACTTGATTAGCTCGGCCTTGTTCACCCCGTAGGGAATCTCGGTTACGACGATTTTGTCGTGCGTCGCTCCGGTCTCAATCTCGGCCTTGGCGCGCATCACTACCCTGCCCCTTCCGGTCAGGTACGCTTCGCGTACGCCGCTCATACCATATATATATCCCCCCGTAGGGAAGTCGGGAGCCTTGACGTAGTCCATCAACTCCTCGATGGTGATGTCGTTGTTGTCGATGTAGGCCACGCAGGCGTCTATCACCTCGGCCAGATTGTGTGTGGGCATGTTGGTGGCCATACCTACGGCGATGCCTGAGGCTCCGTTCACCAGCAGGTTGGGGATGCGCGTAGGCATGACGGTAGGTTCCTGCAGGGTATCGTCGAAGTTGTTCGTCATGTCCACGGTCTCCTTGTCGATGTCCTGCATCATGTCCTCGCCTATCTTGCGCAGGCGGCACTCGGTGTATCGCATGGCCGCGGGGCTATCGCCGTCCACCGAGCCGTAGTTGCCCTGTCCGTCCACCAACATGTAGCGCATTGCCCAAGGCTGCGCCATGCGCACCAGCGCGCCGTAGACGGACGAGTCGCCGTGGGGATGGTATTTACCCAACACTTCACCTACGACTCTGGCCGATTTCTTATAAGGCTTGTCGGACGTGTTTCCCAGCCCCATCATGCCGTAGAGTATGCGGCGGTGTACGGGCTTGAAACCGTCTCTCACATCCGGAAGGGCACGCGCCACGATTACCGACATGGAGTAATCGATGTACGATGACTTCATTTCCTCCTCGATGTTGATTTTTATAATTCTGTCTTGTTCAAGCATTTACAACGATTAATTAATTATACAATCTCTTCTTTCACGAAAAATCACGCTAAGGTACGGTTTTCCCACGACATACACAAATCTTTTGGGTACGAAACTTCGAAAAATGCGTTCAATTATTCGTTCTTAAAAGAAATTTATCAACTTTTTCACCAAAAGTGTTATTTGTATCTGTTAACACTTTGGGGCATTACATAACAATTGTGACAATTGCAGAAAATGACTTCCGGGGAAAGAGAGCGGTGTGGTCTATGTTTGGTAGAGAGCTTGCCGTTTCTTCGTGAAAAGATTGCTTTGGCACACTATTTGCTGAATGAAAAAAGAATATCCCTAATTGGGACAAATGAAAAATATATGTATCTTTGCAAACATTAATCGGAGACATCATACATGAACAATCAATTTTCGCAAAAAGTTTCGGAAGCGCTGACCTACTCTAAGGAAGAAGCCGACCGACTGAGAACCAACTACATAGGACCCGGACACCTGTTGCTGGGCATCCTGCGCGAGGGGACGGGAAAGGCAGTGGAAGCGCTGCGGAAACTCGGCGTAAACCTCGGCCTGATAAAGGCGCACGTGGAAAGTCTGGTAAGGAACACCGAGATTAGCAGCCAAAGAATGCCGGCTAATGGTGAGGCGCAACTGACCAACGAAGCGGAACGAATACTGAAAATCAGCATCTTGGAAGCCCGTCTGCTGAAAAGTCCCGTGGCGGACACGGAGCACGTCCTGCTGGCCATCCTGAAAAACGAGGACAGTGTGGCTTCGATGGTACTGGAAGAATACGACATAACCTACGAAGCCGTGTTCGAGCTGATTACGAAGAAATCAGCTAACCCTAACGCGGGCATGGGTTTTATCGAGGACGACGAGGACGATGAGGACGACATGATGCCTGCCCGTCCTGACAATATGGCAGGCGCCGGACAAGGCTATGCGGCATCGGCACAGGCCGCCCCCAAGAAACCTACCAACGACACGCCCGTGCTGGACAACTTCGGGACGGATATCACACGCGCCGCTGCCGAAGGACGGCTGGATCCTGTGGTGGGACGCGAGCGCGAGATTGAACGCCTGGCGCAGATTTTGAGCAGGCGCAAGAAAAACAACCCCGTGCTGATAGGCGAGCCGGGTGTGGGCAAGTCGGCCATCGTAGAGGGACTGGCCCTGCGCATCAACGAGAAGAAAGTTTCGCGCGTGTTGTTTGACAAGCGCGTGATTATGCTCGACATGGCCGGTGTAGTGGCCGGCACGAAATACCGCGGCCAGTTCGAAGAGCGCATCCGCTCCATCATCAACGAGCTGCAGAAGAACCCCAACGTCATCCTCTTCATCGACGAAATACACACCATCGTCGGCGCGGGCTCGGCGCCCGGCACCATGGACGCCGCCAACATGCTGAAACCCGCCCTGGCGAGGGGCGAAATACAATGCATCGGCGCCACCACCCTGGACGAATACCGCAAGAGCATTGAGAAGGATGGCGCTTTGGAGCGGCGTTTTCAGAAAATCATCGTAGAGCCTACCACGGAGGAAGAAACGCTACAGATACTGAAGAACATCAAAGAGAGATACGAGGACCATCATAACGTGCGCTACACGGACGAGGCGCTGGATGCCTGCGTCAGGCTCACGGCACGCTACATCAGCGACCGCAGCTTCCCGGACAAGGCCATTGACGCCCTGGACGAAGCCGGAGCGCGCGTGCACCTGACCAACATCAGCGTGCCCAAGGAGATAGAAGAGCAAGAAAAGCTCATCGAGATGGCGCGCCTGCAAAAGGGCGAGGCCGTGCGCTCGCAAAACTTCGAGCTGGCCGCCGGATACCGCGACCGCGAGAAAGCCCTCTCCGCCCGACTGGACGCCATGAAAGAGGCATGGGAACGAAGCCTGAAGGACCGGCGCGAGACCGTGGACGAGGAAGAGATAGCCAACGTGGTGTCCATGATGTCGGGCGTACCCGTACAGCGCATGGCGCAGGCCGAAGGCGTCAAGCTCTCCGGCATGAAGGAGGAGCTGCGCTCCAAGGTCATCGGTCAGGACACGGCTATCGACAAGGTGGTGAAGGCCATCGTGCGCAGCCGCGTTGGCTTGAAAGATCCCAACCGCCCCATCGGCACGTTCATGTTTCTGGGACCTACGGGCGTGGGCAAGACCCACTTGGCCAAGCAACTGGCACGCTTCATGTTCGGGTCGGACGACGCCTTGATACGCATCGACATGAGCGAATACATGGAGAAGTACACCGTATCGCGCATGATAGGTGCCGCACCGGGCTACGTGGGCTACGAGGAAGGAGGACAGCTGACCGAGCGCGTGCGCCGCAAGCCCTACTCCATCATCCTGCTGGACGAGATTGAGAAAGCCCATCCCGACGTGTTCAACATCCTCCTGCAAGTATTGGACGAAGGACGCCTGACGGACAACACGGGTCGCACGATAGACTTCAAGAACACCGTCATCATCATGACCTCCAACATAGGCACACGCCAACTGAAGGAGTTCGGACGGGGCGTGGGCTTCGCCGCCCAAAACCGCACGGACGACCGTGAATACTCGCGCGGAGTAATCCAGAAGGCGTTGAACAAGACCTTCTCACCCGAGTTCCTGAACCGCCTGGACGACATCATCACCTTCGACCAGCTCGCTCCGGAGGACATCGTGAAGATAGTAGACATCGAGCTGAACGCCCTCTACGGGCGCGTCGAGGTCACCGGCTATCACCTGGAAGTGGACGGACAGGCCAAGCAATTCCTGGCCAAGAAAGGCTATGACGTGCAATTCGGCGCACGCCCCCTGAAACGCGCCGTGCAGACATACCTGGAAGACGGACTCTCGGAAATGATAGTCGGCTCCGAACTCCGGCCGGGCGACACCATCCATGTCACGTGGGACGGAAACAGCGAGACGCTGGACATGAAAACGGAAAAGCCGCATTCGGACATTACTTATTAATTACTTATAATATGAAAACCAAATACCTGAAAATCAACCCGGCTGACAATGTGGCCGTAGCTATCGCCTCCCTGTCCGCCGGCGAGAAAATCATCGTGGACGGAAAGGAAATCACGCTGAACGGAGACGTCCCCGCCGGACACAAGTTCGCCCTGAAAGACTTTGCCGCCGGCGAGAACGTCATCAAGTACGGCTACCCCATCGGCCATGCCCTTGAAGTCAAGAAAGCGGGCGACTGGATGAACGAACATAACATCAAGACCAACCTGGCAGGTCTGTTGGAATATACTTACAATCCCGTCAACGCCGACTTAGACATTCCCCGCAAAAATCTAACTTTTAAAGGCTACCGGCGCAAGAACGGAGACGTGGGCGTACGCAACGAGATTTGGATTATTCCTACCGTGGGATGCGTCAACGGCATCGCGGGCCAACTGGCTGAAGGTTTGCGCAAGGAAACTGGAAGCAAAGGCGTAGACGCCATCATGGCTTATCCGCACAACTACGGCTGCTCCCAGTTGGGCGATGACCACGAGAATACAAAGAAGATACTGCGCGACATGGTGCTGCACCCCAACGCAGGCGCCGTGTTAATAGTGAGTCTGGGCTGCGAGAACAATCAGCCGGACGTATTCCGCGAGTTCTTGGGCGACTATGACCAAGACCGGGTGAAATTCATGGTTACGCAAAAGGTGGACGACGAATACGAGGAAGGCATGAAACTGCTTCGCGAACTGTACGCCAAGGCATCGCAGGACGTTCGTACGGACGTACCATTGAGCGAGCTACGCGTAGGTTTGAAATGCGGAGGTTCAGACGGTTTCTCCGGCATTACGGCCAATCCCCTGTTGGGCATGTTCTCCGACTTCTTAGTGGCACAAGGAGGCACAACCGTACTGACCGAAGTGCCCGAAATGTTTGGCGCGGAAACCATCCTGATGAACCGTTGCCGCACACGCGAACTCTTCGATCAGACCGTGAAACTTATCAACGACTTCAAGGAATACTTCCTGAGCCATGGCGAGCCTGTAGGCGAAAATCCCTCGCCGGGCAACAAGGCAGGCGGCATCTCCACCTTGGAGGACAAAGCATTAGGCTGTACGCAAAAGTGCGGGAAAAGCTACGTGGAAGGCGTAATGGCGTATGGCGACCGGCTCAAGGTGAAAGGTCTGAACCTGCTGTCCGCCCCCGGTAACGACCTCGTCGCATCTACTGCCCTGGCTTCCTGCGGATGCCACATGGTGCTTTTCACCACAGGACG
The DNA here is from genome assembly GCA_949300425.1 of uncultured Bacteroides sp. GTDB lineage: Bacteria > Bacteroidota > Bacteroidia > Bacteroidales > Bacteroidaceae > Bacteroides. The sequence continues at coordinate 8,143 of CASGED010000007.1, forward strand.
AGGCACGCCCTTCGGAACCTACGTGCCCACGATGAAGATCTCCACCAACTCCAACTTGGTCAAACACAAACCGGGCTGGATAGACTTCAACGCAGGTGTCATCCTCGAAAACGAACCGATGGAAAAGACCTGCGAACGCTTCATCGACTACATCATCCGCGTAGCCAGCGGCGAACAGGTGAACAACGAGAAAAAAGGATACAAGGAAATAGCCATCTTCAAGAACGGAGTGACGCTGTAAGAGAACTATGCAAGAACCTGTCCGAAAGCCACAAGGCAGCTGGTGGGCGTTGAGTCCGTTGGCCGTGTTTTTGTGCCTTTATTTAGTGACGTCCATTTGGATGAACGACTTCTATAAAGTGCCCATCACGGTGGCCTTCATGTTTGCGTCGTGCTATGCCATAGCCACTACCCGACATCTGAAACTCGACCAACGCATCTTCCGTTTCTCCATTGGTGCCGGCAATAAGAATATCCTGCTGATGATATGGATATTCATACTTGCCGGTTCCTTTGCACAAAGTGCCAAGCAGATGGGTGCCATAGACGCCACAGTCAACCTCACCCTCCATATCTTGCCCGAAAACCTGCTGTTGGCGGGCATATTCCTGGCATCTTGCTTCATCTCCCTATCCATCGGAACCAGTGTAGGCACCATTGTCGCTCTGACGCCCGTAGCCGTAGGACTGGCAGAGAAGACCGGAGTTGACCTGGCTTACATGACAGCCATTGTGGTAGGCGGCTCGTTCTTCGGCGACAACCTGTCGTTCATCTCCGACACCACCATTGCCGCCACCCGCACGCAGAACTGCTCCATGAAGGATAAGTTCCGCGTCAACTCCCGCATCGTGATGCCTGCCGCCCTGTTGGTGATGGTCTTCTATGTCTTTCAGGGATTGTCCCTTCACACGCCTCCGCAGACTGAAACCATCAAGTGGGTGAAGGTACTCCCCTACCTCATCGTGCTGGCTACGGCCATTGCCGGCGTGAACGTGCTGCTGGTGTTGACTTTAGGCATCCTGTCTACCGGCTTCATCGGCTTCTTCACGGGTATGTCATTTTTCGATTGGTTCGGAACTATGGGTGAAGGTATCATCAGCATGGGCGAGCTTATCATTGTTACCCTCTTGGCGGGAGGTATGCTCGAACTGATACGCTACAACGGCGGCATCGACTTCATCCTCTACCATATCGGAAATCACATCAAAGGAAAGCGAGGAGCGGAACTGAGCATCGCCGCCTTGGTGAGCATAGCTAACCTCTGCACCGCAAACAACACCATCGCCATCATCACAACGGGACCCATCGCGCGCAACATTGGTCATCATTTCCAACTCGACCGCCGCAAGGTGGCCAGCATACTGGACACCTTCTCCTGCTTTGTGCAAGGCATCATCCCCTACGGTGCACAAATGCTTATCGCCTCCGGTCTGGCATCATTGTCACCCCTTAGCATCATCGGACATCTCTACTATCCCTTCTGCATGGGTGTTTTTGCCCTGCTGTCCATCCTGTTGAGATATCCAAGAAAATATTCCTAATCATGTTTTGTACGACATTTTCAAAAAACATTCCCCGTCTTAATCCCTGCTGAAGAAATCCGTATCGCCGCTTATCCACAAATGGACTTAACCTTTTTATAATTAAACACATACAGTCAGAATTATCATTATATCTTTTAAGAAGCCGACCTTCATTAAACAATCCTCCCAGTCCTGATACAGTAGGACTGGGAACAACTATTAGCTTAACGGCAGATATAAACAATTATGAACGTATCGATGCGTACATATATCACTTTTATCTATAAAAACTTTAAGTGTAAACCCTTTGCCGTCTCAAAAAAAAGCCATATCTTTGCGCCCGCTATTACGAGATAGTAGCATATTCAAATCATTTATTAAACTAATAAACATTTATGGCAACAAAAATCAGATTGCAAAGACATGGACGTAAAGGCTACGCTTTCTACTCCATCGTTATTGCTGACTCAAGAGCACCACGTGATGGTAAATTCATTGAAAAACTGGGTACTTACAACCCCAACACAAATCCTGCCACAGTAGATTTGAACTTTGAACGCGCGTTGAAATGGGTGATGACCGGCGCACAACCTACTGACACCGTACGCAACATCCTCTCCCGCGAAGGCGTCTACATGAAGAAGCACCTCCTTGGCGGTGTGGCAAAAGGCGCGTTTGGCGAAGCTGAAGCTGAAGCCAAATTCGAAGCTTGGAAGAACAACAAGCAGAAAGGCCTGGAGGCTTTGAAGAATAAGGACGAAGAAGCCAAGAAAGCCGCTGCAAAGGTACGTCTCGAAGCTGAACAGAAAGTAAACGAAGCCAAAGCAAAAGCATTGGCCGAAAAGAAAGCCGCTGAAGAAGCCGCCAAGGCTGCTGAAAACGCATCAGCGACCGAAGAAGCTCCTGCCGCTGAAGCAGAAGCTCCTGCCGCAGAATAATTAATTCAGGTTCATTTTTTATTTTGGAATTAATTTTGGGAATCCCTTCCTGCGCGAGCCGGAGGGATTTTTTTATACAACAAAGTTACGGGCATTCAAATTTTCAGTCCAATCTTTCCGCATCTTGCTCCGCATCCCATTTTTTTTATTACCTTTGCCGCCTGAACAAATTAACTTGTAAAAACAATGAAAAGACTTACTTACTTGTTTGCTACGGCTGCCCTGCTGGCCGCTTGTAGCGGAAACCAAGGTTACACCATCAATGGTACCGCAGAAAGCGTGGAAGACGGAAAGATGGTTTATCTGACAAAACCGGAAGGACAACAACTTGTTAAGCTGGACTCAGCCGTAGTGACCAACGGAAAATTCACTTTCAAAGGCACGCAAGACACCGCCGCTGTACGTTTCATCACTAACGCTTCACCCGAAGCCTATGAATTCGGCATCGACATCTTTTTGGAAAACGGCACAATCAACGTCAACTTATCCAAAGAAAACGGAGCTGCGACCGGCACTCACAACAACGACGCCTACCAGGCCGTGCGCTCACAACTCAACGGACTGAACGCCCAAATGATGGCTGTATTCAACACCTTGGCAAACGACTCTACCCTGACCGAGGAACAACGCGAGGCCAAGGGAAAAGAAATAGAAAGCCTGCAAGAGAAATCAATAGACGTCATGAAAGAGGCCATAAAGCAGAACATCGCCAACGCCGTAGGCGTTCACCTGCTGAAGCAGAACTATTACTACATGGACGTTGAGGAACTGGACCCGCTGATGCCTCAAATTCCCGTTGCGTACAACAATGACAAAACAATCGTCAAGATTAAGGATAACGTAGAGAAGATGAAAGCCACGGCCGTTGGACAGAAATTTACCGACTTCGAGATGTTGACGCCTGAGGGTAAGTCCGTGAAGTTGTCCGACTTTGTGGGCAAAGGTAAAGTGGTATTGGTAGACTTCTGGGCAAGCTGGTGCGGACCCTGCCGCCGTGAGATGCCCAACCTGGTAGAGGCTTACAAGCAATACAAAGGCAAGAACTTCGAGATTGTGGGTGTGTCGCTCGACCAAAACGGCGAGGCTTGGAAAAACGCCATCAAACAACTGGACATCACCTGGCCGCAGATGTCCGACCTGAAATACTGGGAGTGCGAAGGCGCCCGCCTATATGCCGTGAGCAGCATTCCCCACACGGTCCTGATTGACGCTGAAGGCACCATTATCGCCCGCGGCCTGCACGGCGAAGGTTTGCAAGAGGAGCTGGCCGAAGTGCTGAAGTAATAGATCCCTCGGTTTAGGACACGGATACACAGAGACACAGAGATTTTATTTTATTGCTTTACAAACATATTTTCTCTGTGTCTTTGTGTCTTCGTGTTTTATTTTACAATTATGATACACCTCCTAATCCTCACCACTCGATAAACTTCCCACGTTCCCTGCGCTTCTGCAACTCCTCAGCCAGGAAGCGTTGGCGGTCCTTAGCAATGTAGCGACGGGCGAAAATATTGGGCAGGGCTACGCCTAACGCGATGCAAAGAATGATGAGCGAAGCGTTGATACCGTTGTAGACCACGGCCGTCACCTCTCCCACTACCCCGCTCATGTTGATTAGCCCGAAGAGCGAACGGTACATCAGCACGCCGGGAATCATAGGTATGACGGAAGGAATGGTCAGCACGTGATTGGGCACATGAAACCAGTGCACCGCCTTCACCGCCACCAGACTCACCACCAACGCGCCCATAAAAGAACCGACCACCGGACCGAAGCCCATCTCGAAGTTCACAAAATTGCGGGTACACACGGCCAGCATACCGCCCACGGCCACCACCCACAACAGGCGTCGCTGGATATTGAATATCATGGAGAAGCCCATGGCCGAAATGGCCGCGGCAAGGGCATAGGTCCAATAGGTATCGTGGGGCACGATGCTCAATTCGCTGAACTTGCGGTCTATCACCACGTCTTCCATCATCAGAAGACGCATAGCCATGACAATACCGAAAGCCATAGCCCCCACTATCAACGCCGTATTCACCGCCCGGACAATGCCCACCTGAATGTAGTTGTCTATCATGTCGTCCACACAATTGATGAGCGGTACGCCGGGCACAATGAACAGTGCGCAAGCCAGCAACGGATGGTAAGGCGTGGACGACAAGCCGGTAAACGTAGTGACATAGGCCAGACAAGTGGCCACAAAAGCCGCGATGGCCATGCTCATATAGTGATTGATGCCGAAAGCATTACTATATGCACGCGTCTTGAATCCGACAAAAGCGCAAACGGAAGCGAACAGGAAAGCCAGCCAGTCGCCCCCGAACAACTTGCAGAAACCACCACATGCAAAAGCCGCTCCGATAGCTATCAGATAAGGTGTATAATTACGCTCTTTCGTACGGATGCGTTCCAGCTCTTCCTCGTAGCGGTCCAGTGAATAATCTTCCTCGATGGCACGCCATGACAATTTGCTGATTTCAGAGATGGCCGTCATGTTGATGCCATGATTCTCGCACTTCTGAAACTTGGAGAACGAATGCTGCCCGTCGCTCACGTTGACAAGCAGCATGGTATAACTCACGTCGATGTGCAACTTCTCTTCGGGAAGCCCCAAGTAAGCCGCTACACGATTCATGTTACGCACTATGCGGTTGGTGTCCGCCGCACTCTCCACCAATAATTTTCCTGTCCGGAGCAGCAGGTCAAGCTTTCGTCTGAGCAAAGCTATTTCCTGGTCAGTTAACGCTTTAGCCATCTTTCCGTATTTATTATATGTTTCGGAGCGCAAAGATAGTGCAAATTGAGCGGAAAACATTCAAGCTTGCTTGAAAATGATAAATATCCGCAATCGGACATCCGTCATTTCCAATTATCAATATTTACATATCGCGGATTTTGAATATACGCAAAGTTTTTATTGGGAAGTTACGGGCATGGGGGATGATTGGGCTCTACATACATCAGGTCGCTGATGATGCCGTCCGAGACGAAGATGCCCGCACGTGTCAGGCGCAAATGCCCATCGCGCGTCTCCTCCAATTTATGACTTATCAGATAAGGGACAGCCATCCGCTTACAATAGGCGGAAAGACGAGGGCCGAACCGGGAGGCGAGCAAATCCAGGCTCAGACCTTCACGGGTACGTAGAGCCGTCATGACCAATTCGTTGTAGCGGGTGACGGAATCCAACGTTTCCCGCTCGTACAATCTTCCGCCCTGCCCCAAAGCTCGGATGTATTCTTCTAAGGAAGCGACGTTCCACTCGCGGCTTTGCGTGTCGAAGGAGTGAGCCGACGGGCCGCATCCCAGGTAAGGGACACCCCGCCAATAGGACGTGTTGTGGCGCGAGCGGTGTCCCGGCTTGCAGAAGTTGGAAATTTCGTAATGCTCGTAACCCGCCACGGACAGGGTATCCATGAGCATCGTGAAAAAGCGGACACTGCTCTCTTCGTCCACTTCACGCACGCGCCCGACCTTTAACAACCGATAAAGAGGCGTCCCTTCCTCATACGTCAGATGATAGGCCGAAATGTGCTCTACGTCCATGTGCACGGTCTGTAGGAGGTCGTTCTGCCAACGTTCGTCCGTTTCGCCGGGCAAACCATAAATGAGATCGATGCTGATGTTGTCGAATCCATATGCGCGACATCGCTCCACGGCTTCTATGGCCTGACGGGACGTGTGACGCCGATTGAGCATCCTCAACATCGAACCGTCAAAGGTCTGTATACCCATGCTGATACGGTTGAAAGGCCATCGACGCAGCATCTCCACGTAGTCCTCGGTCAGGTCATCCGGATTGGCTTCGAGCGTAATCTCCCGACACGCATCCAGGCCATACGTTCGCTCAATTGTGTCGAATATCCTCCCGAAATCCTTTTCATCAAGCTGCGAGGGAGTTCCTCCACCCAAGTAAACGGTTTCTATGGCCTCGCCCTTCAAATAGTCCTTGCGCATCCCCAACTCGGCGCATAATGCTTGCACGTATGCTTTCCTAAGCTCTTCACGCGTAGTGGAATAAAAATCACAATAAACGCACCGCGTCTTGCAAAACGGGATATGAATATAAATGCCTGCCATGTGTGATTAAAACTTCAAATAAAAATCCTTGGTCAACTCCTTGTAAGCCTCCGTATACGAACCGTCGGAGGCGGAGATGTAGAGCGCATCCTCGCGGGGGGAGCGTAACTTTCGCCCGAACGTCATCAACACCCGCCGGGGCGGTTTCCCTTCCTTAGTATAGACGTGCGTGCGTCGTTCGGGATAGAGTCCGTACGCCCATGCCGCGTCTTCGGCCGGCCCGGCCATTTCGGCAGGCACGATAACGCTCACCTTCCCTTCCCCGGCCAAAAGTTCGCGGGAGTGACGGAACAGACAAGTATAGTTCAAGCCTCCGCCATGGCGCGCCAGGCTGCGCTGATCATCGGGACACTTGAGGGCATCGACGAAATAAGGCGGATTGGACACAATCAGGTCATACACTCCGTCTGGGCGGAAATCTTCAAAATCGGCACAGACCACCTCAACACGCTCCCGCCAGGGCGAGGCAGCCACATTCTCACGCGCCTGAAGAGCCGCATCCGCGTCCACCTCCACGCCCGTCACCCGGGCAATGGCGTTGCGCTGGGCCATCTGCAAGGCTATCAGCCCCGTGCCCGTACCCACGTCAAGCACTCGGGAAGCCTGCTCCACGGGTGCCCAAGCGCCCAGTAAGACCCCGTCCGTGCCCACCTTCATGGCACATCTGTCATGGTATACGGTAAATTGTTTGAACGTAAACGAAGTATGGGACATAACGCGCATTCTTTATTCAGGGCGTAAAATTAGCGAAAAACGAACGGAAAGGAACACAAAAGGGGGATATTTTTGTCTTTTTAAAGAATCAGACTCCTGTATATACAAATAAATAGCGTAAATTTGCGCCTGCTTTATGAACTCTGCCGTTAGAGTTCGCTCAAAATCATACCAAAATGAAGAAAAGATTTTATATGAATAACGAGGAAAGGCACGAGAACAATACGTTTTCCGTGATTGCCGACTTTGAAGGAGATGAGGAGAACTTGTTGAACATCAAAGTGGACGATATATTGCCGGTGCTTCCCTTGCGTAATATGGTGTTATTTCCCGGCGTGTTCATGCCGGTGTCTATAGGCAGAAGATCTTCTCTCAGATTGATACGCGAAGCCAACAGAAACAACGCATATATCGCCGTAACCTGCCAAAAGGCCATGGAGACGGAACAGCCCATGTTTGAGGACCTGCACCACATCGGCACCGTAGCCAAGATTATCCGCATCCTGGAAATGCCGGATCAAAGCACGACCGTCATCCTGCAAGGACTCAAACGAATGCAGCTCGACGAGATAGTAGACATCGACCCCTACCTGAAGGGGCGCATTACACCACTTGTGGACGAATTGCCCGACGAAAACGACAGGGAGTACCTGGCCGCCGTAGACGCCTGCAAGGACGTCACCGTGCGCTACATCCGCTCGTCCGAAACCATACCTCCCGACTCGGCCTTCGCCATCAAAAACATCATCAATCCGATGTTCGTGGTGAACTTCATCTGCGCCAACATGCCTTTGAAGAAGGACGAGAAAATGGAGCTGTTGAGCATCAGTTCCCTTCGCGAGCGCACCTACCGCCTGCTGGAGAAAATGAACCGGGAAGTGCAACTGGCCGAGATAAAAGAATCCATCCAAATGCGCACCCGCGAGGACATCGACCAGCAGCAGCGCGAGTACTTCCTGCAACAACAGATGAAAACCATCCAAAACGAATTGGGCGGGAACTCGCACGAACAGGAAATCAGGGAAATACGCCAACGGGGCGAAAAGGTGAAATGGAGCAAGGAGATAAAAGCCACCTTCCTGAAAGAAGTAGACAAACTGGAGCGGATGCAACCCCAATCGCCCGACTATAGCGTCCAGCTGAACTACCTGCAAACCATGCTGGGTCTGCCCTGGGGCGTCTACACAACGGATAACCTCAACCTGAAGAATGCGGAACGCATCCTTAACAAAGACCACTACGGGCTGGAGAAGGTGAAGGAACGCATCCTGGAGCACCTGGCCGTACTGAAGTTGAAGGGAGACATGAAATCGCCCATCATCTGCCTCTACGGTCCCCCGGGCGTGGGCAAGACTTCTTTGGGACGTTCCATCGCCTCGGCCTTAAAACGCAAATACGTCCGCATGTCTTTGGGAGGCGTGCATGACGAGGCCGAAATACGGGGACACCGGCGCACCTACATCGGAGCCATGCCCGGACGAATTATCAAGAACATACAGAAGGCAGGCTCGTCCAATCCGGTCTTTATCTTAGACGAGATTGACAAGGTGAACTCCGACCGCCAGGGAGACCCCTCGTCCGCCCTGCTTGAGGTGTTGGACCCCGAACAGAACACGGCCTTCCACGACAACTTCCTAGACGTGGACTACGACCTGTCGAAGGTCTTGTTCATAGCCACGGCAAACAACCTGAACACCATCCCCGCTCCCCTACTCGACCGTATGGAACTAATAGAGGTAAGCGGGTACATCACGGAAGAGAAGATAGAAATAGCCCGACGCCACCTGGTGCCGAAAGAACTAGAAAACAACGGACTGAAGAAGAATGACGTAAAGTTCAGCAAGCCAGCACTGGAAGCCATCATTGAGAATTATACGCGCGAGAGCGGCGTGCGCGAGTTGGAAAAGAAAATAGGGAAAGTGCTCCGCAAGATAGCCCGCCAGTATGCCACGGACGGTTATCTGGAAAAGACCGAGATAAAGCCTGATGATTTGTATGCTTACCTGGGTGCCGTGGACTACACGCGCGACAAGTATCAGGGTAACGATTACGCGGGCGTGGTGACCGGGCTGGCATGGACGGCCGTGGGCGGCGAAATCCTCTTCGTGGAGACCAGCCTGAGCCGGGGCAAGGGCGGACGCCTGACCCTGACTGGAAACTTGGGCGACGTCATGAAGGAATCGGCCATGCTGGCACTGGAATACATCAAGGCGCACGCCTCCTTGTTCAACCTCTCGGAAGATATCTTCGAGAACTGGAACGTACACATCCACATGCCCGAAGGAGCCATCCCAAAGGACGGACCCTCGGCAGGCATTACTATGGTCACCTCGCTGGCATCGGCCTTCACCCAACACAAGGTGAAAGCCAACCTGGCCATGACGGGCGAAATTACCCTGCGCGGAAAGGTACTTCCCGTGGGCGGCATCAAGGAGAAGATACTGGCTGCCAAACGTGCCGGTATCAAGGAAATCATCCTCTGCGAGGAGAACCGGAAGAACATTGAGGAAATACAGGACATCTACCTGAAAGGGCTGACCTTCCATTACGTGAAGGACGTGAAGGAGGTATTGGCACTGGCACTGACAGACGAGAAGGTAGCCGAACCCATCGACCTCACCGTAAAGAAAGAAATAACCGACAAGCAGAAAGAGGACAAAGCATGAAGTTCCAGTTACAATATACGGATAGCAAGACCAACGCCCGCGCAGGCCTGATAACCACTGACCACGGGCAGATAGAAACCCCCATTTTCATGCCCGTAGGTACCATAGGCTCCGTCAAGGCTGTACACCTGACCGAGCTGAAGGACGACATCAAGGCGCAGATTATCCTGGGCAACACCTACCACCTCTACCTGCGCCCCGGACTGGACGTGCTGGAGCGAGCCGGAGGCCTGCACCGGTTCAACGGATTCGACCGTCCCATCCTGACCGATAGCGGAGGCTTCCAGGTGTTCTCACTCTCAGCCATCCGCAAGTTGCGCGAGGAAGGAGCCGAGTTCCGCTCACACATTGACGGGAGTAAGCATTTCTTCACCCCCGAACGGGTGATGGACATCGAGCGCAGCATCGGGGCGGACATCATGATGGCTTTCGACGAATGCACGCCGGGCGATGCGGACTATGACTATGCCCGCACGTCCATGGAGCTGACTCACCGGTGGCTGGACCGTTGCGTGGCACGCTTCAAGGAGACCGAGCCTAAATACGGCTACCACCAATCGCTCTTCCCCATTGTGCAAGGATGCGTATACCGCGACCTGCGCGCCCGCTCGGCGGAGTACATCGCCTCAAAAGACGCTGAAGGAAACGCTATCGGAGGCTTGGCCGTGGGCGAACCCGTAGAGAAGATGTACGAGATGATAGAACTGGTGAACGGCATCCTTCCGGCGGACAAACCCCGCTACCTGATGGGCGTTGGCACCCCGGTGAACATCTTGGAAGGCATTGAGCGGGGCGTGGACATGTTCGATTGTGTCATGCCCACCCGCAACGGGCGCAACGGGATGCTCTTCACCAAGCAGGGCATCATGAACATGCGCAACAAGAAGTGGGAGACCGACTTCTCCCCCATCGAACCGGACGGCGCCTCCTACGTGGATACCCTCTACAGCAAAGCCTACCTGCGCCACCTCTTCCACGCACAAGAACTGCTGGCCATGCAGATAGCCTCTATACACAACCTAGCTTTCTACCTATGGCTCGTGGGCGAAGCGCGCAAACACATCATCGTCGGCGACTTCGCCACGTGGAAGCCGCGGATGGTGCAACAAATATCAACACGATTATGAAGAAACCAAGAATACGCCTCCCCCGGCTGAACATCAGCCTCGCCAAGCTGACCGGCGGATTCCTCCGCCGCCTGGACGGATACATCATCAAGAAGTTCCTCGGTACTTACGTCTTCGCCATTGTGCTCATCATCTCTATAGCCGTGGTGTTCGACTTCAACGAGAAGCAGGACAAGTTCATGGCCCATGACGCACCGTGGAGTGCCATCCTTTTCGACTATTACCTGAACTTCATCCCCTACTTCGCCAACCTGTTCAGCCCCCTGTTCGTGTTCATAGCCGTCATTTTCTTCACCTCCAAGCTGGCTGAGAACTCGGAGATTATCGCCATGTTTTCCACCGGCATGAGCTTCAAGCGCATGCTCAGGCCCTACATGGTGTCGGCAGCCATCATCGCCGTGGTCACCTTCTGCTTGGGTGCGTACGTCATTCCGCAAGGAAGCGTCACCCGTATCAACTTCGAAGACAAGTACTACAAGCAACGCAAGGCCAACTCCGCACGCAATATCCAACTGGAGGTAGACACGGGCGTCATAGCCTACATAGACCGCTTTGAGAATTACCGTCAGACGGGTTACCGCTTCTCGCTGGACAAGTTCAAGGACAAGCAGCTCGTCTCCCACCTGACCGCCCGCAGCATCACCTACGATACCGCCCGGACGCATCACTGGATCATCAAGGATTACATGATTCGCCAAATGGAGGGCATGAAAGAGAACATCACCCGGGGCGACCGCATCGACACCACCCTCTTCATGGAACCAGCCGACTTCCTCGTCATGAAGAACCAGCAAGAGATGATGACCAGTCCTGAACTGAACGAGTACATCAGCCGCCAACGCCAGCGCGGTTTCGCCAACATCAAAGAGTTCGAGATAGAGTATCACAAACGTATCGCCATGTCCTTCGCGTCGTTCATCCTGACCCTGATAGGCGTCTCCTTGTCTGCCCGCAAAGTCAAGGGAGGCATGGGCTTGAACCTGGGCATCGGCCTTGCACTGGCCTTCTCCTACATCCTGTTCCAGACTATCGCGTCTACTTTCGCGGTGAACGGTAACATGCCTCCCGCCGTGGCCGTGTGGATACCCAACATTCTCTACGCTTTCATCGCCTTCTACCTTTATACCAAGGCACCGAAATAGCAGTTCAACGGCTCTCTTTTCACACAACAAAGGTAAGCACTTCGCCAAAGATAACTATACTTTGCAGGGGATAAAAATGTGCATTAAACGGGAATTATCATTTAATGTCCCGTCCCTTATCATTTAATGTGCCGACCCGTCCCTTTAAATGTGAGCGACCTTAAGATTAAACGTAATTTGGCCGCTTGAAATGGCGGTTCATCTGATATCCCAAAGAGGATAATCCTATATGGCGGAGAGGATAATCCTCTTTGGAAAATAGGATAATCCTCTCTAGCGTGGAACATCTTGGCAAAGTAAGTAAGCAGGCCTGGCAAAGCAAGCAGTAAATGGGAATTTAGCGGGGTGTCTCATTATGGCAATTAGGAAATCCGTTTAAAACACCAGTTATGTTCCTTCTTCCATCTTATGCTTTTGTACCCACTCGGATGGGGAATAACCATAGAACTTCGTAAAACAAGTCGTAAAGTAAGAATGGCTGTTGAATCCGGTATAAACAGCTATCTCAGACACCGTATAATCGGACGTCAGCAATAGTTTGGCGGCCACTTCCAAACGTTTGTTTCGAATTAACTCAATGGGTGTCAACTCGGTAATTTCCTTTAGTTTACGATAAAAATTAGCACGGCTGAGCCCCATTTCCTGACTAATCACATCAATATTCAGGCCAGGGTCTGTCAAATGTTTTTCAATCACATCAAATAACTTCTGAGTGAAACGGTCATCCCCCGACACAATTTCAATGCCCATCGTTTCCGGAGAAATCTTCTTGCCATACATTTTCTTCAGTTTCTCACGTGACTCCAACAGATTTTGGATACGGCAAATCAAGACATCTATGCTGAAAGGCTTCACGATGTAATCGTCAGCACCGACAAAATACCCTTCCTTTATCTGCATAATCATAGACTGGGCCGTAACCAGTATTACAGGGATATGCCCTAACTGCATGTCGTTCTTCACCCGGTTACATAATTCCAATCCATCCATTTTGGGCATCATAATGTCGCTCAATATTAGATTGGGATATTTTTCATAGCATAAATCCAAGGCGTCTTTGCCATTGTCCACAGCTATCACATAGAAATAAGGCTCAAGGCACCCTTTCACATAGTTACGCACTTCGTCATTGTCCTCTGCCAACAAGACGGTCCATTTCCGTTCAATTTCAAAATGCGCATTTTCTTCCATGGGGATAACTTCTTCCTTGTATTCCTCTTTTACTAAGACTGCATCGTCATAGGCACAACTGCTGACGGGCAGATACACATTAAACACGGTGCCTCGCGGCGTGTTCTTCATGACTTCTATATAGCCGTGATGCAAATGGATGATGGAATTCGTCAGGCTTAACCCGATACCGGTACCTAATTTTTTCAGACTGCTACCATTACTTTCCACCTGATAGAAAGGATTGAAAATGTAATTCATATCTTTATCAGGAATACCGACACCGGTATCGGCCACACGCAAGCACAAGTATTCCGTATTCGGCGGGAGCGAAAGATTCTCCTGGTAGCTTGAAGGAAGGTCCTCCCGACTGATTTTGGCAAAAGAGAAAGTCACTTCTCCACCCTCAGGAGTAAACTTAATAGCGTTGGAAAGTAAATTAAAAACCACTTTCTCCATCAATACTTTGTCGAGCCATACGTAAGCGCTTTCTTTTTCCTGTTCGAACTTTAGAGTTATTGATTTGTTCTGAGCCAAATAGTTGAACGCATAATAGATTTCAAGCATGAAGGGATAAAAATCCGTATGCGTGACATGCAAAGTCAGTTTCCCTTCTTCGTTTTTACGCAAATCCAAGAACTGATTGACTAACAACAACAAGCGCTGCGCATTGGTATGAATCAGGCTTATCTTATTCTTCACTGTCGATGAAAGCGTCTGTACGGACAGCAATTCCTCCAAAGGAGCAATAATCAACGTCAAAGGAGTACGAAGCTCATGGGAAAAATTGGTGAACATGCGTATCTTCTCCTGATGAAACGCTTCCAAATGTTCCCGTTCCTTTTGCTGATATTGTAATTCTGTTTCCAGTTTCTGCTTCTTCAACATGTAATACATAATCAGTACAATCACTGAAATGAAAAGCAAGGTATAAAAGGTATAAGCATACCATGTCCGCCAAAAAGGAGGATGAACTATGATGCGCAGTTTCCTAGGCTCCTGAGTCCAAATCAGGTCATTATTGGCCGCACGGACTTCAAACTCGTATTTACCCGGACTCAGATTGGTGTAATAAGCACGATGATTATTGGCAACAAAATTCCAATCTTCGTCATAGCCCTTCAGGAATACGGCATATTGGTTCTGCTGTGCAAAAATATAATTGAGCGCGCAATATCCGACAGAAATATTGTTCTCATCATACTTCAAATGTATTGCCTCCACATCATCCAAAACAGAAGAAGGAAGAATACCAGTGTCGTCACCTACCGTAATCAACTTGTTATTGACATACAAATTGGTAAAGACTAAAGGAGGCACGAAAGGATTCATCTGCAAATCATGCGGATGGAACGTAACAAAGCCATTGTTGCCACTAAAATAGAGTTCGTCATTGGTTAAAAGAGCACCGCTATGGGGCGTAAACTCCTCTATTCCTATACCGTTTTGCGAACTATAGTTGATGATTTTATCTTCTTCCGGAAAATACTCTGCAATACCATTGCTCAGGCTTATCCAAAGTTTATGTTCACTATCTTCCACTATGGCGCATACATCGTTGCTCAGCAAACCATCGGCCTGGGTGACAGACCTGACAATACCTTCCTTCTCATCATACAAAGCTATTCCTCCACCAAAAGTACCTATCCAAACACGACCTTTCGAATCACGCGTAATACTCGTCACATAATTATTCAGCAAACGTTCTTCCTTTCGAGACTTTTTGTCATCATAGGTAGTTAATTCCTGCTTTTCGATATCGTATTTTATCAGCCCGTTACTACGGGTGCCTATCAACAAGACATTGTCTCTAAGCCTCAATAGACAGCGGGAACTCCCTATGGTAGGAGAACCAGGCAGCTTAAGAAACGGTCTGTTCAGTTTCTTATCAGCGTCCAAATAAGTCAATCCATAATCGGAATTGGAACCGACAATCCACATTCCACCTTTTTCATCGAGCAACATCCCGTAAATGGACATCCCATTTGGAAATTCGAAGAATAATGAAAAACTCTGCTTGGAGATGTCAAACTTATAAATCGTCCCTCGGCTTGTCCCGCAATACAACACGCCTCCATCCCTCAACAAGCTCTTAATGATATTCTGGTTATATTGCGAATGGGAATCTTCTTCTATCAGGAAATTCCGATAAGTCCCTGTATTCAGGTTGTAGTCAAGCAAACCGCGCCCTTCGGTGGCTATATACAACGTGCTGTCTTCCGTACAAACCGCATTGCCATAAATTCCAAAGAAAGCGTCGAGTTCCTCTACCGGATCGTGAAAAGCGAAACGATTGTTGAATTTATTGGAGAAGCCTACCCCGCCAGCATACGTTCCTACCCATACGGTCTGCGTCCTATCCACCAATAAAGAATAAATGGAGAAATGGCTCAAACTGCCGGTTCCCATGAATATGTCCGGATGCTGTCTCAACTTATGTGTAGAAAGATCCATTACATAAAGCCCGTCAAATGTCCCTATTAACAACAATCCGTAGACCTCTGCAACACAGCGTATGCTATTGGTAGTCAATTCACTGTTTCCCATATGGAAAGTACGAACTGAATCTTCCGTCAAATCTACTTGAAACAGGCCACTGGTATTTCCGCCGCCCCATATCTTCCCGTAGGAGTCTTCAAAAAGTGTAGCTATATTACTTGGCAGAAGCGCACCCCGGGAACCGTCCGCAGGAATATGCTTCAGGACCTTGGCATTCATGTCGCAGACAAACAATCCCTTATTGGTACCTATCAACAATTGGTGTTTTCGGGTCTCATAAATCGCACCGACATCCTCTCCCTTGATGGCTCCATTCAAATCAATTTGCTGAAATGTATCCGACTCTGAAACATAACGGAAAAGGCCGTTATTCGTACCTACCCATAACCGGTCATTACTATCCACAAACAAAACCGAGATTTGCCAAGAGCCCATATTACCATATTTGGGATGATCAAATCGGCGAATATGTTCCGTCTTCATATCCATCATGTTCAAGCCGTGCGAAGTCCCTATCCAAAGGTTGCGGGCGGCGTCTTCCGCCAACGACAAGATAGAATTGTCGCTAAGCGTCAACGAATCTTCCGGAACGTGTTTGTATACCGTGAACTCTGTCCCATCATAACGATTCAATCCATTACGTGTGGCGAACCACATAAACCCTTTCGAGTCCTGCAACATCTTAACGACTGAGATTTGGGACAAGCCATCCTTCAAACCTAAATTGGAAAAATAAAAATGGCCTATATTCTGAGCCTTAACTCCCAGGAACAAAAGCAATAAGCCCAACAATATAATGAATCTGCTTTTCATGTTTTTCATTTATCTTAGAAACAAACGCTGCAAAAATAAAGATTTTCCTGAAATATGGAACTATATTCTCACATTTAATGAATGAAATCTTATGTTCTACGAATATTTCACTCGTTGCCTACGCCCCGCCACCAAAGCCAAGAACAAAAGCAAAACAAAAGCCACTATGATGGCGGACAATCCGGGAGGCGTTCCGTCGCTACCATAAGCATGCAGACCTGACAAATAATAGTTGACTCCAAAATAAGTCATCAAAACGGACGCAAGTGCAAACACGGTCATCACACTGAACGCATAATCCGTGTCGAGCGGACGTATAAAACGGGCGTGGAGAACAAAGACATAGACCACCATCGTGATAAGCGCCCATGTCTCTTTAGGATCCCAGCCCCAATAACGTCCCCAAGATTCATTGGCCCATACCGCACCCAAAAATATTCCGATAGTCAGCAAGAACAGCCCCACGAACAAAGACAGTTCATTTACAAGCCGCAAGCCATGTATTTGAGACTGTAACTTGCGGTTCTTGTCCGCCGCCATCAGACCTAACGAAAGCCCGCCCAATAAAAAGCCCATGCCCAAAAAACCGTAACTTGCCGTTATGACAGCCACATGAATCATCAGCCAATAGGACTTGAGCACAGGAACCAAGGGAGTAATCTCCGGATCCATGAAATTAAGATTGGCCACGAACAGGATAATACCGGAGAAGAATGCGCCTAAAGCCACCGCAACAGAAGAGTGACGCATAAAAAGGAGGCCTGCCAAAGTAGTAGCCCAAGCGACAAAAACCATCGACTCATACGCATTGGATAAAGGGGCACGCCCGGCAAGATACCAACGGATGCCAATGCCAAACGTCTGAAGCAAAAACAATACAACGATGCTGGCCACCAAAACCAAGATTGTCGGACTCAACCATTTCTTACGATTCAACAAACCATATACGGAAAAACATAGCAACAATAAACCGACCATCATCCCGCCCATTGCCGTCCATAAGAAAAGACGAGCGTGATTATAAAACAATTCCCACGACACTTGCCTGTCTGTTAGCAACCCGGCCGTCGCTTTTTTTTGCTGATAGGTGTTCATCATATCGAGAATCTCGTTGGAGGTGGACCAATCGTGCGTATGCAACGCTTCATACGATTCCGCCAAGTACCAAGGGAATATTTTGGACACAAACATGGAGTCCTTGCCGGAAAAAACGCTTAAATCATCTCCCGGTGAATACCACTTACCGGAGATATCAGAAGGATGCGGAAAGATGGCCCACATTTTTCCCGCCTGCAAAGCATACAGAATGTTCAGTTTTTCATCCAACTTCAGCAAGTCCTTCTCCATGCGTGAACGCTCGGCCACCGGCCGCGAATAAGCACTATCAACCATTTCCGCCAAAACATATCGGCCTTCCGTGTCGAAAAAGTCATTAAAACGCAAGTATTTGTCTTTTGGTAATGACACGGCTTTCGTCAATTCCTCGTTGGACTGACGAATGAGGGCGACATTCGACCAATAACCCGGATTGATCAAAAAGCCCAAAATAACTTGCTCGGAAGTCAAACCTTCATAAGTCTCCTTTCGGCAGAGCTTACGCAAAAGCTTGGACGCATAGGTATTGACCGGCTCAACACGTCCTGTCGGGCACTGAATCTGTAGACGTCCCCACTTGTCAGCCTGCTCTTTCGGAACGGTATTCGCCTGCAGGAACTGTGTTTCATCCCCACTTGCAGCCATCATCCGCAAGGGCGCGAACAACAACAGGCACACGGCTGAGGCCCTGCCTAAATTCCGCACCAACCAACGGAAACGGGAACCTTTGTCAAGCATTACCCAACAGCAGCCTACTAATAAAAGCAAATAACCCACATATGTGATTGCCGTACCCCAATTGTCATGATTGACCGACAATACCGTCCCCTGTTCATCCGGGTCATAAGAAGACTGATACAACCGATAGCCTTGCTCGTACACAACCTTGTTCATATAAATATGTACCTGACGCGTTTCACGTTCTCCATGGATTAGGGTAAGCAAACTTTCGTAGGAAGAAGGGCTACGTGAACCGGGATAGCGCACCAACTTAAAATCGTCCAAACGGATGGAAAAAGGAAGTTGCTTAGTACCGTCAGTCTGCCTTAAGACGGAAGTGGTTTCGCCTTCACGGATATGGACGATTCCCTCAAATCCGAACAAGTGGGTAACTAACGCCCCCAACAAAATGACAATAAAAGCAGCATGAAGCACCAAAGTCCCCCAACGGTGGCGTTGCCAAAGTTTTGTCCGGCAGGCCAACAGGACGAACTGGGAAACCATCAAAGCCTGGAGCAAAAAGAAAAAAGGATGATGATATACCCACTCCTTAGCCACCTGGGTACCATAGTTTTTTTCCACAAAAGTGGCCAATGCCAACAGCAGGGCATAAACAGACAGCAACACCAACGTACAACGCCAAGACTCAAACGCAGCCAGCACCATAAAGAAACACCTCTTCATACAAGCCTATCCTTTATCACTTCATACTTATTCAATCGTGTACGGAAGGCGATGGGTTGGTATTCGCCTCGTACACTTTAAAGTCACCTAAGAACAAGGATTCATCTTTAATGCCATTGTCCGGATAATCTTTACGGCTGGCCATCCGGCGTCCAAAACTACGATAAATTCCGAACTTGCTGCGAATGTCCACAGCCCCCTCACGCCACATATCTATGTCGGAAAAGGATCTCTCGACAAGAACCTCCCCATCGCTCACACGCTCCAACTTGATATAAAAATAGCCATTATGGGTGTAATGCATCACCGTTGTCGCCTGTATCCACTGACCTTCAAAATCCTGTAAAGGTAAACTGTCGACAATAATCCTTGACCAAGTGTCTTTCCTGTCTCCAGAATGAATTACTTGGAGCCAACGCTCAGAACCATCTGCATTGGCCCTTGGTGTAATTGTAAGAATCGGCATTCCATTATTGCCTTCCTGCGCTTTCAGTTGATGGATATGCGTGAAACCAGTAGAAGGACGAAAGCCCGCGGGGATTTTAAACTTCCACTCCAGACGTTGCCACTCGTCCCAATTACCGTTCATCTGATGGTACCCTTTACGGGTACGGCTCTTCATCTCATTACGCTGACGATCACCATACTTCCCCCGGTCACCGTCAGTAGCATCAGGACCTGCATGATTCGTAAACTTAAACACATATTGTCCCAACGTTTTATCTTCTATCACCTCGCAATGAACCCCCTCGGCATGGTCGGCCTCTCCGGCTATATTCGGATGCTCCGAATAATCCCATCCCAATGACCTCATATATTTATTAATGTCTCTCCAATCTTTGCCCACCAATGAAGCGTCTGCCTGCATAGAGGCTTGCAATACGTAGTCTTCCGGCTGCGGCATTTCAGAAACTTCCTCTCCACATGCTCCCATCAAAAAGCAACAGAGAGAAAAAGAACATATCATATAATAAAACTTTTTCATCCCTTTTTAATTTATCATTACTTGCAAAGAACGTAAAAGCGCTCCCAAATCAGTCGGTGTGAGTTGCTGCGCAGAATCAGATAAAGCCACCTCCGGACAGTTATGCGACTCGACAAACAAACCGTCAAAGCCCAAAGATAAAGCCTTTTCACAAAGTGGAAACAATAATCCTCGTTTACCTGCTATATGGCTAGGGTCGCAATAATAGGTCAAATCAGGGAAATAATGACGGAATAGTTCCGCCAACTCCCAAAGCGGTGCATTACGATAAGGGGCACTATCTACCACACAAAACCCCCGATGTATCACACGCACATCTTGAATACCGGCATTCTGCAAACGCTCGACAGCCCCTATCCATAGCGCGATATCCGGACATATCGGATTCTTAATCCACACAGTTACACGGCTTCCCTTCAACGCTTCCGCCAATTCACTCATCATAAATGGATTGGCCGTTGTACGGGCACCAATCCATACCATATCAATTCCGCTTTTCAGCACAGCTTCTACATGCCGGGGCAAGGCGACTTCGGTCATCACCTTCAACCCCAACTCCCGCTGAATCTCGGTCATCCAAGGCAACCCTTTTGCGCCCACCCCCTCAAAACTTCCCCAACGAGAGCGGGGTTTCCACAGGCCAGCCCGGAACATCTGCACGCCTAACGCTTTCAGTCCCCAAGCCGTCTCCAGCATCTGAGAACGATTCTCCGCACTACACGGCCCGGCGACCAAACCTATCCTCTTTTTTTCCATCAGTCTTCTATAATAACACGGAAACCTACATTATAAACTTTCTGCCATGGCAAATAAGAACGACGATAATAGGCTGTACAATTCTTCGGATGATCGTTCCACGAACCACCACGTACGACCTTCTCTGTTCCAGTTCCTTGTTTTTTCTCATCATACGGATAAGGAAGATAATCGGAACGAGTCCATTCAGCCACATTCCCCTGCATATCATACAATCCGAAAGCATTAGCCTGATAAGTACCACCCGCCACTTGCAACATATTTCCGTCGTCTACACTATTTTCCTTGGGTTGGTATGTATAATATTTATACCACGAATCAGTCTCTTTCATTGGCTGAGGATTGACACCACGCACCGCCATTTTATTCAGTTGTTTATCGGCCATATTCTCAAATGAAGCAAAATCGCTATTTAGAGTACCGAACCAAAAAGCGTCTTCACTACCTGCCCGACAAGCCCATTCCCACTGAACTTCCGTAGGCAACGTAACCTTGCGTCCCGTCCTTTCACTCAACTTCTGACAGAAAGCCATCGCCTCTTCCCAACTGACACGAATAGCCGGTTGCTCCGGATTATTGGCCGGATAACCTTGATGTACATGGTCTTTCCACAACTGACGGTTGAAACGGCTATCGTGGTTAGGGAAAATCGCACGAAATTGTTCATTACTTACCTCCATCTCTGCCATCCAAAAGCTTTTCTTCAAAGTCTGCTTATTGGCCGGTGAATAGTCGGAATAATTGCGGTTGCTCCCCATTACAAAAGAACCAGCCGGAATACGGACAAAATTCATCCGGATGCCCGGAGCCAATTCAATACTCATTTTCGTTTCACCTTCCTTGGAGACCATAGTCTGCGCCGTAGCCTTGTCAAAAGGCCAGTTCTTTACTTTTACATCTTTAGTCTTAGGTTCTACAGTCTTAGGCTTGACAGGATCCGGCTTTGGTTGCGCCTTCAAATAATCGGCATACGAACGTATTTCTGCCTGCCAGTCCACCCCGGCACCATTGGCATATTTGTTGGTCAACTCTATACGGCGGCTGATTTGCTCTACTCCCTTAAAGATATTCGCCTTAAACTTACCATGATACGGAGCGTTGAAATCAATCCAATTATACAAAGTTTTCCATTCTTTATCGGTCAACTTCACACCATAATGCCCCGTCTTCAACAATTTTACCAACGGACTGACCGAAGCATGATATTCGTAAGGTTCCAGCACTTCAACTTCAGCCTCAGGACCTTGGCGATATACATAAGGGTGCAGATTCAGATAACTTTTTCCAAAACCGGAAAATTCGTCAATACTTCCTCCTCTAAAATCCGCCAATCCGTTAGAACCATCGTGACAAGAAACACATGCCCGATCCAAAATAGGTTGCATTTCCAGTTCAAAAGTAAATGAACGCTGCCCTCCTTCCGGTTTAACTAACTCATGTGGAGCTATCGTCGAAGCAATTACACGCTTAGGAATCGGCAACTGATTTTGGTCTTCATGACAACCGACACACGAAACCGTTTCTCCCGGCATACCAGTCAACCAACTACGCATCCATTGTACCGCACGTCCTTCCGAATCCAACGGTTGCAACGAAATCGGCGTATTGGCAGGAATCTTAAATATGGCGGACCCATCTTCCTCTACCGGAACGACACCTAACAAACGCTTAATGTCCCAACCGCTTTGAACACCTTGCGCCCAATGGTCGGAAGGAGTTTTATTGTAAGCATACTCATACGCTAATACGCGAAATGCTTTCACGGTTCCACGCGGTACGCCTTGAAGACCTTCTCCTTCATAAATATCTTGTATAAAAACGGTGGCTTCTTTGCTGCCCGGCACAATCTTATCCGCTATGACAGGAGGAGTCTGGGTCTTACGGACCGGTATCGGGCAAATCAAACCTTCCCCTTCAAATTCTGCAATCAAAGTAAGATTGTCAAAAACGTCCACTAAATAAATACCCCACAAAGAATTTTCACTCAATTTGGCAGTAACTAAGAAATACTTGTCCGTTAACGGATATGGTTTGATGAATTGAGGCCATACACCATCCACTAAACGGTCTTTCACAATAGGTTCAATCTTCCGGTCACGGAAAGGCATTTCTTGTAACATGCCATCCACACCCTTTCGGTTCTTCGAAGGATCGAACAATATTAAACGCCCTGAACGAGCCACTCCATGATGCCCCGAAATAATGCCCACAAACTTTGATGTCTCTCCAGGTAACGGCTTGGCATCAAATGTACTGTTGGGAAAATACGTGCCGCTACCATATAACGATTTTTGCTCTGTACCATCCGGATTCATGTGCATGACTATACGGGAAAAATAGTGTGTCAAGTCCGTATATTCCCAACGTGTGTACATGATTCTACCATTATGTAACACTGTAGGTCCCCAATTGGCATCTTGATCAAATGTCAAACGGCGCAATGAACCATCTTTCGGATCATAAAGACACATATTTCCCACTTCGTCATTACCGTTCACACAAGGCACCCCATTATAACCGATGTTTGAAACCGCTATAATTTTTCCGGAAGGCAAATAGGTCGCATCGAAAAACTCCAAGTCTTTCTCTGGTATATTTATCAATTTCCGCAATCCTGTACCATCTGTTTTTACCTCAAAAACTTGCCAACGTCCATCTGTATCTACCATTGAAAACATGATATGCTCTCCGTCCCAATGCAATTTCAAATCTGGTACCGAGGAACCATTAGTTGGTTTAAATATCGTCCGCGATTTTAATTCGCCACGAAGATTGGACAACTCCGCAATTTCCGCGTTAAACCCTCTACGTGACGCTGATGTCTGATTGGACCAATTGTTGTTTTGAGTTCCCAACGCACGAGGATTGACTTGCCTGGCCGTAGTCCCTATCTTATAACGACCAACGATGATTTTGTCTATATCCAACGCCGGATTGGCAAGCAATATTTCCTTCTTCAACCTTAAAGCCTTGTTCGCATCGGCTATCGCCTTCTCTTCATTTTTATAAATCCCGGAAAAGCCCGTCTCAAAAAGCTGTTTCAATTCTGCCAACTTAAGTTGCATCGCAGTCTTGTCAAAGCCAGCATCTTGAGCCATATCATTATAAGCTTCTTCAATAGCTCTCATATTCAACCAACTTAAGGATTCTTGCAACTCACAAACCTTCATCGCCTGTTGAGCCAAATCCAAGAAAGCGATAACTTTCTCATCCAATGCGCCGTTCTTGTCAATCCGGGCTATTTGATTCGTAAAATAAGCCTTGTCATTCAGCAAAGACACGACAGAAGTAGCGATGTGTTTCTCTATCGATGCGTCATGAGTTGTCACAATAGCCTTCATGTCGCCCCCCGCAAAAGGTAAAAAACGAGCAGACTCAACCGGGAATTTTTTCGTTAATTCATCAGCCTTCTCTTTACCGGTAATTCCTTGTAAGATGAAAATGACGGTTCCCGCTGAGGAACGATTCTCCAAACCAATCTCCGCCTCAAAGCGGGTATATTTTTTATCTAACGGCACAACAATCTGCGCATTCGCATTGGCTAATATGGTACGGTCGTATTTTTTTCCTTTCATGGTGACCACTTGGCCTTTAGCGTTCTCATTAAAGCGCAGCCGTCCGCTTCCACTCTTTTTAAAAGTATCTTTTAAGTCGTTCAACCAAACTGACGAACCATCTGCTGCAATCAATTTGGCATTAGCCCATACAGCTTGGTCATCACTATTCCCATCTACCGTACCCCATGTATATAATACAATCTCATCTAAGCCTGTCACATCCGCCGAAAAAGGCGTAGCCGCAGTCTTGGCCTTAATAACTTTAGAAACTACCGGCAAACACGTTTCTTTCAACTCTTGATAGGCCTGTTCCTTAGCAGTTGCTATACTTTCTGCCCATGTTTCCAAACGGTTGTCCGCGACTTTCTGCTGCGCTTTGGCCATCATCGCAATAACAACACATGCCGACATTAACACCAACTTCTTCATAAATCCTTTATTTAAAACCTAACTCCAACCATTTCTGTTTATCTATATAATAAGCCGCGGACACTTTGCCGATATTCTGTTTATCCCGCAAAGACCAGACAACTTTTCCTTCACCATCCAATTCTATTAATTGAGGCTCGTCAACAACCGCTCCCTTAGTATGACCACCCCAATTACATACCAACAAGTTCCTATTCTGTAACTCTAACACTTGAGCAACAAACCAAAACGCCGCTCCCTTCACATCGTTACTCGTTACTTTTCTCACCATTTCTCCAGTCATTCCGTCCATTATCAAATAATAATGGTCGTCTCCACAAGGCAGTAACCAATTGCCATCAGACAATTCTAACGAAGAAAATACTTTTCCCTCTACCTCATATTCTTTTACTAATACACCATCACGACTGATTTCCATTACCTTCCGCGCAGACATCAATGGCACTAAATAATTTCCGTTCCTAAGCTGAAAGACTTGCCGAAACTGACTATGAGGCTTTGCGATACCTAAATCAAATGCCATTCGGTGTGTCTCCTTTCCATTCTTATCCACCTCTATAAACAAAGCGGGATTCCCACAAATCCCCAACAAAGCTCCTCCATCTGATAATAAAGTAGCCGATTGTAGTTCCTGAGCCTCTGACACTGCATGCTCCCAAACCACCTCGTGATTCCAATTTACGACCTTTGCCCCTTTTTTATAAGAATAAAGTATATTGCCTCCGGCGGTCAAGGCTACCGTGTTACATTCCTCCCCTTTGTCCAACGCATGCCGCCATTCCACCTTTCCTGTTTGTTTGTCAACAAGCGAAATTACAGGATTGCCGGAACCGGCAACCAAGATTTTATCTTGAGCTACCAGTTCCTGCACCCCCCACAAAAAAATAACTATAAAACAAATCCAAAATCTCTGCATCATTACCTCTTTAACTTATCTACTCTTCAATTCGTTGAACAGTTCAAAAGCCTGATTGGGAGACATATTGTCATGAACAACAGCCTTCACTGCTTGCAGCATGGCTACAGGAGCTTCAGACTGGAACACATTACGTCCCATATCCACACCGGCAGCACCGTCATTAACAGCTTTATAACAAAGTTCAAGAGCTTCCAATTCAGGCAATTTTTTACCGCCGGCAATCACGACAGGAACCGGACAAGCCGCCGCAACTTTTTCGAAGCCTTCACAATAATAAGTCTTTACGATATTGGCGCCATTCTCTGCCGCGATACGTGAAGCCAAACCGAAATAGCGGGCATCGCGTACCATATCTTTGCCTACCGCCGTCACACCCATCACCGGAATGCCATAGCGAGTACCTTTGTCCACCGCCTTATACAGGTTTGCCACCGTCTTCGCCTCGTGTTCCGCTTCACCGATGGCCAACATCACAGCCATTGCCGAGACATTCAAACGAACCGCATCCTCAACGTCTATCAATACATTATCATTCAAGGACGTCAATAATGAAGTTCCTGCGTCCGAACGAAGGCAAATGGGTTTATTAGTCATCGGAGGGACAACTGAACGAAGAATTCCCCGTGTACACATCAAACAATCCGCATACTCTATCAACGGTAGAATGTTTAAATCAATACGTTCCAAACCGGAAGTCGGTCCCATGATAAATCCGTGGTCGAAAGCTAACATAACGGTCCGTCCTGTTTTCATATTGAATATACGGGACAAACGGTCTTTCATCCCCCATGGAAGGTTCTCCGCCCCTTTCACAGGAAATTGTTGAGACGCAACATTTACGCCTATTCCATAATTATGTCCTTCTTTTAATCCATCCAAATCTGCCATATTTTTCCTCTTTTTATTTTAATCTACTATTTATACATTATTAAACTGCCCAAGATTACAAAACTTGGGCAAAAGACTGAAACATACAAGCCCATGAAGTGGCGCCAGAATCAGCATAACCAACTGAACGTTCACCATAATTACGCGCACGTCCGAAATTGGCCCGCATCTGTTTCGTAGCTTCCGCACCTTTCAAAGCTGCCTCTGCCGCGGCTTGGAACATCACTTTAATGTCATCACCTTCCACAGCCTGCATTGCCGCGATGGCCGGAATTAAAGCATCCATCATAGTTTTATCTCCCGGCTTTGCCTTTGTCTGCTTTTCCACACCGGCCAAACCACCCGCAAACATTTTTTTCACCGCAGCCGCATTCAATTCTGTCCCTTCCGCCTGATCGCTCATGCCTAAGAAAAGACCTCCAAGCAATGTGCTGGTTGAGCCACTGATTTCCAACATGACATTAAAACCCATGTCGTTCAGCATTGACTTGAAATCCGTCCCCTTTTCGGCGCTTTGGACAATGACCGACATGGCCTGCGTTATAGCCGTGCCATGGTCGCCATCGCCTAAGACCGCATCCAACTGTGAAAATTCATCAGCACGCTCCGTAATGTTTTTCAAAGCATTACGGAGCATCCTCTTAAAATCGTCTATTGTTAATTTATCCATGATTACCGCCCGATTGTAGTCCAATAAGGAGCGTTTGACATCTTATTATTCAAATAATCCACATGGTCTTCATCCAACAAAGCCAATATCATCTGGAATCCGGCCTGTTCTTGAACCGTGAGCAGTTCACCTATACGGCTCGAAGCAACCTCAATACCCGCATTCTCCAACACCTGATGAGCTTTCCGATATACGATATTCATCTCCATATGAGTGGTAGCTCCCACCCCATTAATAATCAGCAAAGCTTTGTCACCGGCCTTCGGCTGCAACTTTTTCATTAACAGGCCAATCATTTCAGAAGCCGTCTCATCGGCAGAAACCAGTTTCTTGCGTCCGCCACCGCCTTCGCCATGTTGTCCCATGCCAATCTCGATTTCGCCATCCGGCAATTCCGAAATCGTCATTCCGTTTTGAGGATGAACACAAGATTTCATTGCGACAGCCAATGTGGCCAGTCTTTGGTTAAAACGTTCTCCTATCTCAATTATTTCGTCCAGGCTTTTCCCTTCTTCCGCCGCCGCACCTACAATCTTAATCAGAGGAACACACCCGGCCAATCCACGACGGTCATCATCCGGAGCGTCCAATCCCGCACTGATATCATCGTGCGTCAGAATAGTCTTCACTTTTACGCCCACACGACCGGCCAGCTGGCAGGCCATATTGGCACTCATTACATCTCCGGAATGATTCAGCACAATCAACAATATACCTGCGTCCCGCTTAAACATCTGCAAAGCCTGAAATACACGCTGAGCGCCCGGTGCCGCAAATATGTCGCCTACGACAGAACAATCCAACATGCCTTCGCCTACAAAGCCGCTCAACGCCGGCTCATGACCAGAACCGCCCAAGGTAATAACAGCCACTTTATCATCAGACTTGGCATGAGCACGGACAATGATATTTTCACCTCCTATGGCCACTTTATCGCTATAAGCCATCGTGTATCCCTCCAGCAATTCCGCTGTAAGATTATTGGGGTCGTTTATAAATTTATTTATCATAATTATAGTAGTTTTATAATGTTATTTACTAAATTGCATCAATTCCAAAGCAATTCCTTCTTCTTCCACAAAAGCTATAGTAAGTTGCTCATTCACGACAGTTTTTGGCAAAAGCACCTTAGCGCCCTCCAACTCTTTGTCCAAATCATCTACCTCATAAGCGATATGCGCCAATTGTTGAATTAGTGCAGGCATCCAACTGTCCGCATCAAAACGTAAAAACTCAATCCGGTTCGGACTTGTTGCATAGTCTGTCAAAAAGACTTTCATCCCTTCATTGTAAACCTCACCGGGAACCGGCGCCGTTACAGGAATTCCAATATGATTAATCTTTCTCATGTTATTAAACAGGTTTAAACGTTGATCGGAAGAAAGAGTTTAGGGCCTTCTATCCGACCAACCGACATTCAAACAATATAAGTATTAAAGAGCAGCCTTATCATTAGTGAAGCGCAAGCCGTCATTGTCATGATAACAGGCCCATTCCTCTACAATGGCACCTTCTGGTCCGGCCATCATAAAATGGAACGATTCCAATTCCTTGAGGCGCAAGACATCCCCTACTTTTTGAATAACAAAATTCTTGCTTTTAATGGGGCCGTGAGTTGCGGGAATCTCCGGTGCATTGGGCGTTTCATCTCCTATCACTGAAAAATTATAAACCCATCCATGGTTTACCATCCACGATTCATGCTTGGCGGGGAACTTGGTCTTCACATGAGCGTGCTCCGGAATCATCTGTCCCGGCAACAAATAAATATTATGGGCGAAATACCCGTATTCGGGATCGTTAATCCAAAATATACCTCCCATACCTACATGCTCAAAATCGCCCAAACCGAAATCCGTAAACCAAATGTCTTTCTCCATCAAAGGAGTAAAAGGCACTCCATAAAAATCAAACATGTCCAAGAAAGCCTTTTTAGCGGCTTCTTGGTCAAACTTACCATCTTTGTAGAAATCTGCGTTCGTGTACTTCTTTTCGTACGTAGTCTTTTCTTTCGTTGTCATAGTGCTTTCCTCTTTTTTAGTTGCTGACGTACAGGAAACGATACCCATACAGCCAATTAAAACAATCATTAATGTTACTAATTTCTTCATCTCACTTTCTATTTTAGGGTTAATAATATACACTTTTCTTTAATGAAGCGATTCCTTCAATCTCCACCAACAGTTCGCGCCGGCAAATGTCTGTAAACAAGTAAGAGACCTGCAAATCGGGGTAACGGCCCTCCACGACTTCTTTTACCGCTTTCCAATCCTGACCGGGCTTTATATAGACGCGCAATCCGTTCAACTCCACATTCCCTGCCGGAACACCGGCACGTCCCAGGTTCTCCATAGACACCAAGTATTCAATATTCTCCAACGTAGCCAACGTCTGGCCGGCCACATCTATTCCCTCCAGGCTTTGTTCGCCACGAATAGCGGCAGTACCCGATATGAACACCAAACCTTGACTCTCATTACGCACCACTTTAGCCCGCTCAAACTTTGGCGTTGTCCGGAGGCGGTTTAGTGTCTCGCCTAACAAGACATCCTGGGAATAGGCATGAGCCGCTATCTGCAAGGGATTGTCAACGCCTGCCACACACACCGTCCCGACTTCCGTTTTCAGGACATCCGCATCTACCACAATCCCTCCACGCCATGCCCCGATGCCTGTCGCCGCCGGATAACCATTTTCCCATTCCGCCTGTTCATAGAACGCAGAACGTGCGTCATTAAAATCCTGATAATGCTGATGCCCGTTGGCGTCATAGTCCGTAATTCCTTCGATGTAATTCCATTGACGGACTATATCGCCACCCGCCATTTGTTCATGATTCAGCACTTGACCGACATGGGCAAAGATTGCGTCAGCCTGTTCTCGGAAACACTGAGAAAGAATGTCTCCCTGCATTCCGCCCAGGAAAAGCCATTTATAATTTTCACCCTTCGCCACGATGTATGAAACGCCCGCCCAGGTAAGATACTCCATTTCATCAGCCGACTCTGCCAATTCGTGCACTTCCATAATCAATCCACCCGCGCAAGGAGGCTGCGCCACATAACTCACCAAAGGCATCTCCTCTTTAAAACGAGCCTTGACCATCGTTCGGAGACAATCACATTGGGACAGATACTTCTCGTTGTCTTCCGGCATGCCGAAAAAGACAAGACGAATCGGAGCATTTTCCTTACGATACTGACCCAACAGGCCTGCAACCATCTCCGGAAAAGAAGCCTCTCCAACCTCATAAAAACGATGTTTCAACAGGGGAATATCTCTAACTTGCATATTTACAATCTCTTTATAATTAAAGTGAATTTACATACTCAGCCAATTCTTCAGCTTCTTTCTTCGAGATTTTCTTCTCGATTCCATGCTTGTACACCGTAAACACCTCTTCCATCGTAGCCGCCCGGCCATCGAATAAATAAGGAGCCGTACGCCATACTTCGCGCAAGGTCGGGGTATCCCAACCGTTCTCAAACTCGATGTCCTCTCCTATCCGATACATCTTCAAGTCTGTATAATAAGGTCCCGAATGACACTTGTCGCATTGGAATTTCTCAAAGACTTTCCTTCCTCGCTTGGCTTTCTCGGACAATTCGCCGTTCACCAAATAAGGGCTGGGAACCGGCTTCAACGACATCAGGTATTCGTCCACACAAGTGGCTTTTTCTTCCGGCAAGTCAATGAACTGAATATATTTATAACCCGTACGCACCGCCACGTAGGACGTAGGACGTATGCCAGAAATCATAGCCGGAGGAGTGACGAGTGAGAACAGCAGACTTTTGCAATTCTTAGAATTACCGATGCCGTCGTTCATCAAGTCCCAGTTCATCCCATCCATGCGCCCGTCGCCAGGATGACAACCGTTGCAGGATTGCCAATTCTGGAAGCAATAAGACGCGTCATTAAAATATTTCTCACCTTTATTGATGCGGCTTTCCACTCTGTTCTTTACCATTTCCACAAACTGCACGTCCAATGTATTCAAATCTACGACATTCAACGTATCTGAGAAATAAGTAGGTATCACAGCTGTATTCCCCTTCAACATGAATTCACGAGGTCCGTTACCAACCAGCGGGACACGCTTACGGAGACCATACAAAAAGCGTAAATCATAAGCTAAAGTACTCTTAGAGGAATAAGCCTCGAACTTCTTGACGAACTCCGGATAATTTATCACGCTGATGTCATGGGTGCCGGAATGCGAAACGACCACCTTGTCCGCCGTGCACTTCACATCCCAAATACCGGCCGCGCCACGTTCCGGCTCATCCAACAAGACGGCGCCTTCGAACGACAAAGTGGCAACATTGACAACGCTCATCGCACTCGTATTCATCCATCCTTGCTGCAACTGGGAAGTCGGTACCTGGAAACGGCCCAAATTGTGAGTAACCAGCAGATAACGTCCGTCCGGAGAGAGACACATTCCCCTCAGAGCGTTACTGCCATTAGCAAGTTGTATGTCTTTTACCTTTTGAAAACTTTCCACGTCTATGACGGACACGCAAGCAGCAACCGTGTCTATATCCGCACGTTGCTGCGGCAGATAGTTGGCTACAAACAGCAACTTGCCGTCAGGAGAAAGTACAATGGACTTAGGTTCGCGCAAGACCTTTACCGTCCGCGTCTCGTTCTTGCGTTCTCTATCCACTTCCGACACCGTTCCCGCAAACTGGTTGCACACATACAATCGGCCCGATTGGGCATCAACCAACGGAGCACATGCTCCGGAAGCCGTGGGAATAAAATCCTGTACGGAAGGTTGCGACAGGGACAATAAGTAAACTCCGTTTTTCAGTTCGCCCGCCACGGTTGTTACGACTTGATCGCCATCGACCGCTACTCCCGTCGGCACCTCGTCCAACGCCCATTCTTGCAAACGCTCTTTATAATCCGGAGCATAAAGAGTCACCTTACGAATCCCTTTCTGGGAAACAATCATCCCGTCTTTGCAAGGAGCTATGTCAGTAATAAAAAGAGGTGTGCCCTCCGGTTGCTCCGAAGGCTGAGTTGCCGTAAATGCGCACCACAGGCAAAACAACATCACCATCGGTACCGCCACCTTCATTTTTGTTCTTGTCCGAAAACTTTTATTTTTCATGGAATACTACTATTTATATATTTAAATTCTCAAACATTCGCATTTCAGCTAATGCAAAAATAGGTTCTATTGCTTTATCTCTATATCAAAAACGTCTTAAAAACTTGAGATATTGTCCTATCTCCATATATTTCTCCCATGCTTCATATTCTCATCAACAGGATGCTTCAAATAACCTATTATAAAAAACGTCTCAAAAGCTTATAATATTGTATCAAATCCTATTAGAAAGAGGTTGAAACTGAAGAATGGACGCTTGTGACACATCGTTCGCCTACATGTTTTTCAAATCTCCGACCTGCCTATAAAAATTCTGGTTCATCCGACAAATGCATAGGTACAGGTAGCGGAAAGTCTTCCCGCTTACGGGGAAAGCTTCTGATTACCATGTAAGCATTGAAGAATATTATTTTATCTATGCGACAACAAAGATTGCATACAGAAGAATACTATATCTTATTGTCTCCGTTTTAAAGCCTTCTAACTATAAGGGCTTATCTTTCTAACCAAAGAGGGGAATGTTAGAAACATTCGACCCTTAGGTTTCTAACATTCCCGAACATCCACAGGAAGCACTTTTGGCGATGGGTATAGAGTCGGATTAATAAAAGGTCAATAATATTGATAATACACCTTCATCCCTCTCCTCTTTTCGTAAGTAATAATCCAAGAGAAAGATAAATTGCGGGTATGGGAAGGAGGATTAATCCTTGTCTTTTTTACCTACGCATTCTCCGGATGAACAAAAATTCTTCGGCCCGCCAAATCGTTGGAGCTTCTCTTTCCCCAAACCGGAAAACTTTTGGAGGCCGCGATGCCACGGTGATTAGAAAATAGACAAAGAATGAATTAGATTTAATCATCCGGACTGTCCCCTTTAATGTTAATCGCCGTCCCTTTAAATGGGACGGCGATTAACATTAAATGTAATTTCCAGTGTCAACTACAACCTTACCTTCAAGGTTTTTCCTTCAGTAATCTTTTTATCCAAGACCTTCTTTCCCTTCTCTGTCACCAGCACATGCAGTTTCTCTCCGTCACGAGAGACCTGAACGTCAAAATCGGAACCGAACGCGCGCACATGGTTCAGATTCATATACGCCCATTCCGCAGGAAGGCGCGGTGTCAAATCAAAACTGCGGAGTCCCGTAGGACGAATGCCGAACAAGCCTTCCGTATAAATCCTACAGTACAGGCCGCTCTCAGCCGAAAGATGCCTTTGGTCGCCCTCCGGCCATGCTTCGATGGCGTAGGGCACGTGATCACCCAGCAATCTGCGACGCGAATAATGATTCAGGAAGTCAATGCCCCGCTCCACTTCGCCGGCCGCAATAATGCCCCGCATGGCATACAGGGTGGAACGGTCCCAGAAAGTCTCACTTCCGGCTTGGGTCAGCAAACCGTCATCGGTAAACAGACGGGGCGAAAGCAAGGCGTCTACCGTCCCCTCGGCGCGTGTGTATATGCCCATCACCAAAGGCATGCAAATCCAGGAACGCAACACGGTGTTGCCGTCATAATAACGGTAGGTACGGAATCCTTCCACTTCGGCACCGAAATGCTTCTCTATGGCACTTTCCATTTGCTTTGCCCGCTCCTCATAGTCAGCAAGTTGTTTCCGGGACACGCCTATCTCACGACCCAAGTAAACAGCCGAACGTAACGCGTCGTAATATAAAGTGGAAGTGCACAAGTTGGCGTCACCCGAGGGGAAACGGTTCTCCAGTTCGTCGGAGTCGGAAGCTACCACTCCGTCCGGAGTCAGCTGACGTTTACAATATTCCAGGCACCATTCTATCAACGGCCAAAGCTCGCGCGCCTCAGCCTTATCACCGCGCGCCAAAGCATAACGGGCAGCACCATAAGCTATCATGGCGCCGTCGCCCCGGTCTTTCGCCCCATGCCAAGTACCGACGCCCTCCGAAATGATGGAGCTGGGTATAGGTTTATACTCCGGATTCATGAAGCGGGCAAAATGACGGTAGGAGTTCAAGGAGGCTTGGTTGCCGTATTCATACCCCAGGAAAGGGAAGAAGGGGTTGATGTACTCCGCCTGGTCGTTGGCCCAGATAGCCGCGTAATAGGCTTCACCTCCCGGGCCGTGCATAGGCCCGCCCTTCGTTTTATAAATACTTTCGGCTCCCCGAATTTTGGCGAATGCGAACATGCGGTTCAGTATCGTGTCAGGGGTGTCTAATACAAGGTTTTCCCACCACTGAGCTACCAATTCCTTGCGTTGGGCGCGCTCTTCGGCAACAACCAGTCCCGCCACGTCCAATGGAGCTTCGCCGGACAGCTTATAAGCTTGGAATACTGCAAAGAAATCGAGTTTCTCGCCCGGCTTCAACGTGAAAAAGCCCTGCTTGGAAAGGGAGGCTTCAATGGAGTAAGCACCATATACCCCCGCCGCTTCGGGAGTGGTGTACTTCACCCGCCAGTCTGGCACGCGCAAAGTGACCGGATTCTTGCTGTTGTTCGTAAACGTGTATTCCTCTAAATAACACGCCTTCGTAGGCGAAGGATAGAGTGTCCGTTCCACATGAATCGTATGCGCCTGCTCTTTGCGCCGATGAATATATCCGTAATCACTCTCCACACGCAGAATCCCGTCAAACATGACACGCTCCACTTTTTCATTCAGCAAAGTCTGGTCATCCACGGTAATCATAGCCGGAATGTCCACGTCAAAACGTTGCTTCAGGTTACTTCCCGTTTTATTGGGCTTCATCCGGAGCATCGGGAATACCAAGCTGCGGTTCAGATGGAAACTCTTGTCGGCGTCCACCCCGTAGCGAAGCACTACGGATAACATTTGGCCGCTCATCTCTAAATGGTCTTCATGGGGCAGGTTCTCTGCGGGAATCCAACAAATGGACCCGTCTTTCTGAATCTGCCAACGGTCGATGGCCTGTGCATGCCACACTATTGCCAGACAAATAAGGGAAAATAGAATAAATCGTTTCATCGTCTTTCTCATTTTATAGATTTTACAATCAGTACAGCACTCTCAAATTGGGCGGAAAGGGGATTTTCGATACCCTTCTCCATCAGTTCGACTCCCGTCACACTCTTGCCATGAAGCGCAAAGCGGGAAGTCGTCCCCTTGGCAAGATTCACCTCCTCTACCATGTATTCGCGCGATGCGTCCAACCCCTCCAAGTAAATGCGGGGCACGTTACCATCGGCTACTTGGTAAAGGTAGACCACCGCCTCGCTTTTATCGGTAGAGACATAACTTAATGAAGCCAGCGGATGCTCGTATGGCGATGACAAGCGATACAACTCACCTTGCATCACTAACGGACGGATGCGATCCTTATAAAGTCTTACCGCTCCCGCTATCTGTCCCCGCTCTTCGTCCGTAGCCCTGTCCAAAGCTAAATCAATACCAAACGCGCCACTCAACGCCACGTCCGTGGCCAACTTTATATGACGTTTGCCCATACGAGTAACATGGGCTGAAATGGCACATGCGGGAAAGAAATGGGAAAATCCCCACTGAATCTTAATACGCGCCAAGGGGTCGGTGTTGTCGCTTGGCCAAAAACTGTGAAAATAAGGCAATGCGCCATAATCCACACGACCCGAACCTCCGGAACAGAGCATG
Source organism: uncultured Bacteroides sp. (assembly GCA_949300425.1). Taxonomy (GTDB): domain Bacteria; phylum Bacteroidota; class Bacteroidia; order Bacteroidales; family Bacteroidaceae; genus Bacteroides. The sequence goes on from CASGED010000007.1 coordinate 44,250, forward strand.
ACCATTACATCGGGATGTTCCGTGGCCATTCGGTCCATCAGGCGGTATAAAGCCCTGTTATAGTCTATCCACAAATGGCTCTGCCTATCCGCCGGCAAATAGCTTGAACCGGGCTGTGTTATGTAGCGGTTGCAATCCCACTTCACGTAGGTTATGTCGGGATTCGGTCGCAAAGTACTGTCTATCACACCCCACTCGAACGCTTGGACTTCAGGACGTGTCAAGTCAAGAATCTCCTGATGGCGTCCTAAAATGGGTTTACGACCGGGCTGCGTGATAATCCAGTCCGGATGCTTTTGGTAAAGCTCACTTTGGGGGTTCACCATTTCAGGTTCCAGCCAAATGCCAAAACCAACATCCCGCTTGCGCGCCTCACCGGCAATGTAAGCAAGGCCATGAGGAAGTTTTTTCACCGAAGGTTGCCAGTCTCCCAGTCCATGCTTGTCATCATCCCGCGAGTAAGCACCGTTGCCGAACCATCCGTCGTCCAACAAGAACAATTCGGCTCCCACCTCACGTGCCCCTTCAAAAAGTCCGGTCAAACGGGCCTCGTCAAAGTCGCAGTGCGTGGCTTCCCAATTGTTCAACAATACAGGACGATCCTTGGCAGCGTCGCGTACGCCATGCTTCAATGCCCAACGATGGAAACGGCGGCTAACTTCACCTTTCCCGCGGGTACTGTAAGCGTACAGCATGGAAGGGGTGGCAAATTCTTCGCCTTTCTCTAAGTAATATTGGGAACCGATGGGATTCATGCCGGTCAACAAACGCAGGCGATTATTCCAGTCCACTTCAAAAGCGAATTGAAAACTGCCGCTCCACCGCAAAGACCCTGCCAACACTTCCCCTTCCGTTTCCGATGCCGGACCGTTTAGAGCCAACAGAAAAGAAGGAATGCACATTTGGTGCGCACGGACTCCCAATTTCGAATCCAATATTTTAATACCACGCGCCAAACGTTCTTCCGTCAATGTCGCCTCACGCTTATAATTGCCGCTAAACTGGGTCAGCCAATACGACTTCTCTGCCAAAGTTGGCGACGCAGAAGCGAAACGGTATAATGCAACGGGGCTTTCCTCCGAGTGCTTCACCACGTTCCAAATTTCCATCATGCTCTCGGCCTCATAACATTTGATATAAATATCCACCTCGAACGGGTAAACGGGGTCGGCCAACGAGATGACCGTCTGCGTCACGCCTTCCTCCAAATTCTCCACACGGCGGCCTTCATAGCAGAGTTCCGTCGAAGTATTTCCGTCTGCATGGGTTGCCTGCAAGGCGGGCTCCGTCAACACTCCGTTCCCGTAGGGAGGAAAGAACTCACTTTCACGCGAGGGCATCTTCTTCGGAACGCGTACGGAATCAGCCACATTGCCAAATCCCAACTGGTACAGGCGATTGTCATCGCCCACCATGAAACTCAACTTCAGTTCACCGGAAACCACCTCGAACATCTCTTTTATAAATGAAGTCTCGGCAGCCCGTAACAACATTGTGACACTCAAAAGCAAGCCTACAAAAAAGTATCTTTTCATAACCAATACTACTTTTTAATTTGAAGATGTCATAAACTTCCAGCTCACCGTAGCGATATTGTCCGGTTTACCTTTTTCCGTCTTCGAGATGCTGCCTTTCAAGCGTCCTTTCCTATCACGGGTCACCTTAATTTCACGCCAGGAGTAAGCACCGTTCTCGTAGTCAAAAGTTTCTCCGTCATCGTCATACAAGCGATAAGAACCTTCCGCCTTGCCGTAATGACGTATCTCTAAGTTTATTTTTTCACCCGCTTTCGGCGCATGAAGCAAAGGATCCATCATGGGAATAATGCCCCCGTCCTTCACGAACACGGGAATGCGTTCCAAGCCCGGCTTCACGGTAATCTTTTCCCCGTTGCCCACATACTCGCCTGTATAGAAATCATACCAGTCTCCGAGGGGCAGCACTACCGTACGTTCCGTCTGTCCGGCGAACATGGGAGCCACCAACAGGTACTCGCCCGCCATGTACTGATCCTTTATCTCCTTCCGCACACTCTCCAAATAAGGATTGGTTTCCAAGTCCGCGTCCTTCAGTTCGCCCTCTACGGCGGCCTGTTCCGGATTGAATCCCGCCTCAAGGTTCAACGCACGGAAAGGCGGTATGCCGTCAAAGTGGTAACGCGCAAATTCCGTGTACCAATAAGGCATCATCCGCATACGCAACAAGGCGTATTCGCGAATGTTATCCGTCACATCGGGGAACGACCACGGTTTGGTACCGCTACTCCATGCATTAATCATGGCCATGGGCGAGAACACTACCGACTGAAATCTGCGAAGCCACTCTTCTGAAGTTTTAGAGCCGCGCACTTCCGGCGTCCATAACACGCCGCAAAAGCCGGAATTAATCAGCGCCGTAATGAAATCCTTATGGCTGTAATAGTCGTTATAGATGACGTACGGGAATGAACTTCCACCTCCGTTCGAACCTCGCACCAAACCGTATGTACGCCGGTTGTAGTTGCGGTAAATATCAGTCGTAATCCGTTGTACCCACAAGCCATAAGTTTGACGCATCTGCTCGGCCGATACTCCGCTGGGGAACGTAGCCACGTCCGGCCACAAATAACGGTCGTACCCGTCAATCTCGTCTATTTTATATCCGCTTACTCCGATGCCTATATGTTCTTTGTCAAACTTGCCGCTAAACAAGTCACGGGCACGGGCATCGGCAAAGTCTGGCACAATGCCGCACCATACCGTATGCGTACCGCTCAACGGATACATTTCCTTATAGATATCCGACTCCGGAGAGACGTAAGGGTTGGTCCAAAGGTTGATACGGACATTGCGCTCCGCCATCGCTTTGACAAAATCCGCCGGAGCGGGGAATCTCGTCTTGTCCCACTCGAACGTACAGGGATAGGCCTTACTCTGCCAGCCCGGCTCCAACCCGATAACGTCCAAAGGAAAACCTTGTGCCTCAAATTCATTTACCTCGCGCTCCACGTCCTTATCCGTATAAAGTTTCTTGGTACGTTGCACAAAGCCCAATCCCCAACGGGGAGGCAAAGGACCGCCACCGCAAAACAGATTGTACCGGCGAACCACATCCATCGGCGTAGGTCCAGCAAAGAGATAGATTTCAATGCCGGGCGCTGGAACTTGTATAGAAACGGCGTCCGAATAAGGTGCGGAAGTCCATGTCTTATCCGTATTACGGTCTTTGGGTACAGGTGCATTAGGACTGTCCTTACGCGCCCCACTGCCGGCATACACCGTTAGATAACGGGCCGAATTGACAAAAACACCATATCCCAAACTGGAGATATAGAAAGGAACTGGCGCATGGGTACGCCCGTTATCCTTACCTCCATAATGGTCCACATGCAGATTCAGAATCCGGCCACGTTGGTGTACCGTCTGAAAATTCAAGCCGAAACCATACAATTGCTCTCCACGCTCCAAAGGTATCCGAAGATTCGCCTTACCGTCTTGTATTTCGCCAACTATCTCGTTGGCCAAGGCCGGTAAAGGTACTTCGGGCAAGCGTGTGAATCCTTCTATGCGGGGAGAGACATTGGCCACACTCAACAAAGAATATGACTCAGGGTTACCCACAACTCCCTTCCAAACACCGGGAGCTACCTCTTTCCACGAAACCTGAGCCTGCAACCAAGGGCATAGCATCAGGACTCCCAATACGATTGCTAAAAATCTTTTCATCATATCATTCTATCTAATTTTCATTTTATACACTTACTTTATTCTGCATGCAAAGCCTCCGTTAGGCAGCACCTTGACCTTCATCTCTTGTGCAGCCCCTTCTATCGTCTGATAATCGAACGAGTCTTTATCCGCCCCGTCGATTATCAACGTAAAACCTTTACCTTGGCAAGCGGACGGTAGGCGGAAAGTAATCTCCCGCTCCTCATTTTTCCCGCTAATACCACCGATATACCAGACGTCCCCCAAGCGGCGCGCCACGACCGCGTAATCGCCGGGATATCCAGCCAGCAATCGGCTTTCCTCCCAGGCGGCCGGCACCTCTTTCAAGAATTGCTTGGGCAGTTCCGGCAAGGACTGGTAGGCTTCCGCCCGGTCGGCAAAACATTGGAAACCGGATTCAAAAACGACAGACAACGCCAACTGATGAGCTACTGTCGTTTTACGGATAGCCGGGACACCGTTACGTATCTTATTGGAAAACGTCACTGGAGTATAGTCCATTGAACCGACCACATTGCGTGTAAAAGGCACCGTCGCGTTATGTGCCGCCGCCCTCTCGCACCGTTCCTGCCTTCCCAACGTTTCAGCCCCCCGGATAGCTTCCGTGGTCAACAAGTTGGGATAGGTACGCTCAAAACCTCTCGGCAAAGTCGCGCCATGAAGGTCGACCAACAAATGATATTCAGCCGCATCCTTCAAGATAGCCGGATAAAGCTGTATAATCCGTTGTTTGTCCGTATCAAAGAAATCGACCTTTATTCCTTTTACACCCAATTTGCTAATCCGTTCCATCTCCGTCCGACGCAAAGCAGAGTCAGACATCAGTCGGCGTTCGGGTGCCGAATCATTCTCATAACCAGCTCCCGAATGATACCACAGCCATACACCTACTCCTTTCTTTTTAGCGTACGCCACAACATCTTCCATCGCCCCGCCGTTCTTCATCCGTTGCCACCCGGCGTCTATCAGCGTATATTCCCAACCCATCTCTGCGGCAAAGTCCACATACTTCAACTGCGCCTTAAAGTCACGCACGGTACCGCCGTTATACCACCAGCTCCAGCAAGCACGCCCCGGCTTTATCCAAGAGACATCATCCAATGCCGAAGGAGGATTCAAGTGTGCCACCATCTGTGTTTGGAAAATCGTACTCAAGCTGTTCCCTACAATCACAACTCGCCAGGGCGTGTACCACGGGAAGGTAGATACCGGTTCCGTTTTATCAGGCACAATAGGTTCGTCCAATTCCGGAAAACGAATCTTATATGCACCCGCCGTTCCCGAATTATCAACATGAGTGGCCGGATAAGAACCATCCAAATAAGCCTCCGTTATCATCATCCACAAGCCGTTGGTCTGAAATAACATCGGGAAAGCCCAGCCCCTGCCATGCCGACACCCGGAGCGAATGGGTATTTCATTCTCGCAATACTGTTCATAGCTAGGCTTCTTGCGATCGTTCCAATCGTACGGATGAATCCATGCCTTCCCGTTCACCGGCACGGCAAATTCAGAATATTCATCCTGAATGGTATGCCGTTCTTCCCCTTCGCCGGGAAAACCGTAACGGAAAGCCGCTCCATCGGCATATACACGCACCACGATATCAAATTCGTTTCCTTCCGATGTCTTAAACATAAAAGTCTGTTCGCGACAATCGTTTACTGTATTCAACCGCTTGCCCGATTTCAACTGATAAGGTTCCATCACATCCTTCACCGGAGTTGAGGTGAGGAAATCAACTCCTTTACCATAATCTATCCCGTCCATTACTACTCCGAGCCGAGATTGTTCAATGGCCACCGTATCTTTAAAATATACCTTATAGGCCAATTGAGAAACTCCGTCCACTTCAGTATTTTCTAACACAAAACGGACATTACCGTCTTTGGATGTCAATTCCCACACTTCAGGCTTCGCGCAGGAGGCTAACACCAACAAAAAAGACACCAACAGAAAATTTAATCCACACTTCATAATCTATTCTATTTAAATAAAAACACTAACGATAATACTGCATGTCACCATCTTCGCAAATGATTTCCGGACGCTCATCCGAATTCTTCAATTCAAAAGTCACGTTTTTCAGTTTCAGCCCACGTACATGTCTTGCCCAGACGCCGTATGCCGGAATCTTGGGACCGAAGGTCTTCACTTCCGGATAAGCGTCAACGGCTTCAGGTACTTCTGCAAGGGCATCTTCCTTCGTTCCGGAACCTAACAAACGGATATGTATATTTTCCAATGTCAGATTCGTAATATAGTGTCCCGGTATGCCGGTTATCAAAATGCCCGACGGCGGATTAAGCTGAGCTTTGTCCGCCGCTACAGCCTTAACGTTCCTAATTGTCACATTCTCAAATACGCCCACGGGCTGCTTAACATCTTCTTTCTTACGGAATACGCTTAAGCGCGCTCCCAGACGGAACAGCATAGGTGTACGCACTTCATCCATCGTTATATCCGATATCTCCACGTTACGTAACTTGGCACCGTCCACGGAGAACAATTTGATTCCGCCGTTCTTCGTGTCATAGATATAGCAATTCTTTATCCGAATGTCCTCAAATCCAGCCATAGACTCTGTACCCATCTTAATTCCGGCCTGGTTACTCTTCAGCTTCATGTTTTCCACCACGATGTTCTTGCAACCCATCTTGGCGGAAGTGCTTTTGAAGCAAAGCGCGTCGTCCCCACTCACAATGTCACAATTACGGATGCGCACATCCTGGCAACCGTCGATATTAATGCCGTCATTATGCGCCACGCCGAAACTGCGGATGGTCACATTCTCAATGTCTACATTCCTGCACTGGAAATAATGGGAAGTCCACGCTCCGGCATACTTCAACGTAACCCCCTGTACATGAACATCATTACACCTCACCCAGCGCAAGAGGAAAGGCCGCAATCCCCAGCGTTTTCCTTCCGGCCGCGTGTCTTCTTTGATATGTCGGGCTTTTAACGCCGAACCTTGGCCGTCAATAGTTCCTTCGCCTTCCAAACTCACATGGTCAGCATCCACGGCAACCAGCAAGGCAGCGCCTACGTCAATACCCAACCCTTCGGTGAAAGGATCCAGATTCTTATACGCCTTATAATCTGTCGTGCCCAATATCAACGCATCCTTCTCCAAATGAAGGCAGACATTGGATTTCAACACGATGGTAGCCGACAGGTAAGTACCGGCAGGCACTACCACTTTGCCTCCCCCGGCCTGGCTGCAAGCGTCAATGGCTTGCTGAATGGCAGGCGAGTCCATGGACTTACCATCCCCTTTCGCCCCAAACTTCTTCACGTCAAACACTGTCTGTGCCTGTACGAAAAGAGGCGCGAACAGACAGCCGAGAATAAAAACTTTAATAACAGATTTTACTTTCATGGCAATCACTCATTTACACTATTCTATGACAACATCTTTACTTCCTATCACATTTATCCGCTGGCTTTCAGGCAAATCAGCATCTACCTTCAAACCTTTTACAACCGCTCCTATCACATCGTCCAAAACCACCGCATACCTTCCGTCCGGCTTTTCCGTTGCTATCCGACAATTATCAAGGACAGCTTCCTTAACATGACGCATCCAAAAGCCGAAGGCAGGTTGCACCTTCAAGTCTCCCACGTTATAACGTCCGACTCCAATCTCAGGCGGACGGGCATTCCGGTTCTCCGAAGGATGCCCTCCTTTTACCAACAGGTTCACATCACGGAAACATACGTTCTCTATATAGCCTGTATGCCGCCCGTCGGGCAAAGTGAACGTAAGCCCTCCTTCCACATTTTCCGTATCTGGTAACTTGAAACCCGCAATAATCGGCGAAGAAGCGTTTTGAGAACCATCGTAGGGCTTCCAACGTCCGCCCCGGAAAGAACTGCCTCCGTAGACTTCCTTTATATCAACCCCATTAATCACGACATTCTCCACCCGGCCTATGTTCACGTTCGTCACCAACAATTCTTTCCTTATTCCTCCGTTCTCTCTAAAAGTAAAGGGTCTCACCTCTGCACCCAGCACCCGTCCCCGGTTGGAAATGGAAATAAAGAACGGTGCCCGTGTACGACGCATCTGCGAGCGCGAATGCAGTGAACCGGTCTTACCACTATTGAGATACACGTTCTTCACATGCCCACCGTCATTCGTTGAGATGGAAAAGCCTGCTTTATTAGCTCCCAGTACATAGATATTGTCCACATAAACATCCTGAATGTCATCGGCTGTTTCGGAACCAATTTGGAACAAGTTACAGTTCGTGTCACCTACTATGTTGCGTATCTCGTAATTACGGGCCGGGCGGGTAAATCCTAAAGAGCAATCCGAGCCAAGTTTTACAATATCATCGGAACTCACCCGCGAATATACGTTTTTCACCTTCACATCGTTACATCCCATGAAGTCGTAAATATCACGCGCATTCTTCGAGTTATGCTTGCCAAAATAAGTATCATGCACATAGATACCGTCCGTTCCCGTGGCCAGCAAGACGAAATGTCCGCCTTGGTCTATATGCAACATGTTACTAACATCCGGATTTTTGCGTCCATCTGCCCCGATATAATACGGCTCGTCCGCTTGTTCGTCATACCACATGTCTTCCTTCTTTTCCAGTCCGCCAATCTCCACATTCTTACAAAGTTTCAACACAAACATCTTGTCGCAACGTCTGTCTTTCGCATTATTCATCACCTTGTCACTCGTCACAATATGGCCGTTTCCGGTTATACGTCCTGTTCCCACTATCTTCACATTTTCAATCCGTTCTCCCCAAAACATCGCGTTACGGAAGAAAGTATGCCCCACATCCTGTTTGGTCAGATAATTATCCGGATCCTTATACGGACGAGAGTCTGTAGGAGATAACCCGGAACGATAAGCACGGTCGCTAAACCATGTCACCTCCGGCGCATCCGCTCCCGGAATAGCCCGAATCGTAGCCCCTTGGCTAAGATTCAGCCAAACATTGCTCTGCAAATGCACTGTACGGACATTATAAACACCCGAAGAAAAATGCAAAATTCCTCCGCCGTAAGCATTCAAATTCCGTATAGCCCGGTTCAAAGCGTCGGTCTCATCCGTCACCCCGTCTCCTTTTAATCCCAACGTTTTTACGTTCCACTGTCCGGAATAATGCCAAGCCACATTAGAGTAACCTTCACTCGGGCCACCATCCACCCGAAGCTTAAACGCATACAACCGATTCGGATTCAACCGGCTAACCACGACCGAAGAATCACCGGGAAGAATGTTCACATCAGAGGGATTCCACGTACGTCCTTTATCTTCCGATTGAAGCAAACGGACCGCCCGGACGCCTTGGGGAACTGTCCAATGAAAAACCGCCGAGGTACAATCCGGGATTTCTTTATAAGCGGCTACCCGCAATGCTTCTCTACGAAAATCTGAAACTGCCGTAACTCCCTCTAACACCACACTACAAGACGAACTATGCAGGATTTCCGGTTCCGAGGTAACATACGACACAGTGAACTGGTAATCTCCCACTGCGGGCAAAGACACTCCGCTGATACAAAGCCGTATATCCGCTCCGTTAGCAGGACGCAAATCCACATTGCTGAAAATCAACCGTTTTCCGTTATTCCCTTCATCCACAAGTTCCACTGTTCCCACTTGCCGATACGAGTACTTACTGCCTGCACGGCCAATAGATTGCTTGGAAAACTCTCTTAAAAGGACTTCTCCCCTACCTATCAGATTGACTGTCGTATTATCCAATGTGAGGTCAATGCCGGCCGGAATATGAAACGTCACTGTCACATCCGGACTGCGTTGTCCAGCATAAAAGTCCACAAGCAATGAACTTTTGCCAGGCACCGTCATGACTTCACGATTCAAACACAGCCGAGGAGGCAAAGCTCCTTTATGAACTTTAACGGCAAAACGCTTGCCGGGAGAGGCTGCAAGTAAATAATCCCCCGTCTCAGGATAGCCATGCATTTTTTCCCGGCCGTTGGAAGAAAATAAGCTGAATCGTCCAAGTCCATTCTCTTTCAACTGCTTTTTCAAGTCCTCCACCTTTATTAAGGTTGACACCAAACCGCTGTCTTCCGGCGTATCTACCGTATAACGATAAGTAGTCCCCTCAAACAACAGTAAAGAATCCCCCTTCACTTGCCACGGATAGGACGCGTCCTCCTGACTATATGCGCCAATACTACCCAACAGGCTCACAAGCCATAAAAAAAACAGTCTCTTCATTGCATATATTCTTTTCTTATTATACGTATTTTTTCCGCCAGGGGCTGATACCAAGCCGGTCCTACGGAAGAAAGGCTGTTTTCGACCCTGTTTTTCTCCAACTCGCCCAAAGAAAGTGGTTGAGACTGTACCCGGAATCCCCGACGAATACATTCATAGGGGACTTTGTCAAGTGATTCCGCATCCTTAAACCGCCACACATTATCCATAAACCGGAAGCCCGACAACAAGCTGTCGCCATGGGATATTTTCAATCTTGGTTCTTCACCCGCATACGTATTGTGGGCAAAACGTACATTCTTAGGGAATTTAGTCCCATACCCTGAACCTAAATCCAACGGACAGTCTAAAAACCGGTTGTAGGCAATGTCCACATTCTCCACCCGATGATAAGAAGTCAGAGGTTCTTTTTTCACATCGGTATCAGCGGTAGGCCGCTCAAATACGCCCATGCGCACCAACAAGCCGAAGTCTTTCACATTCCTTATATAATTGTCATACACGGTATGTCCTTGGTTGATGATACGGATACCAGCCGTACCTCGAATGCCATGTCCGATAAAGGTATTGGATTCCAATACATTGTAATGTCCGTGACGGCAAACCAAGCCACCGCGCGATTCGTAAAACAGATTCCTGCGCACCACGTTGTGACACGATTTCACCGATATGATTTCATTCTCTCCGTCGCACCTGAAAAACACATTGTCTTCTACAATCGTACGCGACTCCAGTTGCGACGACCATGAATGCCCTATGCGAATAATCTCTGCTCCGTTCCCTCCGTAGGGTGGGCGTTCGCCAAAAAAGTTATGGTCAATGATGTGATTGTTCAGGTGGTTGCCTTTCTCCAGCCACACCTGCAACACGAGTCCGCCAATTGTCTTGTTGGCGAAGTAGCAATGGTCGATGCGGTTGTTCGCTCCCCGCAACACGACCCAATATTCGTCACCTCCCCCCGGTCGTGCTTCTTTCTTCGGGTCGTTACAGTCATCTATCACGCAGCCGGTCATCCTGCAATAATTGGCAAATCCTTTTCCTTTCACCTGAAAGTCTATCATGTTCTTGTTCTTATTCGCAACCGGCCAGGCTTTATGGAACAACAAGCCCTCTATTTGCAGATATTCGCCACAAAGAGCCAGGTTGAAACTACCGGTCACTACGGCTCCCCCCGGACGTTCCGCCTTCCAAACAACGGGACTGACGAACGACCCTTTTCCGATGAAGTTCACTTCACCCAAATTCTCATAAACTCCGTCACGCAAGACAATCGTGTCCCCCGATTCCAGACTTCCTCCACCTAACAATTGCTTTAACGCTTGAACTTGAGATGGAGTGAAATAACGTTCTCTTGCCACAGAAGTCAGTAATACTCCCCATAGCAATGCAATAAACACAAAGTACTTCTTATTTTTCATGACACAAGATTTTTTCCACAAAGATAGAAAAGCATATTAAATGGCTTGTTTTCTTTTTTCAACAGGCCGCTTTTTGAGATAATATTTCAAGCAAAAAATACATTTTTGAAAGCGTCCTTACGATTGCCATGAAAAGTCCGCACCCATAAGAACGAAGAGTTTGTGAAACACTGAACGAAAAAAGTTGTACCTTTACGGCGTGATAACGTTAAAACTGTGACGAATTATGCATATAGCAATATTAGACGGCTATGCAGCCAATCCAGGAGACCTATCCTGGGAAGAGATGAAGCAACTGGGCGATTGCGTCATTTATGACCGGACTTCGCCCGCCGAAGTGCTGGAACGTTCACGAGGAGCTGAAATCCTCCTGACCAACAAGACCGTGCTCAACGCTGATACCATCAACGCCCTGCCTGACTTGCGCTACATCGGCGTACTGGCCACAGGCTTTAATATCGTAGATACGGAAGCAGCCAAGGCACGGGGAGTGATTGTTACCAATATTCCGGCCTATAGCACCGACTCCGTAGCGCAAATGGTGTTTGCGCATCTTCTGAACATCTGCCAGCAAGTGCAGCATCATTCGGAAGAAGTACGCAAGGGACGCTGGAGCAACAATCCGGACTTTTGCTTTTGGGACACGCCGCTCATCGAGCTATGCGGCAAGAAGATGGGTATCGTGGGCTTAGGACATACAGGTTCACGGACGGCACGTATTGCCATTAGTTTGGGCATGGAGGTCTATGCCTATACCTCCAAATCCTCCTTCCAGCTTCCTCACGAAATCAAAAAGATGGAGTTGGATGAATTGTTCAGCGAGTGTGACGTCATCAGTTTACACTGCCCCCTCACGCCGGACACGCGCGAAATGGTCAACGCCAGCCGTCTGGCCATGATGAAGCAGACAGCCATCCTCATCAACACCGGGCGAGGTCCTTTAATAAACGAACAAGACTTAGCCGACGCCCTGAACGCGGGACGCATCTATGCCGCCGGCCTGGACGTTCTCAGCAAAGAACCTCCCCAAGCGGACAATCCTCTGCTTACCGCACGCAACTGCTACATTACCCCACACATAGCCTGGGCAAGCACCGCCGCCCGCAAACGCTTGATGCAGATAGCCGTGGAGAATGTAAAAGCATATATGGAAGGAAAAGCGATAAACATAGTCAACCGTTAACCATGGGAAAATCTGCCGTCAAGAGTTTATTCTACGGAATACTCGTCATCATGACCTGCCTGTTGGCCGTGGTTACTATACTGGCTGCCTTTTCAGGGCGGTTCGAACCTGCCGGTCACCCCTGCATGGCTCTGCTGGGCTTAGGCTTGCCGTTGCTGCTGATAGCCTGCCTGCTCGCGTCTGCCGCATGGGGCGTAGCCCGCAAACAGTGGGCTTTAATACCCGTCATAGCGATAGCCTGTAGCTGGGGATATCTGTCCGCCACGTTTCAGATTCCCTGGTTTCATTCGGAGAAGGAGACGCGGCATCGGCTAAAGGTAGCCACGTACAACGTACACAACTTTGGAAAAGAAATCACAGGCTATTCGTGCAAAGAGATAGCCCGCCTGATGCGCGAAGAAGGGATGGATGTGCTTTGTCTTCAAGAGATGGGCGGAAACCGGAATTTTCCGACGGACAGCATCGTCCGGACATTCCGTCAGGTCTGGGAATATGCCTACTTCCCCGCCTGTGACACGGCGCGAAACCTGCCCATCGCCGTCTTCAGCCGCTACCCCATCTTTGGGCAACGCTTCATTCCCCATCCGGGTTCATACAATAGTAGCATGGTGTGTGACCTCCTTGTCGGTATGGACACCATCCGCCTCCTGAACAACCACCTGCAAACGACCAGCGTGAGCCAAAACCGGAACCGATGGCAACAGGAACTTTCCACCCACGACCGCAAACGGGAAGTGGAAGCCATGGAAAACGCCGCGGGCACGCTGTTGGGCAACTTCGACAAACGCACGGAGCAGACGCAAGCCATCGGCGACATCGTCCGCCAAAGCCCGCATCCCGTCATCCTGTGCGGCGACTTGAACTCTCTTCCGTCCTCCTACACGTATCACGTCCTTTCCCGCTTATTGAAAGACGGATTCAAAGAAGGCGGTACGGGATATATGTACACGTACCGCCTCGCCAAACGCCTGTTGCGCATAGACTACATTTTCCATTCGCCGGAGTTGCGCTGCGTGTCCTACCGCTCGCCGGATTGGGACTTGTGCAGCGACCATAATCCCGTCCTGAGCGAACTCGTCTGGTAACGGGAATCACCAAGCCCAGTCGGCTTCGCTCCAGGCACTTTCTACCGCGTCTTCCACGGCGTCGGGCAGGTTGCAAAAGAAGTCCAGTCCCGTATTTTCCTCCAGCTCGTCGACGCTGAGGGCATGTTCCAAAGTGACACTTACCGGTGCCTGGTTGTTATTATCGTATTGACTGTACTCCTTATGCTCCACCCAAAAGCCGACAGACTGATAGTTGTTGCCTTTCTGCGCAAGCACGGCAATGAAATAGTATTGCGGACATGCCAGTCCGTGAATGGTGAAACCTTGTCCGTCCGTCTGCGGTGTCCGTCCATCAGCGGAAGTTATTTCGCCGGTAAAGTCCGTCAACAGACGGTTCATCGTCCCGCCTTTGGCAACGTATATCTTGTCATACACTCCCGAACGCGCCCATTTTATCACCAGCCCCTCGAAGGTTATCCAATATCCGCCATTAAATGAGTTCATCATCGGACTCATGTTGCTGTAGTAGAAAGTTTGTTCATTGGCCTCTTTGCTGTACGAACGGTCGTCGGAGGCACAAAGATGTCCTTTGTCGAAGCCGTCGCTCTTATGGTCGCTTTCCTCCGGACTCATGCCGGGCAGTTGCGGGTCGGGACTCCAGGCGTCAGTACGGCCTACGTTCTTTTGCGCCGTTATCGCGTCGAAACTGAAAGCCACCCAAGCCGAATGACGTTTGCCTTCCGCCCATTCGAGAGCATAATTCAGCGTTTCCACATTATTATAAGTCACCGTATGCTCTACATATATATTCTCCTGATTAAGATGGGGCATGGCGTAGTCCGCGACATACTTTTTACCCTCGATGGGGGCGTTGGCGTTCATGTTTTCCGCCGTAGGGTCACGTTCCTCCGTACTGTCGACGATATACTCCACCCCCACCTTGTTTCCTTCTATATAGGCTATGCGCAACTTCAAATACGTATAAAGCAACGAAGAGGCGTGACGCGCCCAATAGCATTTGCCTTCCGCAATGGCGGCGGTGGCGCTCCAACCGTCCTCCCCGGGACGGGCGGACATCCCGTCCAAACGCGAAGCGTTGTCCGCGGCAAAGAGGTAAGAAGCGCCGGCCAACCGTCTTTCTTGGATATAGATAGGGTCACCCAGGTTACCGGGATCCAGGGTAGTAAATCCGTCAGCGGCATTCTCGTATCCTTGCAACTCACCGAATGTCGAGCCATCAATCGTAGCCTCCGGAGTATCGGCAGGAGGAACATTTGTGCCATTGTCATCGCTACAGGACACCCAACATAGCATCCCTGTCAGAAATAAAAAGTAATAGTAGAATTTTTTCATATTCATCAGTCGTTGAGATTAAAAAAGAGGATATGCCCGCTTCTCCGCAAGACATACCCCCTTTATTCAGTTCACAATAATTATTCCTGGATAGACAAGTTCTTCACTTCAGCCGTAATGGCAGACTCTGCATCGCTCTTGTAGTGGAAGCTCAGATAAATCTTTTGTCCCACGTATGCGCTCATGTTGATGTTCTCAATCGTAACGAACGTCCAGTTAGAACCTGCCGGCCATCCGGTGATGGGCAATGTCTCCCAAGTCGCGGTAGTGGCGTCGCCGCTGTAATCGGTCGAGACGTTTACGCTGAAATAATCGTCCACCGTCTTGGCGTTCAGATAATTGATGGCCACATCGAACTTCATCACCGGAGCGACGGCCTTGCTCAAATCAATCTGCGGCGATACCAGCCAGCTTTCCGTAGTCTTGTTGCCGCCGGAGTAACCGGAAGCCTTCCATCCGTAAGAATTGTCGAGCTGCCAAATGTAGCTCAGTCCGTCGAGGGCGATGTCCTGTGCGGTAAATCCTCCGCTCTCACCGTCCAGCAGCGTAGCCGAATAGTAAACCTTGGCTTCCAGCCATTCGCCTTCCGTCTTCAAGAAGACGATAGATGTCTGTTGCGCCACGGTAGTTACCGTCCAGTTGGCGCCGTCATAGATGAATTCTGTAGCCACAATATTACCATTATTATTGGCATAAACCACAGCCACTACATCGTCGGCACCGGCATACGGATAAGCCTGCTTCAGGTAAATGGGCAAAGTCTCTTCCGGATAACGGATGGTGGTGTAGCCAATCTTGTCATAGTCGGCAGGTTGCAGTACGGCGATGTCGGCATCGTCGGTCGTGTAAGCCTTCCAAGCACTGCCGTCGAAGCGGTAAACAGCGGACGCGTTCGGAGTGACGGCGGCGCGGGTGCTGACAGCCTTGGTCATGGCGGCCGTTTGATAGTTGGTCACTACCCACATGGTGAGGGCTTCCGGAGAACCGTAGTTAATCGCCTCGTCAATCGTAAAATAAGGCAAAGTGGCATCCGCGGTCACTTCGAAAGCGGGAGAGACAATGTACGATTCTGTCTCACGGTTAGAACCACCGACATAAGCACTTGCCTTCCAACCATACTGTTCGTCGAGCTGCCATACGTAGCTGAGACCACCGGTATTGACATCGTAGGTGGTAAATCCGCCGTCCTCACCGATTAACGAATTGGCGAAGAACACGTTTCCATTTACTTTGTCAGCGGCATACGAGCCGAACGACCAAGAAGCCTCTCCTTCACCGTTTACATAATAGTTCAGCTTGACGCTCTTCTGCTTTTCCACATTGGTGATGGTAAAGAGGTCGGCACCGCCGGCTGACTCAATCGTCCAGTCGTAACCGCTTTCGCCAATGGCATCGGACACGTTGAAACTGTCATAGTTGCCGGACATGTAGATGTATTTGCCGATGGCATTCTTCAACGAATAGCCGTTGGCGGTAGCCTCCACGGTAATTACGTAATATGCCGCGTCATCGGCACTGATTACTCCGTTATTGACTGTGATGGGGTCAGGATACATGTAGCCATAAGTATAACTGTCACCCGACAAGCGTCCGAAGGGGTAGTAGTTGCCGTCCACGCCTAAGGAAGCAATCACATAGTCGCCCGCACCGGCAAAATCGCGAGAACCGGTAGCTTGCTTGAACGAGCCATCCTCTTGCTTGGTAAACAGATATACATCTAAATAAGGAACTGCCAACGCCTTGAAGTTCTTCAACTCCCAAGTAGCAGCGGAACTGGTCGTACTGGTGTATCTGAAAGCGACATTCACCGTTTGTCCCTTGTAGGCAGACAAGTCTACCGGTCCTACGTTTACAAAACTCCAGCTATTGCCTGCAGCACGCACCGGAATGGAAGCTATTTGCGACCAAGTCGGCTCAGCGGGTTCTTCACCTCCACCGCCAATGCTCGGCTCCGTGTCAGAGTAAGCATAGTTGACCAACAACATAGCACCTTCCTTCGCGCCCGGATTGGCCTCGCTCAGTATGGCAGGTATCTGCCTTACCGTAGAAGGTGAAAGGTAATTAGCGGTCACTCTGTCGCCCCAAACCGTCTTGTAGTCGTCCGAATCCAGGCTGTAGCTCCTAATTCCATCGAAGTCGTTCAGATAACCCGGCAAATTCTCATACTCATTATAATAGATGGTAACTTTCGAGCCGTCATCATAGTACGGGAATTTCTGGTCAAGGTAAGCGGGCAAATACCAAGCGGCTTGGGCGTTCTCGCTAAAGTATTCGTTGTCCTTCACATCCTCCAACGCTTTAAAGAAAATGGAATCAGTGGGGTCTTTGGACAAGGCGATGTTCTTATTGGCTTCTATGCCGGCAATGGTGCCGTAATCGGTCGCAGCCAAATAGAGGGTGTCGTTGCCCACATCGGTAGGATGTGCCAACTCATCGAAGCCGGGAAAATGTTTTTCGTTGTAGTCGCAACTGGCCACGGACAGTGCAGCGATCGCGAACAGACTATATAATAAATGTTTTGTTCTCATAATCAGTTTCCATTAAGTTTAGAAGTTGAATTTCAGTCTTACGGAGTACGTGCGTCCCCAACCGTAGAATACACGTTCTACGTCTTCCCAAGTGCTTCCGTCCCAAGCATCGGCAATGTATTCTTGGTCGAAGAGGTTGTTGACGTTACCGCTCAGCGTAGCGCGAATCTTGCCAAAGTCGAACGTATAACCTGCGTTAAGATCGAACAAATGGTAAGAAGGCACTTGCCAAGGCTTGCCTACTACATACTCCTTACCCGCTTGGGCAACACCGGTATCGATGTCATAGTCCGCAAACAGACGGGCGGCAAAGTTCCAGTCGAGACCGAGGCGCAAGCCTTTCAACGGGCGCACCGTCACGCCTAATGCGGCGGTAGTCTGCGCTGAACCTCCCACAGAAACATTATCCATACGAATTTGGTAACGATAGTCAGCGGCTTGGCTCATATCAGTAAGAGGCTCTCCGCCTGCCTTCTTTACGATATCACCTGCCGAATTGAACATAAAGCCGGTGGCCAATCCGTCCCAACGCCAGTCACCCCACGAGAACATACCGTTGATGCTCAACCACCGAGTAGGCTTGGCTTCGAAGTCCAGTTCCACACCCATGTGCTTGGCATTGGCACCGGTCATATTCAGCGTATAACGTTCACCTGTGCGCTGATCGGAGTCGCCGTCAAAAAGGCTCTTGTCCATCCACTTCGTGTAATAAGCGTTCACGTTAGCCGCAAAATATTGGCTGCGGAAACCGTAACCCAATTCGAACGACATCACCTTTTCGTTCAATGCGTCCGGATTACGTTCGTGCGAAACTCTTGCATCGATAAAGGATGTATCGAACATCGGGGCACGGCTGATAAAGCCTGCGTTGAAGAACACGTTGTGCTGGTCGGTCAAGTTATAGTTGGCTCCTCCCTTGATGTTACCACCCAAATAATTTTTGGTACTGCTCTTGGCATGGGCTTCATCGTAATAGAAACGGTCGTAACGCCAATAGCCGGTGTTGGACAAACCTCCTGCAACGAAAACGCTCAGCTTGTCACGGTTGTACTCCAGCTGAGCAAATACACCTTCGGACATCACAAAGCCATCATAGTCGCGATAGATAATATCACCTACACCCAGCTTCTGGTTCACGAAGTTCGGGTCTGCAGCCGCAACGTTGTTCTCAGCATATACTTTGCCACGATTATAAGAGTCTACAAAATATTCACCGCTAAACAAGTCGGTAATCCGGTTTTGGTGCAAACCTTTGTAATAGCGCAAGTCAATACCACCGTAGAAGTCGAAATACTCACCAAACTTCGTGGTATAGGTAGAAAGCAAACCATACCACATGTGGTTATTGGATTGTTCGCCCATAATCATCTTCGAACCAGTTGTACTGTTGGCGTTCATCTCATCGATGGCGTCATAGTCGAACGTACCGTCCGGATGACGGAAAGTCCAATTCAACGTACCGTTGGAAGCGCCATACCACTTATTGCGGTTAGCATCATCACCGGACGTGTAACTTGCGCCACCGCGACCGATAGACATATAGAGAGCCGTACTCAGACTGGACTTATAATCAATTTGCCACAAGTGGTTCAACGAAATCTGCGGCTTGTGATACCAATTGAAGTTGGACACATAGGCCTGTCCTTTACGGTAACCGAAGGTCGGATTGAAACGATACATATTATCTTCACCCACGTATTGCTTCATCTTCTGCCATTCCTTAATGGAGAGGGCATTGTTGTAGTTGCGCTGGTTGTGCGTCTGCGGAGCACCAAAAGCGGTCAGGCTCAACTGATGGTTATCGTTGATGCGTTTGGCGATGCTGATGAAGTAGTTATAGCCTTCCGACTCCGTACCCTGTATGTAACCGTCGCGCCAGTCCTTTCCACCCAGCAAAGTGAAGGCCCAACCGTCCTTGGACAAACCGGAGGAGACGCTGAACAATATCTTGTTGAAGCCGTCGTTACCCATGGCGTAGGAGATGAATCCGCCCTTCTTGGCGTCGGTGCTCTTCGTGATGATGTTGATAGAACCACCCACCGCCGGAGAGGCCACCTTGGAAGCGCCCAAACCGCGCTGCACCTGGATGGAGCTGGTCACGTCCGACAGGCCTGCCCAGTTGGACCAATACACCTTCTGGTTTTCCATACCGTTCATGGGCACACCGTTGATCATCATGGCCACGTTCTCGCTCTCGAAACCGCGCACACGGGTATTGGCGTCACCGAAACCACCGCCGTCTTTCGTCACGTACACACCGGGAGTGGCTTTCAGGATTTCGGGAAATTCCTGCGTACCCAACTTTTCTTCAATGAATACCGGACTTACCGAAGACACGGCTACCGGCGTCTTGCGCGCGATGGCGATGGAGGAAGTAATCACGACGTCCTTCAGCAACACCGCGTCCGGCTGCATCTCGATGACGCCCATGTCTACGGAGGCGCCCCTCCGCGGTACATCCTTCGTGAGGTCCTTGTAGCCCACGTACTTGAAGAGCAACGTGGCGTTCGGAGCAACTCTTTGCTCGAAGTAACCGTCTACGTTAGTCACAGAACCCTGCGTGGTGCCTTCCACCATGACGGCGGCGCCTACCAGCGGTTCACCTGTCTCAGCGTCTACAAGCTGACCTCTCACCGTGACGTTCTGCGCCAGCGCATACGTGCTGCACAACGACAGGACGGCAAGGAACAGGAATTGAATCAGACTTCTTTTCATAATTCAGTCATTTAGTTAATAGATAAGTGTTAATTGAACATTAAATTCTGTTTCGTCCTGCAAAGATAATGAATAAAATCCATATAAATATTACATTTATACGACAATTTTTGGAGGGAAAGGAGAGATTAGTGTTCTTTTTGATAACAATCATAAACATCTGTTCAGGGTAAGAAAGCAACGTAAAAGACGGGAAAGGAGCTCCGACGAAATAAGATTTAAAGGGACGTTCCGTCACGTTTAATGGGACGAGGGATAAGGTTTAATGGGACGAGAGGGGAGATTTAATGGGACGAAAGAGGGGACTAAAAGTAATCTGCACGTACAAAAACAGCCAACCCATACAACTATTCATATATAAATATTACCAACACCCGCTGAATAAATCTCTTTTTAGGGCTCATTTTTAGGCTCAGGCTCACTATAAGCCTTCCCTACAGGTTGAAATTGGGACGCAGAAAACATAACACACTGATTATCAATAGTAAAACATCCAAATAAACCATAAAACGCTCTTTTTCTTATTTCCTTGCAAAAGAAAGGCGATAAAATTCCGTCCCGAGACCTCGTAAGGAATATTTATCGTATAGGCCGATTTAAGAATGTTGATTATACGAAAATCCGGTCCCATCGTCCCTCTTGATTCAATAAATACTTACATTTTCTTCCTTTTCTCCTCTTTTTTGCACTGTAGGGAAGGCTCATAGTGAGCCTGAGCCTAAAAATGAGCCTTAGAATCGCCTCCGCTCAGAAAAGCAGAAGCACTAACAAACTGATATTCAACAAGAAAGACGGAATAACTCTATTCCCTACTTGAAGGGCGGCCGTTCCAAGCGTGTACGGGCGAAAGGGCGTTTTTACCCTCCGCCACACAGTAAAACAAACGGACATCACAAGACTCCTTTGGAGGAAGGAAGCTCATAATGATAAATATCGCGCCTAACGGCCATCTTCAGGGCTCGCGCCAAGGCTTTGAAGATGCCCTCTATCTTGTGGTGCTCGTTGGCGCCTTCGGCCTTGACGTGAAGGTTCATCCGGGCCGCGTCGCTCAACGACTTGAAGAAGTGGAGGAACATCTCGGTGGGCATCTCCCCTATCCGCTCGCGCTTGAAGTCGGCCTGCCACACCAGCCAGGGACGCCCGCCGAAGTCCAGGCACACCTGGCACAAGCAATCGTCCATGGGCAAGGCGTAACCATAACGTTCAATGCCCCGCTTGTCGCCTAAGGCCCGGTACAGGCATTCGCCCAAAGCCAAGGCCGTGTCTTCGATGGTGTGGTGCTCGTCCACGTGCAGGTCGCCCTTCACCCGGATGGTCAGGTCCATGCCTCCGTGCTTGCCTATCTGCTCCAGCATGTGGTCGAAGAAACCCAGTCCCGTACGGATGTCGCAGCGTCCCGTCCCGTCCAAATCGAGGGAAACATATACATCCGTCTCATGCGTCACCCGGTGCACCTCCGCCCGCCGCTCGCCGGCAAAGAGGAAATCGGCCACCCGGTCCCAGTCCGTCGTGGCCAAGGCACACACCGCTTCCAGGCCGGGGCTTAACGCCGATTTATCCTCCTGAAGCAGGATGGCTCGGCATCCCAGGTTTTTGGCCAGCTCCACGTCCGTGGGACGGTCGCCTATCACGAAGCTGCCCGCCAGGTCATACTCCGCATTGTCCAGGTATTTGGCGAGCATCCCCGTCCGGGGCTTGCGCGTGGGGGCGTTGTCTTCGGGGAAACTACGGTCGATGCACACGTCGTCGAACGTAATGCCTTCGCCCGCCAGGGTCTGCATTACGAGGTTGTGTACGGGCCAGAAAGTGTCCTCGGGGAAGGAACTTGTGCCCAGCCCGTCCTGATTGGTGACCATGACGAACTCGAAATCGAGCTTGTTCCGGATAAAGCCCAGGTTGCGCATCACTTTGGGGTAAAACTCCAGCTTAGCGAACGAATCCAGCTGATAATCTACGGGCGGTTCGACAACCAATGTCCCGTCCCGGTCTATAAATAATACTTTTTTCATGAAATGATAATTTAGCGTTGTGTTTTATGGCACACAGATGACACAGATTAGACAGATTTACACAGATTTTTATGATGTTATCTGTCATGTCGAGCTTGTCGAGACATCTCACGTAACGCATGAGAAGGTCTTACATGAGACCCTTCGACTACGCTCAGGGTGACAGATACATCTGTGGTCATCTTTTTTAATCTGTGTCATCTGTGTGCCATCTAAATTCCCATTTACCTTACTTATATTTCTCCAACGCCTCCAGCAGTTTTTCATTCTCCAGGCGGGTACCCACCGTGACACGCAGGCAATTTCCGCACAAGGCGACCGAATTCCGGTTGCGCACGATGACACCCCGGCTCACTAAGTAATCATAGACGGCGCAGGCGTCGGTGACACGGGCCAGGAAGAAATTGGCGTCGGAAGGGAAAATCCGCTCCACGCAAGGCAAGGCGCGGAAACGCTCTTCGAGCCACGCGCGTTCCTCCTTCAACGTCTTCACCCAACGGTCTACCTCATAATGACGAAGCACCATCTCGGAGGCCTGTTTCTGGGTCAGCAGGTTCACGTTGTAGGGATATTTCACCTTGTTGAAGAGGGCGATGATGTCCTCGGAGGCGAAAGCCATGCCCAGGCGGATGGCCGCGCATCCCCAAGCCTTGGAAAAGGTCTGGAGGACTATCAGGTTGGGGTATTTTGCCAGGTCGGGCAGAAAAGAGCGCGCTTCGGAAAAGTCGATGTACGCCTCGTCCACGATGACAATTCCCTCGAAGCCCCGGAGCAGCCGCTCTATCTCCTCCCGACACAGGTTGTTGCCCGTCGGATTATTGGGCGAGCAAAGGAACATCAGTTTGGTGCGCTCGTCGGACGCGGCCAGCAGGTCTTCGGCCTTAAACTGGAACCGGTCGTCCAGCAAGACTTTGCGATAGGCCACTTCGTTGATGTCCGCGCACACCTGGTACATGCCATACGTAGGGTCGATGGCCACCACGTTATCCACGCGGGGCTCGCAAAAGACACGGTATGCGAGGTCGATGGCCTCGTCGCTCCCGTTGCCTAAAAAGATGTTTCCCACGGGCACGCCTTTGATTTTTCCGATACCTTTCTTCACGTCCCGTTGCAAGGGGTCGGGGTATCGGTTGTTCGGAGTGTTGTACGGATTCTCGTTGGCGTCGAGAAAGACGGAGGCCGAGCTTCCGCTATATTCATCGCGCGCGGAGGAGTATGGCTTCAGCTTCCATATATTGGGGCGAACTAATTCTTGTAAAGGTTTCATAACAACAAATATATTAAATGATAATTTAGCGGGGGGAACCACAGATAACACAGATAGTACGGATTTACACGGATTTTAAGGTATCTGTCATGTCGAGCTTGTCGAGACATCTCACGTAGTGTATGAGGAGGTCTTACATGAGACCCTTCGACTACGCTCAGGGTGACAGATACATCTGTGCTCATCCCGTTTAATCCGTGTTCATCAGTGGTTTAAATTCCCATTTACCTCTCCAGCTCCGCCAACCGTACGGTGACGGCATTCTTGTGCCCGTCCAGGCTCTCGTTGGCGGCCATAAGCTCGATGGCGGGTCCTATCCGCCGAAGGCCTTCGGGCCGTATCTCCTGGAAGGTCATCTTCCGGACGAAGCTGTCCAGGCACACGCCACTATAGGCCTTGGCATAGCCGTTGGTGGGCAAGGTGTGGTTGGTGCCCGAAGCATAGTCGCCCGCACTCTCAGGGGTAAGCGAGCCTAAGAATACGGAGCCGGCATGGGTGACGCGTCCGGCCAGCGCGGCGTAATCCTCAGTCTCGATGATGAGATGCTCGGGAGCGTAGTCGTTGGTCATATCGAGAGCCTCGTCCATATCGCGCACCACAATCAGCTTGCTGCTCTCCAACGAGCGGGAAGCGATGTCCTTGCGGGGCAATAGCTCCAACTGGCGTTCCACTTCCTTCTGTACGGCCAGTTGGAGTTCCTTGGATGTGGTCACGAGGATGGCCTGGCTGTCCACCCCGTGCTCGGCCTGGCTCAGGAGGTCGGCAGCCACAAAGACGGGATTGGCCTTGGCATCGGCCAGCACCTCTACTTCGGAAGGGCCGGCGGGCATGTCGATAGCCACGTCGCGCAAGCTCACGAGTTGCTTGGCCGCAGTGACGTATTGGTTTCCGGGCCCGAATATCTTGTACACTTTAGGGACGCTCTCCGTGCCGTAGGCCATGGCGGCTATGGCCTGCACGCCTCCGGCCTTGAACACCCGGCGCACTCCGGCCACACGGGCGGCCACGAGCACGGCGGGATGCACTTTGCCCGAACGGGCGGGCGGGGTGCAGAGCACAATCTCCCGGCATCCGGCTATACGGGCAGGCACGGCCAGCATCAGCACGGTGGAGAAGAGGGGAGCCGTCCCTCCGGGAACGTAGAGGCCTACGCGCTCGATGGGCACCGATTTTTGCCAGCAGGTAACGCCCGGCTGAGTTTCTACTTCTATCGGCTCGAAACGCTGGGCGGCATGGAAAGCCTCGATATTGCGGGCCGCCAGGCTGATGGCGTCCTTCAGCTCTTGGCTCACCAAAGTTTCGGCCTCGTCAAACTCCTGCGGAGTGACTTCCAATGTTTCGAGCTGCACTTTGTCAAACTGCTCCTCATATCGGAGCACGGCCTTGTCTCCCTCGGCACGCACGGTGCGGATGATGTCGCGCACGGTGTCGAACAGGTGTTCGGTATTCATCACGGGACGTTTCAGAAGCTCCGTCCACCTCGATTTTTCAGGGTAATCTACGAGTATCATTTTTTAATGAAGAATGAAAGAATGAAGAATGAAGAATTTTAAATGAAGAAAATTATTTCACCCGCATGGCATTCTTCATTCTTAGTTCTTCATTCTTTATTCAAGTGTTAGACAATCATTTTCTCAATGGGCAGTACCAGGATGCCTTCGGCGCCCAAAGCCTTGAGCTTGCCGATGATTTCCCAAAAGCATTTCTCGTCCAGCACCGTGTGTACGGAGCACCAGCCTTCTTGCGCCAAGGGCATCACCGTGGGGCTTTTCATGCCGGGCAGGAGGGAGACGATGGCGTCCACTTTCTCGCGCGGGGCATTCATCAGGACGTACTTCTTGTCCTCGGCGGTCTTTACGGCGTCGATGCGGAAGAGAAGTTCGCGCAGGATTTCGCGTTTCTCTTCGCTCATCCGCTTGTGGCCGATGAGCAGGGCTTCCGAGCGCATCACGACCTCCACCTCCTTCAGGCGGTTGCTCACGAGCGTGGAGCCGGAGCTTACGATGTCGAAGATACCGTCCGCCAGCCCGATGCCTGGTGACACTTCCACGGAGCCGGTGATGACGTGTATCTCGGCCCGCACGCCCTGTTCCTGCAAGTAGCGCGCGAGGATGCCGGGGTAGGACGTGGCTATCTTCTTGCCCTCAAACCAGCGCACGCCGGGATAATCCACGTCCGCGGGGATGGCCAGCGAGAGGCGGCACTTGCTGAAGCCCAGACGCTTCACGATGTCGGCGTCCTCGGCACGTTCCATAAACTCGTTCTCACCCACGATACCCACGTCGGCCACGCCCGTGGCTACGGTCTGGGGGATGTCGTCGTCCCGGAGGAAGAGTACCTCGACGGGGAAATTGGACGCCTGCACCAGCAACGTGCGCTTGGAGGTGCTCAGCTTGATGTCCGACTCTTCTAACAATTGCATCGTCTCTTCATACAGACGGCCTTTGGATTGTACGGCTATTCTTAGCATGGTCTTGTTCATATTTATATTTAAAGTTATTATTCCAAATAAAAAAAGGAAGCTACCGCAACGTTTCGGCCAGCTTCCTTTCCGCATATCTTCTTGTTGTCTTCACACACGCATACGCCCTTCGCCACCGAAATGTCTATCCGTTGGAGCAATGATGATGGTGATGGTGTGCTGCTAAATTTCTCATAAAACCTTTCATTTCGCGACAAAAATAAAGCATTCCATTCAAACCTCCAAACTTTTATCACAAAAGTTTCAGAATTTGTACACGCAATCCACTCCGAAGATGTTTTTCCGCCCGTCCCGCTCCCACTGGCGGCAATAGAACACGTCGGCCTCCCAGCGTTCGGAGAAGAGCGGGAGGGTCAACCCTGCCCGGTAGCGCATGCGCGCCACATCGAACCGCTCGCCCCGCCCCAGCCCGTTGTACATTTCCACCGAGGCATACGGTTCCAGTTTACAACGCCGGATGTCGTAGGCCAGCTTCAGGCGCGAGCGGAGGCGGAATTCTTTTTCCTCCGTATTCCACGTGTGCTGGAAGCGTTCGCGCAGGCTCAGCTTCAGGCGCATCCATTTCCCCGAAAGCGTCCCGTCGGCATGGTATCGGTGGCGGAACTTCCAGCCCTCGCCGCCCCGGTTGCGATAGTGTACCTCATAGCCCGCCCCCAGTTTGAGGAAGGGCAACACCTCGTACTTGGCGGCCACGTCCAACCCCAGGCGGTCGGTCATGCCCACATCCTGCTTGGTGCGCCACTCCAACCCGCCGGCCACCTCCCAGCGTTCGTTCACTTCGTATTGCGCCCCCATTTTGAGCCATGTGGTATTGTCCGGCTCCCCGGCGGACACAAGCGCCGGAAGACAGGCCATGCCCAACGTCAAAGCCATCAAAAAGCGGTGTTTCTTCATCTTTTGTCTGCATTATATATAAGGAAAGCGAAGATAAAGGGAGATTCTGGAAAGAATCTGTAATAAGTCCATTCACAACAATAGGCGGTAAAGTGCTTATCCAAAGCCACTTACCGCCTATTCTATTAAATATCAGCTAATTACTGAGCGTCCTCTACCGCCGCCTGCGCCGCTTTAATACCTTACTGGTATTGAGTTGATTAGCCTCCATTGGGAAAACAAATGAAAAACAAATGTTTTGCATATAAAATGCAGATGGAAGCAAAATATCAACGTCGTTGCAGATTTTTAGAGTTTGTCTTCGATTGCCGCTTGCGCCACTCTAATTAGATATTCATATTCAATGAGTTATGTACTATGTAGAAAACAAATAGCAAACAGTCTCGTGAATTTGATTTCTCTTATCGAGTTCCCATCGAATATCCAAACTCAATAGCTGTCGAAATGATAGCAATATATATTTGAAAACCAGATAACTACCGATATTGGTGTAAACATTCTGCGCTACTATGTGCCAATCATCATATTGACCACAGTATTCAATGTTACATATTTTGCCTCCTTTCTTTTAGTAATTCTATAATTGCGTCTTTGTCCTTCAGATTGGAGTCCAGACGGATAATTT